>DATDGT010000218.1:0-33965 GCA_036521975.1 Bryobacteraceae bacterium
AAATCTCCATGTCGCGATGGCCGTGCGCCCCGAACCCCTTGCCGGGCGCGATGCGATCTTCGTTCAAAACGCGCAGCGCGCGAAAATTGTTATGCGCGGGATCGGAATAACTTCCGAAGGAAAACGTTTGATAGCTGTTCAGCCAGCCGTTATCGACATGGCCGCGGTCTTCGCTTTTACGGATGGTAATCATGTGCGCCCCTCTGCAAGTCTATCGTGTATACTTCAGCGGTAGAAACTGAATCATGTTCCACGGCCACCTTCTTGTAAAACGCTGGATTGTTATCGGCGCGTTCGCCGTGCAGACACTTCCCGCCCAGTGGCTCAACTATCCCACCCCCGGAGTGCCCCGCAAGGCGGACGGATCGCCCGATCTGGCCGCGCCCGCTCCGCAGGGCGCCGACGGCAAGCCGGATCTTTCCGCAATCTGGGCTCCGGGCCGGCGCGGTCCGCTGGACGAAAGCCTCGCGGGCCAGGCCAATGCCACGGGACCGTTCTGGGATCTGGGCTCGGTGGTTCCGGGTGGCCTGCCGTATCTTCCGTGGGCCCGGGAGATTCGCGATAAGCGCACCGCCGATCACAGCAAGGACAATCCCGACGTAAAGTGCATGCCGCTCGGGATTGTGCAAATGAACACGCATCCTTTCCCACGCCGCTTCGTGCAATCGCCCGGCTACCTCGCGGTTCTGCATGAGCGCGACATGGAATACCGGCAAATTTTCACCGATGGCCGCCCGCTGCCCGAAGATCCTCAGCCTTCGTGGAACGGTTATTCGACGGGGAAGTGGGTGAACGATGTTCTAGTGGTGGAGACCATCGGCTTCCGCGACGGACTCTGGGCCGATTACGACGGCAGTCCCGTGACCAGCGCGGCCAAGGTCACCGAGCGCTTTCATCGCCTCAATTACGGCTCGATGGAGATCGAGATGACAGTGAACGATCCCAAAGCCTATACCCATCCGTGGACGGTGAAGCTGAATTGGCAACTCCAGCCCGATTCGGATTTGTTGGAGTATGTCTGCTTGGAAGGCGAACGAGACGCAGCTCACATGGTGGGCAAATAGTCCACGCCGCCATCCATGCGGTTTTCTGCGCACGACGTTTCTCTATGCGGAACGGCGAATTTTAAGCGATGATTTAGGGATGAGCCTTTTCGCAACCAGATGGATTCGTCGAACCGTGGCTATGAATGCGTGCGTCATCGGCGTCGCTTTGTTCGCGGGCATCAAAATCCCCGAAATCTCCATTAGCCAACCCAAGGACCTTTTTCCCGAAAGCATCACATCTCTGAAGGACGGCACGATCATCCTCGGCAGCGTGCCCGGCGGTGTCTATAAGATCAAGCCCGGCGAGACGGAACCGAAGCCGTTCATTGCAAGGGAAGGGAACGGTTTCACTACAGTGCTGGGTGTGTTCGCGGACGAGAAAGCGAACACGCTCTGGGTCTGCAACACAGGTCCGGGAGTTCTGAAGGCGTTTGATCTGGGGACCGGGATGGCCAAAGGTTCCTACCCGATGCCAAAAGGCGCTGTGTGCAACGACATCGCGGTTAATGACAACGGAACGGCCTATGCGTCGGACACAGCAGGCGGGAAGCTTTTCATGTTGAAGAAAGGCGCGTCGGCTTTGGAGGAAGCTGTGGCCGATCCGCTCCTGGCGGGTGCGGATGGTCTCGCATTCGGCGATAAGACCACGTTGTATGTGAACAGCGTGACCGCAAACAAGCTGATCAGGGTCGACTTGGGTCCGGATGGAAAATCGAAGAAGGTTACCGAGCTGAAGCTGTCGGGCCCGCTGGGCGCTCCAGACGGCCTGCGCGCCATCGGCAAGCATAAGTTCGTGCAGGCCGAAAACGGTAACGCCGCACGAATGGGTGGCCGGTTGGCGTTGGTCACGGTGGACCCCAAGACCAATATGGCGACCATCAGCACCCTGAAGGAAGGGATGCTCGCAACACCGGCGACCACGGCAACCAAGGGCATGGCGTGGGTGGTCGAAGGGAAGCAGGACTATCGAAACGGAAAGAATAAGGGACAAGACCCGACGCCGTACAAGCTGTACGCAGTGAAGCTGCCCTAGGCTGAAGCCCAGGTTGCAAGCTGACGCTTGCTCCAGGAACAGCGGGTTTCCGGCGTTGCCGTCGCAAAGCTCGGATGGGCCTGTACACTGAGAGTTGCCGCCCATGGCGACTGCGCAAATGGCGGCCGAATCGGCCGTCGCCGTTTTTGACAAACTGGAGCTCGACTGCGGGGTCACACTCGGACCGGTGGAGTGCGCCTATGAGACTTACGGAGAGTTGAACGCCGATCGCTCCAACGCGATTCTCATATTGCATGCATTTTCCGGCGACGCTCACGCCGCGGGTCAAGGCGGATGGTGGTCCAACATGATCGGCCCCGGCAAGGCCTTCGATACGGAACGTTATTTCGTGGTCTGCTCCAACGTGCTGGGCGGATGCCGCGGTACCACCGGCCCTGGATCCGTGAATCCGGAAACCGGCTGCCCTTGGGCCATGAGCTTTCCTTCCGTAACCATCTCCGATATGGTTCGGCTGCAAAAGCTGCTGGTCGATTCTCTTGGCATCCCGCGGCTGCTTGCGGTTTCCGGAGGATCGATGGGCGGGATGCAGGCGCTGGAATGGGCCGTCGCCTACCCCGACCGCGTGGCTTCGGCCATTCCCATTGGCACCACGGCGCGGCATAGCGCGCAGCAGATCGCCTTCAACGAAGTCGGACGCCAGGCCATCATGGCGGACCCCGATTGGAACGAGGGGAATTATTACGGCGGTAAACCTCCGGCGCGAGGCTTGGCCGTGGCTCGCATGGTGGGCCACATTACCTATATGAGCGACGCCAGCATGCGCGAAAAATTCGGACGCCGTCTGCGCACCCCCGATCAATTCGAGGTGGAAAGTTACCTCTCTTATAGCGGATACAAGTTCGTCGACCGGTTCGACGCCAATTCCTATATCTACATCACCCGCGCCATGGACACGTTCGACTTGACACAGCGGGGCTCGCTGCGGTCGCTGTTCGAACGGGCCCGCACTCGTTTCCTGGTCATCAGCTTCACTTCCGATTGGCTCTATCCCAGTTATCAGGTCCTGGAAATCGTGAGCGCCCTGCGGAGCCGCAATGCGGACGTGGCCTACTGCAACCTGGAAGCGCGCTACGGACACGATTCGTTCTTAGTGGAGGTGGCGGAGCAGACCGAGTTGGTGCGCGGATTCCTGGCCAGCACCTATCGCGATTTGGATCGCCTCTCCAAAGGGGGAGCCGCGGGGCGTGCGTGAGGTTTTCGGCCGCCGCGACTTCGCAATCATCGGCGGACTGGTAGAACCCAGCACCACCGTGTTGGATTTAGGCTGCGGCGACGGCGAGCTGCTTTCGTGGCTCAAGGAGCATAAGGACGTGGACGGCCGCGGTGTGGAAATTACCGCGGCGCGCGTGCAAAAAGCCATCGCGCGCGGCGCTTCCGTGTATCAGGGAGATTTGGAGACGGCGCTGGACGATTATCCGAATCAGGCCTTCGATTACGTGGTTCTGTCGCAGACGCTCCAGGAAACGCGCGACCCGCGGCGGGTGTTGCGAGGCATGTTGCGAGTGGGCCGCCGCGCGATTGTCGCGTTTCCGAATTTCGGCCATTATTCTGTGCGCTGGTCCACGCTGCGCAGTGGCCGCGCTCCCAAGACCGGCCTGTTTCCCTACGAGTGCTGGGATTCGCCCAACATTCACTTCTTCACCGTGCTCGATTTCGAGGAACTGGTGCGGCGGGAGAAATGGCGGCTGGAGCGGCGGATTTTCGTGGCGGGGCACCGGCAGGTGCGGATGTTGCCGAACTTAACGGCGGAGATCGCCGTGTACCTGGTATCCGGCAGCTAGCAGTTGGTTGGAGAAATTGCCGTAGTCGTCAGTTATCAGTCTTCAGTTATCAGTCCTTCGGGACTGGCAGCGGGTAATTGATAACTGGGAACCGGGAACTGAGAACTGACGACTAGAATGCGATTCACCGTCGATAGCGCAGCGAGCGGCCAGCGCCTGGATCATTTTTTGCAAGATCAATTTCGGGGAACAGCGGACGGCCCCAGCCGCGCGCGGCTTCAAGCGTGGATCAAAGAGGGACGCGTGCTGGTCGATGGCCAGACCTTGAAGGCCTCTCAGCTTCTGCGAAGTGGGCAGCGAGTGGACGTGTTCCCCGCCCACGCTCCTCCCCTGCGCGCCGAGCCGGAGGATCTTCCAGTTCGTGTGCTGTATCAAGACGAATCCGTCATCGCCGTGGATAAGCCCGCAGGACTGATTGTGCACGCGGGAGCGGGAGCGCATTCCGGAACGCTGGTGAACCGGTTGGTGCATCATTTTCAGACGCTCTCGGGCGTGGGCGGTGAGCTGCGGCCCGGCATCGTGCATCGCCTGGATAAAGACACGAGCGGAGTCTTATTGGTGGCGCGAACCGATTCCGCGCATCGGGCGCTGGCGGCGCAATTCGCGCGCCGGACGGTGGAAAAAACGTATCGGACGCTGGTGCACGGGAAAGTGCGCGGCGATTCCGGACGGATCGCACGGCCTATCGCGCGCGATCCCGTGCGGCGCACGCGTATGACCGTGAAACTCGGCGTGGGCCGCGGCGCTTTCACCGAGTACCGTGTGCTGGAGCGCTTCGAGAAGTTCACCTACCTGGAGGTGCGCATCGGCACTGGCCGCACGCATCAGATCCGAGTGCATCTGGCGAGTGAAGGTCACCCGGTTGCGGGCGACCGCCTCTACGGCGCTCCGGCAGCCGAGCGCCTGTTTCTTCATGCCTGGCGCATTTCCTTCACCAGCCCGGCTTCAGATCAGCGTGTCACGGTCGAAGCCCCCATTCCGGAGCAGCTCTCTGAGTGGCTCAACCGCTTGCGGGCCGCCACAGTCACACGACACGTATAATTTATAAGTAGGCTGCTATGAAGTTCGCGATTTTACCGGTGTTGGTCATGGTCCCCGCCCTGGCGCAAACGCCGGCTCCGGCCGACGCTAAGCCCGACGCCGCTCAGCCCAACGCCACTCCAACCAACCAATCGCCTCTGGACGTCGGCGATCAAGCCCCTATCCGCTTCGACGTGACGCGCGTCAGCCTTTTGTTCACGGTGCAGGATAAAAAGGGCCGCTTCATCACCGATCTGACGAAAGACGAATTTCAGATCGTCGAAAACAAAAGGCCGCAAACCATCTCCGAATTCACGGCGGAGACCAATCTGCCGTTGCGTCTCGCAATTTTAATCGACACCAGCAACAGCATTCGCGAGCGCTTCAAATTCCAACAGGAGGCCGCTACGAACTTCATTGAAACCGTGCTGCGCCCCGGGCGCGACAAAGCCATGCTGGTGAGTTTCGACACTTCGGCCGAGCTGGTCTCGGATCTGAGCGACGACACGCTGAAGCTCACGCGGGCGATCCGCGATTTGCGCCCCGGCGGCGGCACGTCCCTCTATGACGCGATTTTCTTCGCCTGCCGCGACAAGCTGATGAAGGAACAGCCGCCGGAAAAATTCCGCCGCGCGATGGTGATACTGAGCGACGGCGAGGACAATCAAAGCCATTGGACGCGCGACCAGGCGCTCGAAATGGCGCAAAAGGCCGACGTGGTGATTTATACGATTTCCACCAATATTACGCGCATCGAAACCGAAGGCGACAAGATCATGCGATATTTCGCGCAGGAGACCGGCGGGCAAGCATTCTTCCCATTCAAAGCGTCGGATTTGGCGCAATCCTTCGAAAACATCGCCAACGAATTACGGCATCAATACATCGCGCTCTATCGTCCCGATCCCCTGAAGACCGACGGCTTGTATCACACCCTGGAGATCAAGGTCAAGAATCGCAAGGATCTGGTGGTGCGCGCGCGGCACGGCTACTACGCGCCCCTGGTGAATCCTTAGCGGTGTTATATGGAGCCTCATCTTGCCGATTCCCGGCGTCCGCCGGCCAGGCTTCTGATCGTCGAGGACGACTTCGCCGTGCGAACCACCATGGTCACGTGCCTGGAGGCGGAGGGCTACTCGGTGGAGGCGGTGGCTTCGACGCGCGAGGCGTTGGACAGCCTGGAAAAGCAGTTTTATCCGATCGTCATTTCCGACATCTATCTGGATGAACGCACCGGAATCGACGTGCTGCGCAGCGCGCGGCGTCAAAATCCGGCATGCGCGGTCATTCTGATGACCGGGCGCGGCAGCATGGAAACGGTGATGGCGGCTACCGAGGGCGGAGCGTTCGAGTATTTGGCGAAGCCGTTCGAGATGGCGCACATGATCGACACCATCAAGCGCGCCGAGAAATCGTTGGCCTCCACGGGCGAAGAAGAGGCCGAGCCACTCGACGATCTTCCCGAAACCGATATCATCGGCAGCTCCAAGGGAATGGTGGAGATCTACAAGACCATCTCGCGCGTCGCTCCTACCGATGCCAACGTCCTGATCGAAGGCGAAACGGGAACCGGCAAGGAACTGATCGCGCGCATGATCCACAGGAACAGCCGGCGCGCGCAGCAGGCGTTCGTTCCCGTGGATTGCGGCTCTATCGCGCCGTCGCTTCTGGAGAGCGAGTTGTTTGGCGCGCTGAAAGGCGCCTACACGGGCGCCGATCGCGACCGCATGGGCGTGTTTGAAGCGGCGCACGGCGGCACCGTGTTTCTGGACGAAATCGGCGATATCGATCTGGGGTTCCAATTGAAGTTGTTGCGCTTTCTTCAAGAACGCGAAATTCGCCCGGTGGGAGCGGCGCGGGCGAAAAAAGTGGACGTGCGGGTGATCGCGGCCACCAATCGCGACGTGCAGACGATGGTGGACGAGGGTAAGTTCCGCGAGGATCTCTGGTACCGGCTGAATGTGGTTCGCATGCACGTTCCGCCGCTCTGTGAACGCGCCGCCGATATCCCGCTGCTGGTGCATCATTTTCTGAAACGCTACAATCAGCGCTATTCGCTGAACACCAAGCTGATCGATTCGGGTTTGAAGGCGCTGGAGGAGTACAGTTGGCCGGGCAACATCCGGCAGCTCCAGCACATGATGGAGCGGCTGGCGATTTTGGCGGCGGGCGGGCGCATTGACACCGCAGCGGTGCGGCAGTCGATCGAGCAGATGGATTCGCGGGAAAGCTCCAGCGAAACCTTGGCCGATACGGAAGCCGACCAGATCCGGCGCGTGCTGGCCGCCGCCAACGGCAATAAGAGCCGCGCGGCCAAAATCCTGGGCATCGAACGCAAGACGCTGTATCGAAAGCTCGAGAAGATGGGGTTGTAGCCGCTTGCTCACGTGCGCGGCTCGGAACGAGCCCTGGTTCTGAGCCGCGACAGGGAGGGAGCGGCTGTCAAAAATTGACCGGGTCGCCACATTAAACGAAGTGTGATATCTTCTTCTGGAAGCGCCCGATTTTGTCTCCCGAGCTTGAACGGGCCGGCATTTCGGTAACTAAGCATACAAATTCACTCAAGTTATTGCCTATGAGACATTTCAAACGTATTCGGGCAGTCCCCCTGCTTTGTCTCCCGCTCGCGCCGGCTCTCGCGCAAACTCCGGTCATCGGAGCGGAAGGTGGCGGCGTTTGCAGCTCCGCCACCGTGAAAGGAACATATGCCGTTTCGTTGAGCGGCAGACAGGTCTCTTCCACGGGAACTTTCACGAACGTCTTCCAAGCTAACGGGACGGCGACCTTCGACGGGTTGAGCGCCGTGGTGCTCGCGCTGACTTCGAATACGCTACAAGCCGTGGGCACGCCGCTTCCAATGTCGGGAACGTACATGGTCGAGGCGAACTGCGTGGGATCGATCGAGATCAATTCGGGCGGCAGCGCGACGTTCAACCTGGCGATCTATAACGCGGGCGCCAGCTCGGGTGCCAGTTTCGCGATTGCCGGGAGCGATGCAACCTATTCTTATAACGGAAGCGCCAACACGACGCCGAGCAACTGTAACCTCGCCATGCTCTCCGGCGTGTACGTCTTCACCAGCACGGGATATGGATTTTCCGGCGCCGCCGTTAACGAAGCCGGAAATATCACCGGATTGTTGCAATTCGACGGGCACGGCAATGTGACCGCGAACGCGAATGTCGGTTCCTCTTCAACCGTTACCGGGACGTATTCGATGTCATCGAACTGCGTGGGATCGGCGACGCTGACCGACGCGAACGGCAAATCCTCCGTGATGAGCTTGAGCGTCTATTCCGGCAATACCGCGGCGAGCACGGATTTCTACGTGACCTTGGCGCAAAGCTCGAAATTCATGGTGATCGGGACGGCGCACGCGGTTTACGGCCAGCCCACGGCGAGCCTGCGACGGCGCGGAAGCGGGAGGAAGGCATGAAAAACACCGCTGGGTTGCTCGCCTTGAGTCTTTTCGCCATTCCGGCCGTCGCTCAGACTATCTCCGGAGGACCTTGCAGCGCGGCCACTTTGAACGGAACCTATTCGCTGATCTTGAGCGGACGAGGCATTTCGTCCACGGGAGCCTTTACCGGCGGCTACGAGGGCGTCGGCACGTCGACGTTCGACGGCAAGAGCGCGGTGACATTCACCGGAACGGTAAACACGAATGTGACCGCGGGAAAGGCCTTCGCGTATTCGGGAACGTATACGCTTGGCTCCAACTGCATGGGAACGATCACGCTGACGACCGGAAGCTCCGCGACGTTCACGCTGGTGGCGTGGGGCAACTCATCGAATCCCGGATTGGATTTCGCCATCACGGGAACGGACGCCAATTACGTCTATTCGGGGAGCGGCGCAGCAACGATCCCGCTGCTGTGCGCCACCGCGACCATATCCGGCGAATATGTTTACGAAGCCAGCGGATTCACACTCAACGGGACTGCCCAGACCGGCGCGCTCGACGAATCCGGAGTCCTCCAATTCGACGGCCAGGGAAACGTGACCGCCAGTTACACGAATTTTTCGAGCGGCGCCACAATGACCGCCAGCGGAACCTATACGATGGGGTCGAACTGTGTGGGGTCCGCGACCCTGAAAGATTCGAGCGGCAACGCGGACGCGCTGAATTTCACAGTCACCGCCGCGTATGGACAGGATTTCACTTTGCTTGAGGCGAGCTCCCAGTCGGTGCGCGCCGGTGCGGGGCATGCCGCGTTTTTCAGTGCCGATCAAGCAATTGGCAGTAACGGCAGCGGCCTCCTGAACGCGACGCCGCCGGGGAGTATTTTTTCGCTCTATGGCTCGGAACTAGCCGCAGGAGGCGCGCAAGCGGTAAGGGTCCCTCTTCCCACCACTTTGGGCACCACGTCGGTGACGGTGAACGGAGAAATGGCGCCGCTCTTTGATGTGGGTCCGCAGCAGATCGACGCGCAAATGCCCTGGGATATTCCAGGGGACTCCGTCGCCACCATAATCGTGAAATACGGGACCGCGACCAGTAACGCTGCCGCGGTCTACGTTCCCGCCACTGGAACTCCGGGCATCTACACGTACCCCACCAATCGGGCGGTGGTGACCAATTCGGATGGCAGCGTGAACTCGTCAGCGAACCCGGCTTCTGTGGGCGACGAAGTCGTCACATGGTTCACTGGAGGAGGGCCGGTGAACGCCAGTGGAAAGCTCACCACCGGCGCGGCCGCGCCCAGCGGCCTTTCCCCCGTCACCGGCGCCCACAGCGTGACCGTGGGCGGCACAAATGCGACCGTGGACTACATGGGCCTGACGCCGGGAGGAATCGGGCTGTATCAGGCGAACTTCATTGTTCCTACGCTCGCCAAAGGGACCTACGCGGTTCAGATTACCATCGCTGGGTTTGCCTCGAATAGCCCGTTGATCACGATCGGAAACTGATATTCCTGGGTCGATTCAGCATCGCGGATGATCAACTGGAAGTCTCGCGCAGCGACCGGGACCGATCCCTGACGGTCGCGGCTCTGTTTGAAGGCTTCGACGAATGTCCAGCCACTTCTTGGATTCTGGGAGCGTAAGCTACTCCTGCCGGAGGGCTACTAGCGGATCGGTCCGCGCTGCACGCCAGGCCGGAACGTAACTCGCGATGAGTGTCGCCAGGCCAACCAGAGCTGCGACTCCCAAATAAATTGACGGTTCATTAGGTTTCACCTGGAACAACATCGAGGTGAGCACTCGCGCGCTAGCGAGTGCGCCCGTTAGCCCGGCCATCAGACCGGCGCCCGACAAAACGAGCCCTTGTTGCAATACCTGACGCAGCACGGTTCCCGGACTGGCGCCTAACGCCATCCGCAGGCCGATCTCGTTTGAGCGCTGCGCCACCGCGTACGCCATGACGCCATAGACACCGGCCATGGCGAGGCATACGGCAAGCCCCGCGAAAAGCGAGAATAAGAGAGTGCGGAATCGAGGCGGGGCGATGCTTTCGGAAGCGTCACTTTCCAAGGTTGTGAACGTTACCGGGACGTCGGGCGACCTGTCGTGCGCCAATCGCCGCAGGGTTCCTTCCAGCGCCTCCGGATCGCCGGTCGTTCTCGCGACAAGATTCAAACTCGAATTGTTATAGAGGTGCTGCCGGTACGGCATATAGCACTCAGGAATCGGATCGCGGGCCGGGCCGCGCTCCCGCACATCGCCCACCACGCCGATGACGATCATCGGCCTATTTGAGTCGAACTCACAGAAGATGGTTCTGCCGATCGGGTCCGCGCCGCGAAGCGATTCTTGGACAAGCGCCTGATTCACGATCGCGACGAACGGCTGGTCGCGGGTGTCGCTCTCGCGGAAGTCACGCCCGCTCTTCAGCGGAATTCCGAGCGCGGCGAACGTACCAGGGGCGATGATGGACAGCGCAGCGGTAGGCGCGACCGGGTCCGGCCGTTCCGGCAGATTGTCGAAATAATAGGGTCCGGACGAACCGACATGCCCGGGCAAGGCCATCGTCGCCCCAACCGCTATCACCCCGGGCACGGTAGCAATCTGGGAGAGCACGTCTTTGAAAAAGAGATTTGTATCGCGCATGGGACCGGACCCGGCCGCTCGCATGACGAGCACATTTTCCGGCCGGAAACCGAGCGCCACATTGTGCAAGGCGATAAAGCTCCTGATCAAGAGACCAGCCGTCGAAACAAGCACCACGGCCAGCGCGATTTCCGCGACCACCAGCCCTCCGCGCATACGGACCATCCCTCCGCCGAGGACGGACCGCGTTCCGGCCTGCTTAAGGGCGTCGTCCACATCGACCTTCGATGCATAAAGGGCCGGCGCCAGCCCGAAGACCAGGCTCGTGGCGATTGATGCGCCGAGGGTGAATGCAAGTACCCAGCGGTCGATCCCGGTTTCGGCCAACCTGGGCACACCGGAAGGGGCCAGCGCGATCAGCGCTTTCGATCCCCCGTAAGCGATCAGCAGGCCCGCCACCCCAGCAAAGAGAGCGAGCAGGAGGCTCTCAGTAAGTAGTTGCCTCACGATGCGGTGCCGTCCAGCCCCGAGCGCCGCCCGAATCGCGATTTCGCGCGTTCGCGCCGTCGCCCTCCCCAGCAGCAGTGTGGCCGTGTTGGCGCAGGCGATGAGAAGCACTACGCTCACGGCCCCCCAAAGGAGATAAAGCGTGGGGCGGATGTCGCCCACCAGTTCGTCGCGCAGGCTCGTCACCGCCACAGTGCGGTTCTTGTTGGTTTCGGGATACTGTTGCTCAAGCTGTTTGGCAACGACGTCCATCTCGGCTTGCGCTCGTTCGATAGCAACGTCCGGCTTGAGCCGGCCGATCACGTAGTGGTTCTTAGCCGACCGGGAGTGAAATAGCGCGCTGTTATCGGTGTCCGGAATCCAGAGATCGGTATTATCCGGGAAGCGGAAACCCGGCGGCAGAACGCCCACGATCGATTGCACGGTGTTGTACTTGCGAAACGTACGGCCCAGGATGTGTGGGTCGCCGTTAAAATGGCTTTGCCAATATGCATAGCTGATCATCAGCGCGCCATGGCTGCCCGGCTTTGCCTCCTCGTCGCTGAAGAATCGGCCGAGGACCGGCTTGACGTCGAATACGCGGAAGAACTCAGGGCTTACCTTGGCGACTTGGGCGTATTCCGCCGTTGGACCGGCCATCACCGGATTTTCCCAGCCGTAGTAGAAGGCCATTGCCTCGAATGAGGAACCCCGATCGTGCCAATCTTGAAAGTTCGGAATTGAGACAAGCTTGACGGCAAGGGGACTCGCCGGCTCGCCCGAGGTTAGAGGGTTGGTGAGAGTCACGATTCGATCGGGATGGCGATAGGCGAGCGGCTTCAGGAGCACCGCGTTGACGACGCTGAAAACGGCGGTGTTAGCGCCGATGCCCAGCGCCATGACGGCGACCACGAGTATGGCTATGCCGGGGCTCCGGCGCAACATGCGAAGCGCGTATCGCAGGTCGGACGCCAAGTTGGCGATCCAGGGCAGGCCGCGCTGGTCGCGCATCGACTCTGCGGCTTGCGTCATACTGCCGTACTCTAGCCGGGCCCCGCGCCGGGCGTTTTCGACCGTTTCGCCGCGCGGCTGAATTTGCTCCGCCGCCAGCTCTAGATGCACGCGCAGTTCTTCTTCTATCTCGCGATCCCTCGCGTGCCGGCGGAACGATCCCCACAAGCGATGCATCCATTCCCGCAGCTTTATCACAAGTCCTCCCACTTAGCCCTCCGCTTGAAAAAGGGCCTGCATGATGGCCACCGTGCGATCCCAGTCTGCCTTCTCAGATTCAAGGCGCCGCCGGCCGGAACGCGTAAGGCTATAGAAGCGCGCTCTTCGTTTTGTATCGGTCACGCGCCACGCTGCGCGTACGAGGCCCTGTTGCTCGAGGCGCATCAGGCCGGGATAAAGCGTCCCCATATTGAGCCGGATGGCCCCAGCCGAAACTTGCTCCAGGCGCGCGGCGATGGCGTAGCCGTGCTGCGGACCTATCGTGGCGAGCGTCTGCAGCACCATGAGGTCCAGCGTGCCCTGCAGAACTTCCGCCTTGGAGCTCATCGCTGTGTTAGGCATCCTAATGAAGCATACCCCACGTCCATTAGGATGTCAAATGTTGAGTAAGGCGAGTGCGCGACGTGAGCCGCGGCCGCGCCAAGCTGAGCCGCGACCGAGGGAGCGGTACTTCGCGGTACCTGATTACGTTCGCGTGTACCGGCGTTCCTACCGGCCGGGCGGAGGAGGCGCGAGCGCGGGCGGGAGCGGCCAATTGCCGTCGAAAGGAGGCCAGTTGGGCACGGGGGCTTCCGGCGTAGGATAAAACATCGCCGAATAGATGTTGCGGATTTTATTGTTGTCGATGGCGAACCACTCGCTGAAGGCGTTGCGCCGCGTGGCCGTTCCGGGCCGGCGAATGAATACACCCATGGCCAGCACCACACCCGCTTCTTCATCGGCGACGGGATAACGTCGCGCCGCGACGTTCTGGATGTTGATGGTCTCCAAATTCGATGTGCAATCGCTCACGCCCTTACCCCGTCCGCCGCGGCCCGTGACCGTGTTGCCGTTTTCAATCCTCGTGCACCCTTGATGCGCCTGAATCACCGAGCCATCATGCGACGTGATTCCGTCGAAATAGCTGTTGGTGATGGCGATCAAAGCTTCGCGCGACAAGCGCGCTTCTTTGGGCACGGTTCGCTCCGGGGGAGGGTTCGCGGCGAGATTGTCGGGATCGAAGAAATTGCCGGCGGGCTGCCCCGGCGCGGCGGGGCCATTGAGCCCCGGATCGCCTTTCCGCACGATGTACCACTCAGCTTCGGCGATCTTGCGTTGTTCCACCCTGACCCGGACGGTGACGATCGCGGGATCGTTTTGCTCCTGCACGACGCCGAAATATCCCGCTTGGCCGCTCACTGGGTCCAGATAGCGCCGCTGAAGCTTGCCCAGCGCTGTGACGCTCTTCCAGACGCCCGTGCCAAGACGGATGGCGACGGCGTTATCGGTTTCGCGGAAACCGATGCTGAGCGGCGCGGCCGACGGGTCGTGCTTTATCACCGCGCCGAGGTATTGATCGAGGGCGGTCTTCAGACAAGACCGATCGCAGTCGTTAGACGCGGCGAAGGCGGCGCACGCCGCCGCGGCCGCGGATACCAAGCGCACAGGCCGCCGGGCGCGGCGCCAAACGAATGAGAAACTCGGAGGACTTGGCCGCGCCCGGCGAGTCCGTTGTGCGCGAGCTTCTCCAAAGAGACGCACGGAAGGAAGAGACATTGGTAGAAGTTTACCGCGATCGCTCCCGGCCCAGCGCACAGCGCCCGGCGCGGGATCGGGCGCTCACCCGAATCCCTAAATCCCCGCCGCGCCGGGCTGCGTTGTGCGCTGAGTCAGTGGGGAGCGCACAGGCCGCTGGGCGCGGCGTCAGACGAATGAGAAACTCGGAGGACTTGGCCGCGCCCGGCGAGTCCGTCGTGCGCGAGTTTCTCCAAAGAGGGCACCCCGTCGCGGCTCGGAATCGGATGTTTATTAAGCTTAGGGATGGCCCGGATTACAAATCCACTAATCCGAGGCTTATCTTAATCGCTTGATCGACCTTGAGCATGGTCGCCGCGTCGAGTGCTCCGAGACGCTTCACCAGCCGCACTCGGTCCACCGAACGGATCTGGCCAAGCAAGACGGCCGATGGCAGGGTGAGTCCACTTGCTTGGGACGGGGCAACCGCGACATCGATGGGGAACGGGACCGGGGAGAGTTTCGAAGTAATCGCGGCCACGATGGTGACCTGGCTGTGGCGATTGCCAATGTCATTTTGGATAACGAGCGCCGGGCGAGTCTTTTGTATCTCGCGGCCGAGAGCGGGATCGAACTCCACCAAGTAGATTTCGCCTCTCCGGGGAACCATTAAGTGCGGTGACCGGCTCTTACGCGCTTTCTCGACGGCTCCGCAGCGTTTTTCTCGTGGCTTTCCCAGGCTTCCTCTTCTAGCGGGAACCACTCAGCGGCGATGGTAAGATCACGTTCCGCGTTTGCGCGATACCCGGTGGCAAGCTGTTCGCGGAGGGTCTGTTTGCCGCGGCTTTCGATGTAATGCAAAACGGCCCGTTCTATGAACCGGCTGCGCGTCCCCCTCGGCGTCACTCGATCAAGCAGCGCCACAGTCCTGTCTGGCAACACAATATTGATTCGCTTACTCATGGGCGTGGAACCTTTAGATCGACACCTCTTATACTACACAACATTCTTGTGTATTTCAAGTATTCTTAATAACTTACGCGGCGAGCATCGTGGCGCTTGCTTTGGGGAGTAGCGCGGTAAGTGAGAGGTTTCAAATGGGACGAAAAGGTAATGACGGAGGGAAAAAGGCGTCCGGGCGCTCGCCGAAGAGGAGTGGAAGCCCGTGATGCGGCGGCTCGCGGCCTCGGCTTAGTCCGCCTGGCTTCGCTACCGATGTCCGCCCGGGAAGCGCTCACGCGCAGGCTCTACGCGTCCTGCAAGGCCCTCTACGCTGAGCCGCGACGGGGTGCGCCTCTGGGTCGGGAGCGGTGTGCTGAAGCTCCGGAGCTTACGACGGATCACGGTCGCGGATTCGGGGTGCCTTGACTGCGTGGTATTGGTGTATTCTGAAGGATTGAGATTGCTTCCTCGAACAATCCGACCTTGCCTGGAGGTGTAGAAATATGCAAAAAACACTGCGCAAATTCGTTCTGGCGCTGGCCCTGTGGCCGGCCGCTGCCTGGGCTCAAACCACCGCCATCGAAGGCGACGTAAAGGGCGCGGACGGCAAGCCCGCCGTGGGCGCCGTCATCAAGATTGAACGCAAGGATATCAAGGGGAATTACAACACTAAGACCGACAAAAAGGGCCATTACTATTACGGCGGTCTGGGATACGGTACCTACGACGTCACCATAGAAGTGGACGGCAAGATGGTCGACGCCATGCGGGGCGTACGGACGCAAGGCGCGCCCGCGGAAGTGAATTTCGATCTGAAGCAATCCGCCGCCCGCGCCGCCGCCGCTGCCTCCGGAGCCGCGCCGCCCCCGAGCGCCGAGGAAAACCGCGCCCTCAGCCCCGCGCAGAAAGCCGAGCTTGAAAAGCAGCGCAAGGCGCAGGAAGAGGCGATGGCCAAGAACAAGGAGTTGAACGACGCCTTCAACGCCGGGCGCGACGCGGAAACCGCCAAGAACTGGGACGTGGCGATTGAGCAGTTCGAGAAGGCCTCGCAGCTCGGTCCCATGCAACACGTGGTATGGAGTCATCTGGCCGACAGCTACATCAGCCGCGGCGGCACCAAGACGGGCGGCGATCAGGCCGCCGATTACGCCAAGGGCGTCGAATATTATCAAAAGGCCATCGAGCTCAAAGCGGACGATCCCGCCTATCACAACAATTACGCGCTGGCGCTCGCCAAGATTAAGAATCTGGACGCGGCCAAGGCGGAGCTGACCAAGGCGGCCGACCTGGATCCGCCGAGCGCAGGCAAATACTACTACAATTTCGGCGCGATTCTCGTGAACGCCGGACAGAACGACGCCGCGGGAGACGCATTCAAGACCGCCATCGAAAAGGACCCGAATTACGCCGACGCCTACTATCAACTGGGTCTCGTGCAGTTGGGCAAAGCGACCACCGCCGACGGCAAAGTGGTACCGCCGCCGGGAACCGCGGAAGATTTTCAGAAGTATCTGGCGCTCCAGCCCAACGGTCCGAACGCCGACGCCGCCAAGGCGATGCTGGCTTCGATCGGCGAATCCGTCCAGACCACGTTCGACAAACCCGGAAGCAAGAACACCAAGAAGAAGTAAACCATGCGGGTACTCCTGGAAGCGGTGATCGCGGTACTCACGATCACCGTGATGCGATCGGTTATCGGGATCGTCATGAAGGGGGTTTCGGATCTTTTCCGTCCTTCCTCAACGGCTCCGCCGGCGGGAGGAAAACCGCGCGAGGCTCCGCGGCCCATCGCCGAGGAATTGAAGAAGGATCCCGTTTGCGGGACGTTCATCGCTTCCTCCAGCGCAGTGCGGAAGATGTTGGGCGGAGAGACGTATTACTTCTGCTCGGTGGAATGCCGCGACAAGTTCCGCGGCCCTGAAGTACGACGGGCCGTGTGAACGGGCTCGCGAGCGACACGCTGGAGCGGCTGGCGCTGGATCTGCGCTGGACCTGGAATCACGCCGAGGATCGGTTATGGCGCGCGCTCGATCCGGAGCTCTGGGACCTCACCCACAACCCCTGGCTCATTCTGCAAACGGTATCGCGCGAAAAACTGGACAGCGTCGCGAGCGACGCGGGAATTCGACAGGCGTTGGACGAGATTCTGGCTCAGCGGCGAGCAGCGCTGGAATCGCCCGCCTGGTTTCACCAAGCGCATCCTAATTCGCCACTCACTGCCGTCGCCTACTTCAGCATGGAGTTTATGCTGAGTGAAGCCTTGCCGATTTATTCCGGCGGTCTGGGCAACGTCGCCGGGGATCAACTGAAAGCCGCCACGGATTTGGGCGCGCCGGTGGTCGGTGTGGGATTGCTGTATCAACAGGGCTATTTCCGCCAGGAGATCGACGCCGCCGGCAATCAGGAAGCGCTTTATCCCTACAACGATCCGGGCCAGCTACCGATCGCTCCTGTTCGCCAATCCAACGGCGAGTGGCTCCGCATCGCGCTGGAGCTGCCGGGTATGCGCATGTGGGTTCGTGCATGGCAAGCGCAGGTTGGCCGAACCAAGCTGTATCTGCTGGACACCAACGATCCGGCGAATCTGCCCACGCATCGCGGCATCACGAGCGAGCTTTGCGGCGGGGGACCGGAACTGCGGCTGAGGCAGGAGCTGGTGCTGGGGATCGGGGGCTGGCGGCTCGTGCAGGCCCTGGGCCTGCAGCCGGAAGTTTGCCACTTGAACGAAGGCCACGCAGCCTTCGCAGTCCTGGAGCGCGCGCGGACGTGGATGGGCGAGCATCACCGGCCCTTTGAAATCGCTCTCGCCGCGACTCGTGCGGGGAATCTGTTCACCACGCACACTCCAGTGGCGGCGGGCTTCGACCGCTTCTCTCCCGATCTGATGGAGAAGTACCAGGGCCGTTACGCCGAAGAGAAGCTGGCCATTCCCTTCCCGGAACTGCTGAGCCTGGGACGCGCGAATCCGGGCGACGCGTCGGAGCCGTTCAATATGGCCTACCTGGCGCTGCGCGCGAGCGGACGGGTGAACGGCGTGAGCCGGCTGCACGGCGAAGTAAGCCGCGGGATTTTTCAACCGCTGTTTCCACGCTGGCCGCGGGAGGAAGTTCCGGTTACTCACGTCACGAATGGCGTGCATATCCCGACCTGGGATTCCGCGGAAGCAGATCGCCTGTGGACCAAGAGCTGCGGGAAAGGCCGATGGGCGGGGGATCTGGAGGGTCTCGGCCAAAGTCTGCGGCAGGCGAGCGACATCGAATTGTGGCAGCTTCGCGCCGCGGGCCGGCGCGCGCTGGTGGAATACACGCGCGAGCGGCTGACGCGGCAATTGGCGGGTCACGGTGCTTCCGCGGACGAAGTGGAAGAGGCTGGGCGGGTACTCGATCCCAATACTCTCACGCTAGGGTTCGCGCGGCGATTCGCCACTTACAAGCGTCCCAATCTGTTGTTAACCGATCCCGCCCGCCTGACGCGAATTCTCACCAACCCGCAGTTCCCGGTGCAGATTATTTTGGCCGGCAAGGCGCACCCGCAGGATTTGGCCGGACAAGACATGATCCGGCAGTGGGTGAACTTTGTTCGCCGGCCGGAGGTTCGCTTCCACGCCATGTTCCTCAGCGACTACGATATGCTGCTGACGGAGCAGTTGGTGGAGGGCGTAGATTTGTGGATTAACACGCCGCGCCGGCCTTGGGAGGCGTGCGGCACCAGCGGCATGAAAGCTCTGGTGAACGGAGCGCTGAATGTTTCCGAGCTCGACGGCTGGTGGGCGGAGGCGTATTCGCCGGACGTGGGTTGGGCTATCGGCGATGGGAAGGAGCACGGCGACGATCCGGCCTGGGACCGGGCCGAAGCCGATGCGCTGTATTCCTTGTTGGAGCGCGAAATTGTGCCGCAGTTCTACAGCCGCGATGCGCGCGGCATTCCTGTTGACTGGGTGGCTCGAATGCGGGAAAGCATGGCGCGGCTGACGCCGGCGTTTTCCAGCAATCGGGCGGTCCGCGACTACACCGAAGATCACTATCTGCCCGCAGCCGCGGCTTTCCGCGAAAGGTCCGCGGAAGACGGCAAATCGGCGGCCGGGTTGATCGCCTGGACGCAGGAACTGAACCGGCATTGGCCCGGGCTGCGGTTCGGCGCAATTACAGTGGAAACCAAAAACGACCAGTTTGTTTTTTCGGTTCCGGTTTATCTCGATGAGCTCGATCCAGATGCCGTCACCACCGAAATCTATGCGGCCGGCGAGAACGGTGGACCGCCTTTCCGCCGCCGGATGGATCGAGGACCGGCGCTGGTGGGAGCGGCCCAAGGCTTCTTGTACTCTGCCTCCGTGCCCGCGAATCGTCCGGCCGGCGACTACACGGCGCGACTGATTCCCAATCGCGCCGGAGCGAACGTCCCTCTGGAAGCCAATCAGATTCTGTGGCAGAAATAGCCGCCCTACGGTTGTCCATTGTCCATGTGGATAGCGGGCGGGCTTTTCGTGGGGGACAACAGGCGCTGTTGACGCTCGCGCGGGGGCTGCGCGCGCGCGGCCACGCGCAGAGGATCGTAGCTCCGCCCGGTTCGGCCTTGATCCAGCGGGCGCGCGAAGAAGGATTCGACGCGATGGCCGCCGGAAATATTTTGGCGCTACGGCGTTCTCTGCGCGGATTCCCCATCGTTCACGCCCACAGCGGGCGCGCCCAGACGCTGGCTTATCTCGCGTCTTTGGGTCTGCCCGCGACGCGAGTGGTCACCAGGCACGTGGCGTTCGAGCCGCGCTGGCCGCGAATTCATGCGCTGAAGTACAGCGCGACGTGCGACGGAATCATCGCCGTCTCGAAGGCCGTGCGAAAGGTTTTGGTAGAGGCGGGAGTTCCTGAAGAAAAGATCGCGGTCATCCCGGGCGGCGTCGACCTGCCGCGCGAAATCGCAACTCCGGAGCAGCGCTGCGCCGCCCGGCGAAAGTATAACCTGGCGGCGTCCGATTTCGTGGTCGGCCATCTGGGCGCGTTCTCGCATGAAAAAGGGCAGGATGTCGCGATCGCGGCGGCCGCGATTCTCCGCGATCGCCTGCCCAGTCTGCGGATGATTCTCGCGGGTGAGGGATCTCCGCCCGCGCCCGCGCCGAGAGGCGCGGGCATAAGTGTCCCTGGCGGCGCGACCGTGCTGCTACCGGGCTTCATCGCGGACCGCGAGGAATTCTTCGCCGCGCTAGATCTGTTCATCATGCCCTCGCGGTCCGAAGGATGGGGTCTGGCGGCAGTTGAGGCCCTGGCACGCGGAATACCCGTGCTGGCATCGAAAACCGGAGGTCTGGCGGAGATCGTCGAGGCGGGAGAAACTGGATGGCTGGTTCCTCCCGGCGACGCGCAAGCGCTGGCTGAAGCCATCGCACATGCCGAGTCAGACCCTAAATCTCTGCGAATCATGACGTTCGAAGCCAGTAAGCGATCCCATCGCTTCTCAAGCGATGGAATGGCCGAATTGACCGAGTTGTTCTACTTGACTAAGAACAAGACTTAGCTTAGTTCACAGTATGGTCATGGGGATCGAGGTCGATGTGCATGAAGCCAAAACCCACCTTTCCCGGCTGCTGGAGCAGGCGATGGAGGGCGAAGAAGTGATCATCACGCGGGCGGGCCGGCAGTTGGTGCGGCTGACGCCTGTGGAAATGGCGCCAGTTCAGCGGAAATTGGGCACGGCGAAAGGCGACTTCGTCGTTCCCGGGGACTTCGACGCTCCTTCGCCCGAAGAAATCGTGGCGGAATTCGAACGCTGACGCTACAACGTTTCGATTCTGTAGGGCCGGCGTCCGCGCGATCTTCGAGACACTCGATCGCCGCACCCCACGCCATTTACCCCTTGGCTTTCGGCGCTTTACTGTAATCCTGCCGGGCTCCCTGCCGGATCGCCGTCCTCGCGCCGTGCAATGTCCCGGTTCCTCAAAGCGTCAGCATAGTCCGGCTTGAGGCGGATCGCCTCGTTGTAATCCTGCAGCGCTCCTTCCAGGTCGCCTTTGGCTTTGCGCGCAAGGCCCCGGTTGTTGAAAGCCTCGGCAAAATCTGGCTTGAGCCGGATCGCCTCGTCGTAATCCCGCAGCGCTCCTTCCAGATTGCCCTTGGCGTGGCGCGCAACGCCCCGGTTGTGGAAGGCGAGGGCAAAGTCCGGCTTGAGCCGGATCGCCTCGTTATAATCCCGCAGTGCTCCTTCCAGGTCGCATTTATCGTAGCGCGCAAGGCCACGGGCGGCGAAGGCGTCGGCATAGTCCGGCTTAAGCGGGATCGCCTCGTTGTAGTCCTGCAGCGCTCCCTCCAGGTCGCCTTTGGCGTAGCGCGCACTGCCCCGGTTGTTGAAAGCCTCGGCACAGTCCGGCTTGAGCCGGATCGCCTCGTTGTAATCCTGCAGCGCTCCCTCGGGGTCGCCTTTGGCGTGGCGCGCATTGCCCCGGCCGTTAAAGGCGAAGGCGTCGTCCGGGTTCAGCCGGATTGCCTCGTTGTAATCCACTAGCGCTCCTTCCAGGTCGCCTTTGTCGAAGCGTACGTTGCCCCGGTTGTTGAAAGCCTCGGCATCGTCCGGTTTGAGCCGGATCGCCTCGTCGTAATCCCGCAGCGCTCCTTGCAGGTCGCCTTTGTCGTGGCGCGCATGGCCCCGATTGTAGAAAGCGCTGGCATAGTCCGGCTTGAGCCGGATCGCTTCGCTGTAAAAGCGCAACCGTTCATCAAGGTCGGCAGCCGCGAGCCCTCGCTCGAACCATTGCTGAGCAGTTAGCTCTTGTTCTTCGACCGGCGGCGCTGCATTGGCTGCAATCTTCTGCCGCGTGGCAGCTTGTTGCGCGGACACGGATACCGGATGCAGAACCGCCGTCAAAGGGACATTCAAGTACCTGTCACGCAAGCGACCCATCGCCTCCATAAAATACTCTGGCGGGATGCTTAGCCCGTTGTAGTGCTTAAGCGCCGCGAGCTTACCCGTTAACTGGCTGGCGATTTTAGGCGTGCCAAAGTCGAACCCTTCCAACATCAGCGGCACGATATTGCGCTGGCTGCTAAGGGCGGTCTCAATCTCGCGGCGGAGCCAATCTGAGGGATCGCCGCAGCGCTCCAGCGCCGAAGGCGTGAGCACGACAAGAAAATGCGCACGGGCGGTTACGTTTTCCAGAATAATGCGCTCAAAATCGCCGGCGGCGATGCCGCTGTAGTCGAAGAACACGTCATAGCCGTGCTGGGTGAGGTTTTGGAATATCGCGAGCGCCCAAGGGACGTTGGTCCTTCGATAGCTGAGAAAAACGGTCTTCTCAGTGCGCTCCATATTCCAAACGGATGGTCCTGGCCAGGGGGCAGAATTGAACAATAGCACGCGCCAAAGTTGGATCGTGGTAATCGGTCAGCGTGGCGCCGCGGAACTCGCACAGGGGGGGCGCGATCACGGCGAGGTGAGCGACCGGGTCACGCCGAGCGCCGAATCGGTACGAATCGGATCTCGACTCGCTGATTCAGCGCCGCTCCGATTCTGCGCAGCATTCCCAGTGAGTGGCCTTCGTAATCCGCGTCCTCCAAGCGACAGATGACCGACGGCGTTGTGCTGATGAGCTTGGCAAGTTGGACTTGAGTGAGGCCGGCCGCCGTTCTCAATTCGCAAATCCTTCGGGCGATCTCCTCGTTCGCTCGCGTTTCTTCGAGATTCTTCAGCCGGCCCGGTTTGCCTGCATAGTATCGGCGACGAAGAATCTCCAAAGCGTCATTGGTAGGCTTCAGTCGCTTGGCCATGTCAAGCCTCCTCGTAGGTGTGTCGCTCCGGATTGGCCGCAAACCGCTGCCTGCGAGTGATGGCGCGATCGATCTCGTTTGGGGGAACAACGCGCTCTTTGATGAGCCCGTGGGAGACCACTGCCGCGACCACCCCGTGAAAGAAGTACAGAATCCGGTACTGAACCCCTTGCAGGCTGACGCGCAGCTCGTAAATTCCATCGCGCAGAAAGTCACCCTCGGGCCGCCGCAACTCGTGGCCCATCTCCCGCAGCCGCTCCAATCGGACATAGCATTTGTCTTGTGCTTTTGCGGGCAGTTTGGCAAACCAGTCTACGAATGGACATGATCCGTCTTCCTCCCGGTAGAGGATAACCCTCGTTCTCGCCACTCAAGCCCCAGTCTATTCGCAAAATTGCGAAACTGCAAGTGATGATGAGGCCGAGACGAAGCGGGTCACGGACAATTACGCTCTGGCACCGGGGACCCGTTAGCAGCAGAGTCTGGAGCGTTGGGTAATCTCTGATCCTTGTGTAAGAACCAACGAAAAGTACGGCCCATCGGCAATGCCAAGTTCGTGGTCCTTAAGGCCTTCGGACGTGGGGAGTGTCGGCGAGTTGTCCACTGGAAACGCGGATTGCTAACAATCCACCTCTTGGTGAAGCGAACCGAATATGGACGAACGCGTTGGTATCCGTAAAGGAGGCTGCGAGGAATCAGCGCTCATGCAGGTCGTTGCGTTTCCACGTAATCGGCCCCAGGGCGATCATGGGTTTGCGAAAGACCTCGTCTAGGCCGGCGACCGCGGCCTTCCTTCGGGCGCTGTCGTGTACCGCCTGAACCAGGTAGTCGCGAATCATTTGATTGACGGAGGTATCGCGCTCAAACGCTACCTTGCGGGCCGCTCGCAGCAGGTCCCGATCCAGCGTCAACGTCAGGCTTTGCTTCACAGGATCAGTGTAGTACGGCTCATGCACGCGGCCTCATATTGTACTCTGTACATATACAGTGTATAATAATCCCATGAACAAGCAATCCGTTTTGGTGTTGATGATGGCGGGCGTTTTGAGCGCTCAGGCGCCGGGCGTCGTGGGGACCTGGCAGGGAACTCTCGAAGCCGGGCCCGTGAAGTTGCGTGTCGCATTTCACATTGCTTCGGATGGTAAGGGTGGGTTGACGGCGACGATGGACAGCCTCGACCAAAATGCGTTGGGGCTTCCGGTTTCGCAGACGACGCTCACCAGCAACAAGCTGCATATGGACATGCCGGGGATGAGGGCCCAGTTCGACGGAGTCCTGAGCGCGAACGGCATGGAGATCGCGGGAACGTTCACGCAGGGCGCGGCTCTGCCGTTGAATCTGAAACGTGTGGAGAAGATCGAAGCGCCGAACCGGCCGCAGCAGCCCAAGCCCCCATTTCCCTACGAATCGATCGATGTGGGCTATGACAACGGCGGTGTGCATCTGGCCGGAACATTGACCACGCCGCGCGGCGCGGGTCCTATTCCAGCCGCGCTGTTGATTTCAGGCTCGGGCCCCCAGGATCGGGATGAGACCCTGTTCGGTCACAAGCCATTCTGGGTGATCGCCGACTATCTGACGCGCCGTGGGATCGCGGTTTTGCGAGTGGACGATCGGGGAGTGGGAAAGTCGACCGGCAATTCGACGCAGGCCACCCTCAACGATATGGCGGGCGATGTTCTCGCCGGCGTTGCGTTTCTCAACGGGCGCAAGGAGATCGACGCGAAACATATCGGCGTGATCGGACACAGCGAGGGAGGCATGGTGGGTCCGCTGGCGTCATCGCGGTCCTCCGATATTGCGTTTGTGGTGATGCTGGCGGGGCCTGGCGTTTCGTTCCAGCAGGCGGTGGACGCGCATCAATCCCAGGCCGAGATCGTGATGCGGCAGGCGGGGGCGAGTGAAGACGCGATCGCGTGGAACAACGCGGTGCAGAACATGATCTTCCGCGTGTTGAGAGCCCAGAGCGATCCGAACGCGGCGATCCGCGAAATGCAGGCGGAGCTCGAGAAAATGAAGGCTTCCGTGCCGGAGGCGCAGCGCAAGGCGACGGAGACACCCGAAGCGGCGGCCCGGATGAACCAGCAGTTCGCCGGAGTCACGACGCCGGAGATGCGCGGAATCCTGCTGTACGATCCCGCTGAGGCTCTGCGGAAGCTCAAAATCCCAGTGCTGGCTTTGAACGGGTCAAAGGATGTGCAGGTTCTGGCGAAGCTGAATCTGCCCGCAATTGAGGCCGCGTTGAAGCAGGCGGGGAACAAAGATTTTGCGGTCCGGGAGATGCCGGGGCTGAATCATTTGTTCCAGGAGTGTAAGGCGTGCACGATCGCGGAGTATGGGGATCTGGAGGAGACGGTCGCTCCGGCGGCGTTGGAGGCAATGGGAGATTGGATCGCGGCACACTCCCGGTAGTAGAAGCATTAGCCGAAGCTTGCCAGTGACCGCTGCCTCGCGGTCGGGGCTCTGCAGTAGCTGTAAAACAACCGTCGATTTCCGAGCCGCGACCGCAGGGAGCGGTTGTGACGAACTTCCGTTAGCAGCGCCACACTATCCGCTGGCGCGATCTAAACACAACGCCAGAAGTCTTGCGGATCGTGCATCCGTCGACGCTGTTTCCCTTCTGACTTCTGACTCCTGACTCCTTGTTTAAAACATCAGCTTCAGCGCGAGCTGGAGAATGCGTGGGTCTTGCGCGCTCGTGATCTCGCCGAAAGTCGAAGTGCCGAAAGTGGTACCCAGCCCCGAGGCTCCCGCGGCCAAACTGGGCAATGAGATACCGGGTTGGAGGTGGTTGGTCAAGTTGAAGGCCTCCGCGCGGAACTCGAAGCTAAGCCGCTCATGAATAGAGAAGTCCCGGAAGAGGGCGCCGTTCATGTTAAAAAAAGACGGGCCGGGAATGTTGTCGCGTCCCGTGCCGCTCAGCGTGCCCAGCGCGGGCGTGGCGAACGCGGCGGGATTGATCCATTGTTCGCATGGGGCCGTTGCGCACGGAGCGCCTGGATGAGCCACGAGGGGATTCTGCAGCACCTGGACGGGCCGCTGATTCCCGGCGGAATCCTCGTTCAATGCGACATCGCTCGAAACGCTGGCGGTAACCCAGTAGGCGGAGGTATAGCGCCAGATCCCGGAGACCTTCCAGTCCGAGAACAATCGCGTGGCCCAGGCGTTGCCAAATTTGGGAACGCCGTAGACCAGGGTCAGGTTGAAGAGCTGGCGGCGGTCGGAAGAGAATGTTCCTCCGATTTCGTTGGACTGGCAGTTGCTGCGGTCGTAGTTGCGGTTGTTGGGAATGGCCAGACCGGCGCCCGCGTTGCCGGTAGCGTCGCCGGTGGATAAATCGCCGATGCAGTGCGACCAGGTGTAGTTGGCTCTCGCCAGGAAGCCTTTGCTCAGGCGTTTGGTCAGCGCGAGCGACAAGCCGTTGTAGCTGGCCGTAGCGCCGGAGTCGAGCGATTCGACATAGCCGTAGTATTTGGCAGCCCCGGGGTATCCTGCGATAGTGAACAACCGCCGGGACTGTGCGTTGGTGTCGCCGGCCGGGGAGCACGGACCCGGGGCGGTAAGTCCGTACTGCCCCGCCACGCAGTTCCCAGGAATGTAAACGGCGGGGTTCGCCTGATACGAATCCCAGAGATGTTCGCTTTCGCTGCCCAGATATTGGGCCGTCGCGAGCCAATCCTTGCCGAACTGCCGCTGAACCACCAAATTCCACATATTGACGGATGTCGCCTTCAAATTGCGTGGCAAATAGATGTAGGTTCCGCTGGTGGCGAAAGGAGCGTTGGCATTAACCGAATAAGGGAAGATGTTTCCGCCGGGATTGGTGGCGTAGGGATTGCTGAGCTGGCCCGCCCACATTTCGGTGCCGCCGAAAGGCGGAGCATCGGTGGAGTTCACCAGCATTTCGCCGGAGACGAAATCGTAGGCGATTCCAAAGGAAGAGCGGATCACGGTTTTTCCGTCGCCTTTCGGGTCCCAGGACATGGCTACGCGCGGCGCCCAAAGGTCCCACTGCGAATACACGCCAGACTTCCCGGGAAATCCGGGATCGCCGGGGTAAAGGAGGCCGGGAGGCGCATTTACATATTGGGTGGTCTTTATGTCGTTAATCAAATTCGACAGGCTGAAATTATAGACGTATTTTTTGACTTCGTCCGGAGGCAGGTACGGTTCCCAGCGCACGCCGGCGTTTATCGTGAAGCGCGGCGATACTTTCCACGTGTCCTGAACGTAGGCATTCACAAACCACTTTTCCAGGTCCAGAGTGTTAGGTAGGGAAAGCGAGTTGGTGCTGAATTGCCCCAGCAGGAATTGCGGCAGGCTGCTGAAGGTCCAGTTCGTTTGAGCGTAGACGTTGCCGTCGAAAAGCATCTTGGAGACTTCTCCGCCGATACCAAAGTTGATTTGATGGGCTCCCTTGACCCAACTGACGTCGTCGTTGAGCTGAATCGGCGTGGTGTGAGCGGTCGCCTGCCCTCCGGTGCCGGGACCGACGCCAAAGCCGCCGGTCACGGCGAACCCACTCTGGTGAGGAGTGTATCCGCAATAGACCAGCGCGGCGCCCAGGTCGCAGACGGACACGTAGTTGTTGTCGTAACGGTGAATGCCCATGCGATCCACGGTGGCGCGCACCTGATTGACGATGTTGGTGCCGACCAGGTAAGTGTCGCCGAAAGCCCAGGATTGATCGGCATCATTTAAGGCGCCTTGAGAGCTGGTGAGGAGATTGTCGGGCGTGAATTGCATGGATGGCGGCCTGAAGTAATGCGTCCGGTAGTAGCGCCCGAACAGGCTGTGCCTGTCGTTGATCTGGAAGTCGCCACGCCCGGTAATCTCCCACTGGTTGACCTGGGTGACCAGGCCGAATGAAGTGTTGCCACACGGGAAGTTTGAGGACGGGAGCAGCGAGGCGAGCTTCATTGCGGCAGGGTCGTACATTGAGGGGCTGATCTGGTTGTTGGTGAACAGGCTTTTGACGTTAGCCGGAAGACTGGTGAGATCCTGCGGGCACGCGCTCCAATTCCCCGCTTCCATGGCGGCGGTGGGGACGAAGGTCGCGGCGGTGTTGCCCACTGGATCCTGACGAATCAGCGTATCCTGCAAGCCTAGAAAGAAGAACAGCTTGTTTCTCTTCACGGGTCCGCCGACGGTGCCGCCAAACTGATTGCGCTTGAGCGTGTCGCGAGTAGGCGCGAAGAAGTTGCGGGCGTTCATGTCGCCGTTGCGGAAAAACTCGAATAGGTCGCCGTGGAAATCGTTACTGCCGGATTTGGTGACGCCGGTGACCGTGCCGCCCGCGTGAATTCCGTTGGCCGCGGTCAAAGTGCTGGTTTCGACGTTAAACTCCTGCAGGGTGTCCGGCATGGGAAAGGGTATGTTGGCCAGATCCCAGGGATTGTTGAAGACGCTGCCGTCCAGGTAGAAGGCGACGCCGAAGGCCTGTCCACCTGCGATCACGTACTGTTGGGTGCCGGGGAAGCCGCCGTTGCCCGCGACGCCCTGCGGGATCACCGCGGGTGTGTACGCCATGAGGTCGGTGGCGACGCGGCCATTGAGCGGCAGCTCCAGAATGCGTTGGTTTTCGACCACCGTTCCCACACCGGTGGCTTGGGTTTCGACTAGCGCGGCATTGGCTTCCACCTGCACCTGTTCGCTCACATTGCCCACCCTCAAAGCGATATCGATGGTCGGATTGGTGGCGACTTGCAAGACGATGCCGGTTTGTACGTAGGCGCTGAATCCTGGCTTGTTCACTTCCAAGCGGTAGGAGCCGACTGGAAGATTGGCGAGGACGTAAGCGCCGTCGGTTTCGGTAACCGCGGTGCGGACGGCCCCGGTCTCGATGTGCGTGGCTTTCACCGCCGCGCCTGGAACCGCTGCCCCGGTGGCGTCCGTCACCACTCCTTCAATCTGCGAAGAGGCTTGCGCCTGCGCATACAGACTGACGCTGGTAAGCGCCCCAATAAGCCCAACCAAGAGAATCCTCATAAACCCACCCCCCTAGGCAAGAAACATGTCAAGCACTTTTATCACAGTTGCATACATGGGGTCAAGGGGGCTTGCTGGGACAGGGCGCTTGCTGGGAGCCGTCTCACTACGGATGGACTATGGGCTAAGGCAAATGTCCCCTCGCAAAGCAGCCGGGGTCTCGGCTATCCTGTAAAGTGCAGGGTATGCAACTGGCGACGGCGACCGCGGCCGCGAAGCGCGAGCATCAAACGCGAGCGATGCTGGCGGTGCTGCTATGCACCTTCATCAACGCGGCTTCTCAAGCCTTCATCAAGCTGGGAACGGCTTCGCTCGGCGCGCATCCCACCATGGTCCAGACGGCCCTCGGAATCGTCACCAACCCTCTTTTATTTGCCGGCTATGCGCTACTGGGCGCGAGCACGGTGCTGTTCGTTCTCGCATTGCGAAAAGGCGAGCTTTCGCTGCTCTATCCGGTTCTGACGCTCGGCTACGTGTGGGTGATAGCGCTTTCGGTGGCCTTCTTTCATGATTCAATGAACCCCTTGAAGGCCGCGGGGATCGCCGTGATTATGTTCGGCGTGGCGATTCTGGGAAAAAATTCGACCGCATGAAAACTCCGCTCGCCTCGATCGCCTGGGTGGTGATAGGCACGGTGGTGGGGAGCTTCGGCGCGCTGTTCCTAAAAATCGGCGCGGGCTACCTGAGCCGTAACCTCAAATCGCTCCTGACCAACTGGAGACTGGCGCTGGGAATCGGACTGTATCTGTTTGCCTCGGTGTTCTACGTCATGGGCGTCCGCAATGGCGAGCTGAGCGTGCTCTATCCGATGGTCTCGCTGGGGTCGGTTTGGACGCTGCTATGGTCGAAGCTCGTGCTGCAAGAGTTGATCACGCGGCCGAAGGTCGTGGCCGTGGGTATGATCCTCGCTGGATGCGTGCTGCTGGGACTGGGCAGCCGTTAGCTTAAGCCTTCAAGGCTGCAAGAACTCGCGGGGGCGTGAATGGGAACTGCCGCATGCGCACACCCGTGGCATCGAAGAACGCGTTGGCGATCGCGGCAGCGCAGGCGGCCATCACTTCTTCGCCCGCTCCCGTCGAGCGCTGGTCCAGCCGCTGCACCACCACCGGAGTTACTTCGGGGCATTCCTCGAATCGCAGAATCGGATAGCTCGCCCAATCCAGGCTGGTGACGCCCGCGCCGTCCAGCGTGACTTCTTCCTTGAACATCCGGCTCGCGGTCTGAACCAATTGCCCGGTGATCTGGCTTTCGACGTTACCCGGATTGACCACCTGGCCTGCGTCGATCGCGCCGTACAGATGCTTGGCCACCACTCGGCCGGTTTCCCTGTTCACCTCGATTTCGGCGACCGCCGCGCCGTACGAGGCCAGATGCGTGCCCACTCCGATTCCGCGACCCGTGACCGTCTTCGCGTTCGAGGCCGCCGACGCCGAGCGGCGCGAGGTCCATTTCGCCGCCGCCGCGGCCGCGTCCAAAACGCCCAGCCAGCGAGCGTCTTTGATGTTGCGCCGCCGGAACTCATACGGATCTATCCCCAGGAGAACTGCAAGTTGATCGATGGCCTGCTCCGAGGCGAACGAGAACGACAGATCCAGGGGCGAGCGCAGCCATCCCCCTTTGATGTAGCTCGCCACCGGGAGCTTATGATTCATCAGTCGCAGATTCGCGATGTCATACATCCCGCCGCAAGTGAGTGGATTCACCTGCTGGGCCGCCCCTCCCGGCCATTCCGCCGGCGCGCGGCCCGCGGCGAGCTGCTCGGAAGTCTCCACATTGCTCCAGCCGTGCTGCCAGCCGTGGTATTCGTACGCGACGATCTTGCCGTCCGCATCGGCCGCGGCGCGCGCCTCACCCACGTGCGCCGGGCCGAAATTGTCCCATCCATGTTCGTCCCAGCGCATGAATTGCAAGCGAACGGGTTTGGCGGCCAATTGAGAAAGAATGGCCGCGGCTTGCGCCACGTCGTCGTAGCAGCTATGGCCGTACGTGCCGGAGCCTTCGTAATATTGGACTCGAATTTTCTCCGCCGCAAGACCGAGCACGCGCGCCAGGGTGTTTCGCGTCCCATAAACATCCTGGGTCGAGCACATCACTAGCGCCGAATCCGGCTTGACGTCGGCCAGAGCGCAATTCGGACCAAACGGCGCATGCGCCTGATACGGCCCGAGACACGTTTGCGACGCGACGTGCGCGGCGCGAGCGAAAGCGGCGGCGGCATCGCCCGTCTCCTTCACCACGCGGTCTTCAGTTTTGGCGGCGCGCATTTGATCGTGAAGCGATGCGGTTGTGGGAAGCGAGGGCGGCGTCTCCCATGTCACCTTCAATTGCCGCGCGGCGCGCACGGCATCCCATTCGTCCTCGGCGACGACTCCGATAAAATCGCCTTTGCGCAGGATTCGTGCGCCGGGAATATCGCGGATCGACGCTTCATCAACACTCAACGTCTTTGCGCCCCCTCCGTACATGCGCTGCCCTCGCGGACGCACCACGCGGCCATGCAGCATCCCCGGCACGCGTGCATACTGCATGTAGACGTATTGGCCGCTGACCTTGTCGAGCATGTCCCGCCGGAGAACGGATGTGCCGACCACTTTATACGCCGAAGGCGGCTTCACGGGCGCGCTGCCTGTAAACGCAAGATGGAACAATTTATCGCCGATCAATTCGCCATAGCTCACCGAGCGGTTCGACCCCGCGACCGACACGACACCTTTTTCCACCGTTAGCCGCTCGAGTGGCGCATCCAATCTCTTCGCAGCCATCTGGAGCAACGCCGCGCGCGCCTCGGCCGCGGCGGTTCGCAATTGCGGTCCTCCCCGCGCGATCGAGGCGCTGGAATACGTTCCTCCCTGGTTGGGCGTCACATTGGTATCCAACCGGACAGTCTTGATCTGGCTCATCTCCAGATCGAGCTCGTCGGCCGCGACCTGCAAAAGCGCGGTCGATGTGCCTTGCCCCAACTCCGCGAAGCCGATATAAACGGTCGCCGTGTTATCGGAATGGATTGCCAGCCAGGTGTCCACTTGCCGCGCATCCGGAGGTCCGGCTGTTTCGCCGCGCGCGGGTTGACCGCCCTGTTGCGCGCGAAGCCGCCCGCGTAGAGGAAAGCCGATCAACAGCGCGCCGCCGGCTTTCAAAAGATCGCGCCGTAATAAAGATAACGCCACTGGCCTTTGCGGATCGGGCGTCCCTCGATGCGGTTTTCCTTCTGACTTCTGACTCCTGACCTCTGACTTCTTGTTTAGCTCGTTCATCTCGCCGCCTCCGTCATCGCGCGCGCCATTTCCCGGGATGCGCGCCGGATTGCCCGAAGGATGCGCGGATACGTCCCGCACCGGCACAAGTGGCCATTCATCGCCGACCGGATCTGCCCGTCGTCCGGCTTCGGATTTTTCGACAGCAGCTCCGATGCTTTCACGATCATGCCGTTGTAGCAATAACCACACTGGAGCGCTTGTTCATCGATCATCGCCTGCTGCACGGGATGCAGCACGGGAACCTTGGCCAGTTTTTTCTGCGCCGCATACCACGCCGGCAACCCTTCGAGCGTGGTCACCGATTTCCCTTCCACGGCCGAAACCGGTGTGACGCAGGACCTTGTCTCGACTCCGTTGACCAGCACCGAACACGAGCCGCACTGCGCCAACCCACAGCCGAAGCGCGGCCCCTTCAAGAGCAGCTCGTTGGATAAAACGTACAGCAGCGGGGTGTCCGGCGCGGCGGCTACCGTCCAGGCTCTTTCATCGACTCGGATCTTGAGTTCGCGGGCCATTTCTTTCCGTCAAGATATCACGCCCGCGGCGTGGAGGACGGGCTTCAGCCGCCTTTATGAAAAAAAGGCAGGCTTTAGCCTCGCTCGCCCGGCGGGATTCAAGTCCCGCGCGGACTAATAACGGCCGCCCCCCGAACACGTCTTCAACGGAGCGGGAGCTCAAAATGGAGCCCTCCAACGCAAATCCCCAAACCTTGCATAATGCCGGTCCGTAGTGATCCACTCACAACCCGATTCGATCGCCAGCGCTGCGAACCATGCATCCTGTGTCAGATTCCCGGTCGCCTTGGCGCTACGGCAAAGTTTCCAATAGATTTCCCAGTGGCGCGGCCCGGGTTGAATGATTTGGCAGTGCGGCTGTTCCAGAAGAACGTTGCAGAAGGCGACCGCTTCGTCCAGCCGGGACGGGTGGGCGTAGACGCGCGGGTGCGTTGCGACGCGAATCACGGACGCCAGCACCTGGGGAGACATCCCGTATGCCGCGCTTCCGTTCACTACCGAGTCGAGCCATGCGCGGCTGGCGCGATGCTCCGGCGCATCGCGGCGGAAGGCATACAGCAGGACGTTCACGTCCGGAAGGATCATCTCCTTTGCCGCGCGCTGCGAGGCGTGGGCCGGCCTTCCATCACGTCGAGTAGCGCCACGCTGTCGTTCAGGTCCACCCCCGGAAGCAGCCCTCCTCCCGCGCGGCTGACCGGTAATGCGACGTGCCCGCGCGGGCGCTGGGCTTTCGACTGCGCAAGCACCAGCCGCAGCCCCGTCTCTATGAGGGAAGTGACCGTTTGGTTCCTGCGAGCCGCCTCCCGCTTCACCTGCCGCATGAATACCTCGTCCAGACGTACCGTAGTTCGCATATGTCTAGACATATTCTAGCCCCAATACCGTTCGGGTGGCTGCTTTTCGAAAGCCTCTCGAAGAGGTGCAAGATTGAGGTCTATCAGTGCCGGCTCGCGCTGAAAAGCTGACGTACGAAGGCAAGGAGCCTTCTCATGAAACCTTCAGCAACGGCTTCAGGAACTTCGGCAGAGGTCATGCGCGGTTCTGGATGTTCAATGGACCGCCGGGTCAACGCGATCAACGACTGGATGGCCGCATCCACAAAAAGATTCTGGTGGTCAAGGATTTTGATCCCTTCGAAAGCGAGCAACTCCCGAACATACGGTTCGAGTGTTCGGAGGTTCCGCGGGCGATAGCTCTCCTGAAATATGGGAATCATCGGCTTGCCCTGTTCTGCGGCGACCTGGATTTCCAGTTTTACCCATTCAGACGTAAGTCCGGCCGCACAAATAACTGTTATCGAATTGTCGTTCCTATTTCATAATCCGCCTTCACTGCCCCGCTGAGTAGCAAAGGCCAAGTTGCCTCGCGGCGCCTTGTGGGCGTGCTTCATTGTCGTTGGACTCGGTGGTA
>DATDGT010000219.1:0-30805 GCA_036521975.1 Bryobacteraceae bacterium
GATCTTATCTTTGTATCTGGCGATAAACTCGTTCATGGCGTTTCCCTTCCTCGGTGTGTGTTGTCTCGAACAACGACATCATACTGAAGAACCAGGAAACGCCTCTTTGTTTGGTTGCGGCTCTGCTGCTCTGCGGGGCAGGCTGTCAGCCTGCGGCGGGTTGGTAACTCGCCCTTCTAAGGCGGGCAAAGACCCCATCGTGCGCGGTTGCCAACCGCGCGCAGGATTTCATCCTGCCCCACACGGCGCGTGCCGCTCCGCTATATTCTGCGCTACAGTGGTTCCGCGCGGAAGGCCAACGAACGCGAACAGAGGCAATACGATGAAACATTATCGCCTTGACCCGAAGGAGCCCCGGCAACTGACCGCAGCAGAAGCGCGGCGGTTGGACGCAACGCCCATCGACTACTCGGATATTCCGCCTCTCAGTAAGGAATTTTTCACGAAGGCGACGGAAGCATGGCCCCCCACGAAGCCGCAACTTACTATCCGTCTTGACGCCGACGTACTTAAATGGCTGAAGGCCCACGGCAGAGGCTACCAGACCCGCATCAACCGGATTTTGCGGGCCGCAATGGAGAGCCAGCCGCCGCGCCGATCACGTTCGACGCCCGCGCCGAAAAACAATACCCGATCACGCGGCGCACTGAAACCCGCCTGAAATCCTCGAAATGGTCCTTTTCGCACCGGTTAGATGGGCGGGAGAAGTGCGGAAGGCGGCGACTACACCAAAAACCAGAAGTGGTATGGTGGACGGGGATGCAATTCGGCCACCTTATCATTGATCTCGGAGAGGGCGCTCTGATTGTGGCCGTTACGGCCCTGTTCCTCTAGTTGAAGTGGCATCAGGCGAAGCGATTATACGGGCGCGATTGGGGCGACGGGGGCATAGGGACGCTTCGAAGTTTATCCTCGGACGGTAGATCGTCCCAAAAACGGTCCTCCACGCCCCATTAGCCATGGGCGTTTGCCGGTTTTGTGAAAATGGGCTCTGCCGTGTTATTGATTGAAACGTTATGGATGAGCTTCTGGCCTCTGTCGCCGCGAAAAAAGAGCGGCTCGACGCCATGCGTCCCGTATCACGCGAGGCGTTGCTCGCCCTGCAAAAATCCTATGACGTTGACCTGACCTATACATCCAACGCTATTGAAGGCAACACGCTGACCTTGCGCGAAACGGCGGAGCTTATCGAGCATGGCATCACGGTCGGCGGTAAACCGCTCCGCGATCATCTTGAAGCGGTTGACCATTACAACGCCGTCTTGTGGATGCGCGAATTGGCGGCTAAGACGACGCCGTTGGATGAAACCACCGTGCGCGAACTTCATCGGCGCATCGTGTTGCGCAGCCAGCCCGAAATCGGCGGCATTTACAGCACGCTTCTCCGGCCCGTTGCCGGTTCTCCCGTTGTGTTTCCAAACCCGGTCAAAATTCCGGGGCTAATGAAGGAGTACGGCGAGTGGCTTGCCAAGGCCGAGCCGGAACCGGAAGCCAGCTTCGATGCGCATTTCCGGTTGGTCGTTATCCATCCCTTTACTGACGGCAACGGACGCACGGCCCGGCTTCTGATGAACCTCCTCTTGATACGCGGCGGTTATCCCCCCGTTGCGGTGCGCCCCGAAGACCGGCTTGAATACATCCGCAGCTTGCAGCAGGAACAGGCCGGACATGGAGCCGAGAGTTTTAACGCCCTTCTCTATCGGCGACTGGACGCCACCTTGGAGGACTACTTGAGTGCCTTGCAAGATGCGCAGACCCCAGAAACGAAACGCGGTAAACCAAGCGGCCCCGAGCCGAGGCGCTGATGTCTCAAAAACGGTTCTTTGCGCAACAACGCCGAGGCTACACGAACGGCTGTTTCCGCTCATCGCTCCGGGTCTCCGGCAGTGGTTCAGTTTGGAGGTTTCTCACCTCGTCCGCCATATTACTGCTCTCGCCACTAGACAGCAACTGGCCGCGATATCGCTAAAAACGCGCGGAAACCCCTGTGCCATCCGCCAGCAAACGCGCCACTGCATCGTCCATCGGCTGTCCGGTTGCCTCGGCGTAGAATGTGAACGCTGGCGAAGGATTCACCTCGAAACAGTACCATTCGCCCTCGGGAGTGCAGCGCAAGTCGATTCCCGCTAAATCGAGTCCCAGCGACGCCGCTAGCCGGCGGCAGCGACCGGCAAGTTCTCCGGGCAAGCAACACGGCGCGATCCGCGGGGCTTCCTCCTCACTCCGCGGATAGCGATAATCGATGGCGGATGAGCCGACGTTACATGCGAACACCTCCTCGCCTGCCACATGAACGCGCACATCGTGCCCTGGAATCCACTGCTGAAACTGAACGGGCGAGTGTGCGAGGTCGCCAAAGCGCTTGCGATGCTCCGGTGTAAGGCGCGAGACGATGCTTCGCACGCCGCTCATGGACTTGTAGATGATTTCGGCATGCCTCTCCCAAAATGCTTCCACCTCGGCAGCGTCTGTCGTGACCACGGTCTCAGGAACTCGGAAACCTTGGGCGTGGATCAAAGCCAATTGATGTGGCTTCGATTGGTTCGAGGCCATGGCCGAAGGTCGGTTCACAACACGTGCCGGGGTCAGTTCGGACCAGCATAGCATCGCGTCGTCGAAAGCCGCGGCACGCGCCGCAACCTTGGGCGGCGCGTCTGCAAGGGCCGGTAGCCGCACCGAGTCATAGGGCCTCAAGTAGGCCGCCGTGACGTCGCCCAATGCCAATTCGCCAGTTCCGGACCGCAACGCACCTTCGACGATACCATCCACTGAAAGATCCATCTCGGTGTCCATGACGTCGTGTTGGTTGAGAAAGAACACCGGCTGGTTGCGGCGCTCCAAGGCCGCTCTTACGGCCGCCACCGGGCGGTCGTTGGGCACGCCCCAGATGAGGATCATCCCTCTCCCCCCAGCCGTGCGCGAACGGCTGCCAGCACGGCCGGGTCGGTAAGCCGCGGCCAAGAGTGCGCCGATAACAGATCTCCTTCCGGCAAGGAGAATCGCGTGCACAACAGATCCGTTCCCGCCGCTTCCGCCAATCGCCGGCTCCACGATTGCAATCTCGGATCGTCGCAGCCGAAACAGCGCTCGCCAACCAAAATGATTTCGACGGCGGGCTCCTCGGCCCGCGGCGAACAATCGTTGCGAACATGCCTGCGGCGCGTTCGAACCGGAACGCCCAATCGCCCCGCGATATGGATCCATTGCTCCACGCGCCAGTCGGGTCCAGCCAGGCACGAGAGGCTCGGACGATTCAAGACCGGACAAGATTGCGCCATCAGCCACTCCAGCAGAAACGCGTTCAGCTCCGCCGCGACATACGCCCGGTCGTCAGGATGAATCGCCCGAAGCTCCGGGGCGAAGACTCTGGGTCGCAGCGTGAGTATGCCGCTGATCTGGTCAGGCCGCACAATTCTGCCCCCGATCACGGCCGCGCCCCTGCCGGACCGAGGGACTGAAATAGACCATCCCGGGCTGCACAGATCTTCGGCCGTGAGCATCGTCGAGTAGCCGGATTGCCAATGCGCGACGATGCTCAGCGCGTAAGCGTCGTAGGAACTTGCCACGACGACGATCACTGGTTTATCCCCTCGACTTCGCCTTGGAAGGCGGCGGGAGAGCCCCGAGCGCGGCAGAGCCCACCTCGGGACGCTCCTCGGGCTGAATGAACGCCCGCTGTTGCTCCTTCTCCGTCTCCGCCTGGTCGGCGCGTTCCGCCAGCATTCGGACGACGGCTAGCAGGTTCGCATCGGTTTGGCCCGATGGCTCGGCACCAGAGGCTATCTCCAACTCCTTGACCTCGACCTTCTCGATCTTGATCTCCTTGATCTCCTTTAGCTTGATCATTACTACGGAGACCGCAACCGCAGCCGAAGCGATGCCGTTGGCGATCACCGTAATCGTCGAGGCTCCCAGCTCTGCTCCCGCTGGAACCGTGAACTGCGTGTTGTGAATCACCGTACCCGTGTTCACGGCCATGGTCGAGAAGTTAAATGTGCGGCAGTGGAACACGTGTCCGGTAGCATTGTTTCGGATCTGGACGATGGGGTAATTGGTGGCCATGGTGGCGTCATCGCCGTAACTGACCGCTTGCGACAGACCGTTTATCTGCCGGCCGTAAAGCGTGTAGGTACCTCCGGGCACCAGAGAAGTGGGCACGCTGGTAATGTTCGGCGCCCACATAGGATCCGGCGAGCCGGTCGGCGTATACACCTGCACGTTCGCCGCTCCGCTTGCGAACAGCGCCTGGCCTGTCGGCAGCAGCAGGAAGCGTCCTACGTATGGCGGCCCGCCATTGGTTGGCGGGTTTGCGGTCGCGGCCAATGTGTTCGTGGTTGGATTGAATTCGTAGAAATAGGTGGGACTGAGATAATCGCTAGACACGCCATCCACCGGTCCGACGGCGCACAACACGAGACCGTTCGGCAACAGGCATCCTGGAGCGTCCTTCGCCCCGAGTTGCTTTCCCGAGACGACCGGAAACGCAGCCCCGAGGGCCCAACTCCCCACCTGGCTGGAGATGGGAGGCATAGTGTAGAGCGCGGTCTGGCCGGTCGCCCCGACCGCGAAGAGGCGGCCGTCAGGAAGCGCGAGCGCCGGTCCGATCTCAATGGAGCTGGCCTCTACCAGGTCGGTTGGAGTGTTGCCGCAACTGATCCACTGGTTTGAAGCGATCAGATACTTCTCTGTCGCGGGGTGGCCCGCACAGTCGCAAACCATGATCGTCTGATCCTGCAGCAGAGTCCAGGTTTCCTCACTGGCGCTGCCGTGCAACATGTTTGCACCCGCCGACCACGCGTTCGCCACCGGGTCGTAAATCGCGCACTGGGAGGCCTCAATGTAGCCAAGAAACACCCGCCCATCAGGGAACACGCAGCATGGGGCGTCGCCGATGTTCGTCCACCCGGCGGGCGTCGGCAGCACCGTCCATTTGTTGGCTACCGGATCGTAGATTTCTGCGGCCAGCAGGTCCGCCGATACGCCATTGTTGTATTCGCCTCCAGCGACGAAGACCCGTCCGTCTCGCAAGACAGCCGAAGCGTAATACAGCGGCCCGTTCGGACCATCCGCGAGTGCGCTCCAGGTGCCGTCTACATAGCTGCCGGTAATATCCGGCGTGAGTTTCCACCAATGTGGCGTGTCGGAGTTTTGGGCCATGACTGTGCCATCGGTTAGTAAAAGCATCGTGCCCACTCCAAACGTTGGTTGGTGAGTGAGCGGGCTCCAGGTTCCAGGCATATATTTCTCCTTTGCTAAGGTGTCGAGCTTCTTCACAGGAATAATACGGCGCGAGTGGTGCCGAAATTAGCGCCAGCCTCGCCGTCATAGATCCCCGCTGCGAAACACAACGAACAGAGCATTCGCATCACCAGCGGCTTCAGGACGTATTGTCAGTCAGTTAGCACGGAAAGATGCGCTCTAGGGCCCGCCAAATGGTTAATACCCTATCCTAACAGTTAGCGATACAGGCCGCACGACCCTCCAGATGCATTCGATGGACGCCGTCCGGCGCTGGACGAAATGGATATCGAACGGGAAGAGACGAAGTTGCGATTGCGGCCCGGATGCTTTTCGGGAGAAATGTTTAAGGTTTCCGCCGCGCTTCAGAATGGGTAAGCCTTGCACCATGGCTGGAAACCGGGCAGACATGGCTCCTGGACGTTGCGAATGTCCCGTGCAGAATGCAGCTACGCCCGGTCCGCTGAACGATTTTGGCAACCCCGCGGGCATCTGGCCGCGCTCGAACCCTCCGCTATATTTGTACTTGTGCCCAAGCGGCGTAGTATAGCCCGGCCAGAGCCAGTCCGCGTGACCGCAACCGTGGCGCATGTGGAATCGCCTGAGCCGTCTTCGCGCCCGGCCGCCATCGTTCCGCTGTTGTTGCTGTTCGCCGCCAGCGGTTGCGCCGCACTCATCTACGAGATCGTCTGGTTCCAACTGCTGCAACGGGTGATCGGCTCTTCCGCCGTTTCTTTGGGATTCCTTCTGGCCGCCTATATGGGTGGTCTGTGCCTGGGGAGCGCGATGCTCCCGCGCATAGTTTCCGTGCACCATCATCCTCTGCGCGTCTACGGGTTTCTGGAAGTGGGCATCGCGGCGTTCGGATTGATCGCACTCTTCGGCGTCCCACTCGTCGCCCGAATCTACGTGGCGGGGGCCACCACGGGCTTACTGGGATGGGTGCTGCGCGGCGCGGTTGCCGCGGCGTGCCTGCTTCCTCCCACGCTGCTCATGGGCGCTTCGCTCCCGGCCATCGCGCGATGGGTGGAAACCACGCCTCGGGGAATCTCGCGTCTCGGATTTCTGTATAGCGCGAACATTGCCGGAGCCGTGATTGGCTGCTTGGCCGCCGGGTTTTATTTGCTGCGCGTTTACGATATCGCCGTCGCTACCTACGTCGCGGCCGCGATGAATCTCGCCGTGGCGCTCGTCGCATTCCGTCTGGCGAAAGCCCGCGCCGCAGGCGATCATCCTGTGCCGATATCCCATGGCCCGGCGATCCGCAGGCCTACCGTTTATGCCGCGATTGCGCTCTCCGGGCTCACCGCGCTAGGCGCTGAGGCGGTCTGGACGCGGCTGCTCTCTCTGATCCTCGGAGCCACGGTCTACACCTTCTCCATCATTCTCGCGGTGTTTCTGATGGGGCTGTGGGCGGGCAGCGGCGCGGGCTCCTTTCTGGCTCGCCGCATGAAGGACCCTCGATTGGCATTCGCCGCGTGCCAAGTTCTGCTTGCCGCGGGCATCGCTTGGACGGCGTTCATGATCGGGCGTGTGCTGCCCTACTGGCCGGTCGATCCCGGGCTGGCCCTCAACCCGTGGTTTCTTTTCGATCTGGACGTGACGAGTTGCCTTCACGCGATCCTGCCGGCCACCCTATTGTGGGGCGCAAGCTTTCCGCTGGCATTAGCCGCGGCGCGTTTTAGCGAGAACTCATCGATAAGCCCGGATGAGGATGCGGGCCGGCTGGCCGGAGAAGTTTACGCGGCTAACACATTGGGCTCGATCATCGGCGCGCTGGCGTTCAGTCTTGTCCTGATTCCAGCAATTGGAACGAGCGGCTCTGAGCGATGGCTGATCGGGATCGCCGCGCTAAGTGCGGCGATCGCTCTAATGGGAGCCGCAAGGCGGATCTTGCTCCCTGGCTTGGCCGTCATCGCGGTAGCCGGATGGGCGTTTTCGGCAACCGTTCCGGAAGTTCCCTGGCAGGCGATCGCCTATGGACGGCGTGTCGCGCCGAAGCTGCGCGGTGGCGACGCCAATCTTCAACCCGAAGAACCCGTGTTTGTCGGCGAGGGGATCAGCTCCTCGGTCGCGATTACCCAGCGCGGCGAGCAAAGATTCTTCTTCGTCGCCGGAAAATCGGAAGCTTCCTCCGCCCCCATCGATATGCGTCTGCAACGCATGATGGGGCATATTCCGGCTCTGTTCAATTCCAGCCCCCGTTCGGTGTTGGTGGTGGGATTCGGCGCGGGCGTCACGGCAGGGTCGTTTGTGCCCTATCCCGAAGTGCAGCGCATCACGATTTGCGAATTGGAGCCGCTCATTCCTCCCGCGTCCGACGAATTTTTCGGAAAAGAGAATTACCACGTCCTTCAAAATCCGCGTACCACCGTCGTCAACGACGACGCGCGCCATTACATTTTCACGACTCCCCAAAAATTCGACGTCATCACCACCGACCCGATCCATCCTTGGGTCAAAGGAACGTCGACGCTATATTCGAAACAATATTACGAACTGGTGAAGAGCCATCTGAATCCGCACGGAGTGGCGGCCCAGTGGTTACCGCTTTATGAAAGCGACGAGGAAACGGTGAAAACCGAGTTTGCGACCTTTTTCTCCGTCTTTCCCCGTGCCACCGTGTGGAGCAATTTCCTGAATGGCGACGGCTACGATCTGGTCTTGATCGGACGCCTGGACGATTCCCCCATAGACGCCGATGAAGTCCAGCGGCGTTTGAATCGTCCCGATTACAGCAAGGTGGTGGAATCGCTCTCCGAGACCGGATTTCCCACGGCCATGGATTTGCTCGCCACCTACGCCGGCCGAGCGCCGGATTTGCAGCCGATGCTGGAAGGCGTGCGCATTAATGAAGATAGGAATCTGCGGCTGCAATATCTGGCCGGGCTGGGATTGAATTCGGTGGAGGCGCCGGCGATTTATCGCGAGATTCTAGGCTATCGCAAGTTTCCCGAAGATCTGTTGAGGGGAGAGAAAATGGATGCGCTGCGGTCGCTGTTCGGCCGCCCCCAAAGGAGTTTCTGAGGAGGAATGAAGGGCATACTGCGGTTAGCGGCCTTTGCGCTGGTGTTAAACGCGCGGGCGGAAGTCGTGTGCGCGCTGGGGCAGGGAGCTTCTTCCTATAAGCCCGCCTCGGATCAACGTCCCTCTCCCGATTCCATGCAACTGGCCGGACGCGTGAATGCCGCCATGAAGGCGATCTGCGCCGATCACTGTCCTACGATGGCGTTGTTCCGGAATCCGACCGCGGCCAACATGATGCTTGTCGCCGGGTCCGGCGACGCGAAGGTGGTGTATTCGCCGCAATTTCTTTACGCCGTCGACATGGCGTTTGGTGATGAGGGAGTGGTCGGCTTGATGGCTCACGAGCTCGGCCACGCGCTCGATGACGTCGGGAGAGCAACGTGGGTCAACAGGGGATGGCCGCCGGAAGTACGCGCGGATGCGTGGGCAGGCTGCATTTTGGCGTACACCGATTTGGGAGAGGGAGGGTTGGATCGGGCGCTGTCCGCGCTGGCCAAATACCCCTCCCCGGCCCACCCCGATTGGAAAGTCCGGCTGCCCGCCTTGCGTGCCGGATACACACACTGCGGCGGAGCCGCGTCGAAATTCGACCGAAGAAAATAGCGGAGCCGTTGGCGGCTTGGGCAAGCCAAGACGATCTCTCGCGAAGACGCAAAGTTCGCAAAGACTCAGATGCCAAACCTCACACATTGACCGCCCCCGACCATTCAATGGATGGATCATGGCGGACGGAAGCGGGACGAAGTCCCGCGCTGGAGTAATCTGCATTTCGTGCAGTTCGGTTGGACAAGATGGTGGCACAGCGCAACTTCAACTGATCGCGGCCCCACTGAAGCAACAAATAAAGTTCTTTCAATCACAAAGTAACTTGCCCGGCTTGGCGATCAACGGCCCCCAGAGAACCTTTCATCTGGTTTCATCTGCCTTCATTTCGCCAAATTTTCACCACTAAAGCGCGAGGCTAAGCCTCGCGAAGCGGGGCGAAGTCCCACGCCGGCGCACGCGCGATAATCGTTCTTGCGCCCATCCCGCAATAAGACTCAAGGCCGCAAGCCCACCCGTACAGCCCATGTCGCAATCGTGGGCGCGCCCATGGATTTGGGCGCGGGACGGCGCGGCGTGGACATGGGACCCTCGGCTCTGCGCGTGGCCGGATTGAATGAGAAGCTCGCCGCCATAGGCTATGCGGTCGAGGATCTGGGCAACGTGCTGGTCGACCAGCCCGAATCACTTCCGGTGGGTCCCGAGCATGCCCGCTATTTGCCGCAAATCGCACACACCTGCACGCGCCTGGCGGCGATGGTGGAAAAAGCGGCCGGCCAAGGCCGCACGCCTTTGGTGCTGGGCGGCGATCATTCCGTTGCAATGGGCACGGTCGCAGGCATGTCGCGCCATTTCCGGCGGCAGCGTCGAAAACTGGGTTTGATCTGGATCGACGCGCACGCCGACATGAACACTCCCCAATCCAGTCCTAGCGGAAATGTGCACGGCATGCCGCTGGCTTGCTGCATCGGGCTGGGTCCCGCGGAGCTGACTTGCATCGCCGGTTTTACGCCCGCGGTCGATCCCGCTTCCGTAGCCCTCATCGGACTTCGAAGCGTGGACGACATCGAGCGGTTGAACGTGCGCGACACAGGCGTCCATCCCTTCACCATGCGCGATATCGACGAACGCGGCATGAGCGCCGTGATTCAGGAAGCCATCCAGCACGCCGCTTCCTCCGCGGACGGCTTCCATCTCTCTTTCGACATGGACGTCGTCGATCCTAGCCAGGCCCCTGGCGTCGGCACGCCCGTTCCCGGCGGCATCACGTATCGCGAAGCGCATCTCGCCATGGAAATGGTATGCGACAGTGGGCTGATGGCTTCCATGGAAGTGGTGGAAGTGAACCCGGTGATGGATGAGGCGAATCGCACGGCGCTGCTGGGCGCCGAACTGATTTTGTCGGCTCTGGGAAAGAGGATTCTCTGACCATGCCGCGCCTGCGCGTTGCGGTTCTCTATGGCGGCCGAAGCGGCGAGCACGAAGTGTCGCTGCAATCGGCGGAATCCGTGATCGCCGCATTGGATCCGGAGAAATACGAAGTCCAGCGCATCCTCATCACCCGGGAAGGGCGTTGGCAGCCGCGCCCGATTCTTCCCGATCCTTCGGCCAATCCCGGCATCGACGTGGTCTTCCCGATGTTGCACGGGACCTTCGGCGAGGATGGCACCGTGCAAGGTCTGCTGGAGCTGGCCGCCTTGCCTTACGTCGGCGCGGGCGTGCTGGCATCGTCCGTCTCCATGGACAAGGACGTGATGAAACGGCTCTGTCTGGAGCGTGGTCTACCGGTGGTGGATCACGTGGTGGTGAAGCGCAGCCATTTCCGCCCGGACGAGATCTGCTCGCGCTTCGGCTATCCGATGTTCGTGAAACCCGCCAATCTCGGCTCCTCCGTGGGAATCACCAAAGCGAAATCGTGCGAGGAATTGAGGGCGGCTCTGGAACTGGCCGGCAAATACGATCGCAAGATTCTCATCGAGCGCGCCATCGAGGGGCGCGAATTCGAATGCTCCGTGCTGGGCAACGACCAGCCCGTGGCGGCCATCCCGTGCGAAATCGTGCCTTCGCGGGAATTCTACGACTACGAGGACAAATATCTTCTCCACCAGGCCCAAACCATCGTGCCGGCGAACCTGCCCGAAAAGCAGATTCGCGAGATCCAGCGTCTCGCGGTAGCCTGTTACCAGGCTGTGGAGTGCGAAGGCATGGCGCGAGTGGATTTTCTGTTGGAGACGTCGACGCAGAAGATTTATATCAACGAGATCAATACCGTTCCCGGTTTCACTTCCATCAGTATGTTCGCGCGGATGTGGGAAGCGGCCGGTCTTTCCTACGCGCAACTGCTCGACCGGTTGATCGAGCTGGCGTTCGAGCGCCATCGCGAGCGCCAGGCCACTCGCTACACGCGGTAACAAGATGTTTCGCCGAATCCTCACCCTGGCGATCCTGGCGCTGCTTGCGGACGGAGCGGCGCGCGCCTTCGCCGAAGACCAGGGCCCCGCGGAAAAACTGCTCCCCGAAGTGAAAAAGCTGGTAGACGTATTCGCGGCGATGGAAAGCGAGGCCGCTGACCCGGTCGATCCCGACACCGCCCTGTATCAGGGAGCCATTCCGGGGATGCTTCGCACCCTCGATCCCCATTCCAGCTTCTTCGATCCGGGCCAATTTCAGCAGCTCCAGCAGATGGAGCGGAGCGAGCAAAAGGGCTTCGGCAGTATCGTAAGCGTGCTGCCCGGCCGCGTCATTGTGTTGCAAACCCTCCCTGGAACTCCTTCCGCCAAGGCCGGCTTATCGGCGGGAGACGAGATCGTCGGCATCAACAACATCCCCATCTCGCGGCTGGAGTTCGAGCAGCTCGTCCAGATACTCATGGAAGCGCGCCAGCATGAGGTCTCGCTAGACGTAGCCCGCCCCGGGGCGGCACGCCTGGAGCGCATTGTGATGTCGCCGGAACTGGTCGAGTCGCCCAGCGTGGACCGCGCCTTTACCGTCGCTCCCGGAATCGGCTATCTGCGCGTCACTGGATTCGAGGAAGCCACGGGGAAGTTGATTCAGGAATCGATAGAGAAATTGGGCGGCGCGGCTCTCCAAGGCTTGGTGCTCGACCTGCGCAACAATCCCGGCGGCGCCGTCCAATCGGCGCTTGAGACGGCGTCGTTGTTCCTCAAAGCCGATCAGGTGGTCTTCTCCATCCGCGGCCGAGGCGCGGAGCCACAAGAGGTGCGCGTTCCCAAACTTGCCCACTCCTACGAGTTTCCTATCGCCGTGCTGGTGAACGAGAAAACCGCCAGCGCTTCCGAGATTCTTTCCGGCGCGCTGCAGGACCATGAGCGCGCGGTCATTCTAGGCGAGCCGAGCTACGGCAAAGGATTAGTGCAACAAGTCTATACGTTGAGCGGCGGCAGCGGCCTCGCGCTCACCATCGCGTTCTATTTCACGCCGAGCGGCCGCTCCATTCAGAAGCCCTTAGGAGGCGGCGGCCAGCTTGGTGAGTCCATAGTGACAGCGCGGGGGCCGTTCAAGACCGATGCAGGGCGCGAAGTACGCGGCGGAGGCGGGATTCAACCCGACGAAACGATCTTGCCGCCCGCCCCGACGCGCCTGCGGGCCGCCTTGGACGCTTCGGGGGTTCTGACCTCGTTCGCCGGCGAATATCTGCGGGCGCACGATGTCTCCGCGGATTTCGAAATCACGCCCGAACTACTCGACGATTTCAAAATCTACTGCTCTCAGCATTCCATTCAGCCTTCAGTAGGAGAGTGGTCGGTGGAACGGGAGTGGGTTCAGAGCCGGTTGAAACAGGAAGTGGTGAGCCTCAAATTCGGCGTCGCCAAAGGCGATGAGATCGAATTGCGGCGGGACCCGGTGGTTCAAGGCGCGATCACGGCTCTCCAGTCGCGGCGCTGACGGGATGGAAGCTACAACCCCGCCCAGATATCCTTCAGGTCCAGTACAAACCCTGCTACGGGTCCTTCTCCTCTCAGCTTTGTAGTTCCGGTCCGCTCCTCCGCGCCCTTCTGCCCGGCACGGTAGACGTAGACCGTGCGTCGATCGGGTCGAATCAGCCATCCCAACTCGACTCCCGCGCGCACCCATTCCTCCATCTTTTGCATAGAGGACTTCAGGCGGTCGGTCGGCGACATTACTTCGATGACGAACTCGGGACAGACCGGCGGAAATTTACGGCGCTGCTCCTTCGTGAGCCGCGAGAGCTGCTTATTAGAGACCCACGCTGCATCCGGCGAGTACGCCGCACCCGTGGGCAAAATGAACTCAGCCGTTGCGCCGAAACCCCTGCCGCGGCCATCTCGTTTGGCCCACCTGCGCAACTGTTCTATAATCTCCGACTCCTGGTCGTTGGACTCTAATCCTACCGGTGGCACGATAACGATTTCTCCGTGTGAAGTCCGCTCGAAGCTATGTTCCGGATTCGCCATGCAGAATTCGAAGAATTGGTCGTCGCTCAAATGGAGATCGGGATTTAGCTTCAGCGTGGCGGGTAAGGAATCTTCTGGAAGGAGAACCGCGCGCATAGTCATAGAATAGCGGGCCTATTTGCTCGCGAAGGCGCGAAGCTTCTCGCGCAGGTAAAACGGCAGCGCGCGGCGAAGCAGCCAGCTCTTCAGCGCCCGGTGGGACAGCTCCCCCGTGGCATAACGCGCAAGAACATCGGCGAACGGCGGACTCTGTTTCGCGAGGCTCACGATGCGGTCGATGCGGCCAGGACTGGCGAGCAGAAAGCGCTGGTGGGCCACGCTCGTGGCTAACTCGCCACCTATCTCGCTCTTCCAAGCGTCCTGGTAAGCGCGCAGGTGCTCTTCGCCGAACCGGTTCGCCCGAACGGCGCGAATCGCGGCGCGCGCGGCGTGATCCCCGCTCACCATCGCATAGTAAATTCCTTCCCCCGTGAAGGCGTTCACAAAACCGCCTGCGTCGCCGCTCAATAAAACACCCTTGCCGTAGGTTCGCGGCAGTGGACCGGAGATAGGCAGAGGAAACGCGCGGAAGTTTGCCGGGTTGGATTCGCCGGTAAGCAAGCGTTTCGAGATCAGCTCCTGGGCAAAAGCGCGATGGCGGGAATAATGCGATCCGCGGCGCTCGGCCAGGTAATGATCCAGCTTGAATCCCACGCCGAGATTCACGTGATTCGTTTTGGGGAAAAGGTAGCCGTAGCCGTTGTCGCTGTGGGCCCGGTAATAGATATACATGGTGTCGCGATCAGCCGCGTCCAGCTCCGTGTGCGGCGTTTCTTCCATCAGGTCGATGGCATACTCATTTCGAACCTCGCCACGGCGGAGGCCCGCCGCGCGGGCTACGATACTGTTGGCGCCGTCGCAGCCCAGGACGATCCGGCAGCGGTACTCGACTCTCTTTTGGCCGACCTCGGCATCCACGGTGGCTCCGTCCTCATCAAAGCGCATGCCGCGAACCAGGGCGGGCGCTTGAAAAACCACGCGGGGCCGCGCCAGCGACAACAGCAGATCGTCGAATTCCCGGCGTCGCAACATCGCATACAGACGTCCTTCGGATTCATATTCGACGGAGATCCCCGAAGGCGATTCGAAGTAGATTTTCGAGACCCATTTGACGGGGATCTTTCGAAGCGCGCCCTCCAGATAATCGAAGCGGCGCGTCACACGCGCGCTGATGCCGCCGCCGCAGGGTTTATCGCGCGGGAACTCCGATTTATCCAGCAGGAGCACGGATAAGCCCGCTTCGCCCAGAAGCTTCGCCGCAGTAGCTCCCGCCGGGCCGGCGCCCACCACGATAACGTCGTAAAAGGTCATACGTTCTCTCTATCGTCAAACGCGCCGTTCCATCTTGCGGGTCCGTGGACGCTTTTGTGTCATTCTGACTCTATGCGCACCACGGGCGATCTCCCCGACGACTTGTTTCGCCGGACCAAGGTCCTGGCCGCGCTGCAAGGCTCGAGCATGAAGGACCTGATCGTCCGCGCAATCGAGCGCGAAGTCTCCGGCGGCCGCACCGCCAAGAGGCAAGCCCCCGTGAAGCTTCCGTTGATCAAGTCGAAAACCGGCCGCAAGCTCGACCTGAGCGATTTCGACTTTGATGATCTCATACTTGGCTACCATGCCCCTCACCCCCTTCCTTCATCGCGTCGCTTCGGGCGCTGATCTCAGCTCTGAGGAGGCGTACCGCGCGATGAGCGCGCTGCTCGAAGGGACGTCGAGCGACAGCTTGATTGCGGGCTTCCTGGTCGCTTTGAAGATGAAAGGCGAAACCGCAGCGGAGTTGGCCGGTTTCGCGCGCGCGATGCGGGAACGGATGATCGCCGTCGAGGCCCCCCCTGGTGTGGTGGATACTTGCGGCACGGGCGGCGATGGGGCCAACACGTTCAATATCTCCACGGTCGCGGCGCTGGTGATGGCGGGCGCGGGCGCGCGCGTGGCGAAGCACGGAAACCGATCGCTTTCGAGCCTCACCGGCAGCGCCGACGTGATCGAAGCGCTGGGCGTGCGTGCCGCGATGGAGCCCGAAGAGGCTTCGCGCGCGATTGGCGAAATCGGCATCGGCTTCCTTTTCGCCCCGCGGCTGCATCCGGCGATGAAATTTGCGCAGCCCGTCCGGCGCGCGCTGAAGCTGAGGACCGTGTTCAATCTGCTCGGTCCGCTGGCCAATCCCGCAGGAGCCACGCGACAGTTGATTGGGGCGCCCACGAGGGAGGCCGCGCGGCTGATGGCGGAAGCGCTGACGGAATTGGGCGCGGCCAGCGCTTTCGTCGTGCATGGCGCCGCGTCTGGCAATGTCGGGCTTGATGAAATCAGCATTTCCGGCCCGACCGATGCGTGGCGCGTTACCGGAAATTGCATCGAAACATATCGCTGGACGCCTTCCGATTTCGGCGTAGCGCCCGCACCGTTGGAGGCCCTGTGCGGCGGAGACGCGGCTGTGAACGCGCAGATCGCGCGCGAGGTTCTTTCCGGCGAGCGGGGCCCGCGCCGCGACATCGTCCTGGTCAACGCGGCCGTAGGGTTGGTCGCGGCGGGAATCGCTGGGGATTTTCAAACGGCCATGGAAGCGGCGGCTGACTCCATAGACTCTGGCCGCGCTTGCGCGAAGCTCCAGGCGCTTCAGGAAGCTTTTCCCGTGGGTCCGAGGAGCTGAGCTGATGCGCGTGCGCCTGTTCCACTGGAAGGCCGAGGAGGCCGCGCCCGCGATCGCCGAGCTTGAAAAAGCGGGCTTCGCCGTCGATTACGAGGAGAAATTACGGTCATTCAAGAGCATACGAGATTCGAAGCCGGATGCATTTGTGGTGGATCTGTCCCGGCTACCTGCGCACGGCAGAGAGGTTGCGATCGCGCTGCGCGGCCACAAAGCGACGCGCCACGCGCCCATCGTTTTTGTGGATGGCGATGGCGACAAACTGGAAACGGTCCGGCGCGCTCTGCCGGACGCGATATACACCCCGCGAGCGCGTTTGGTTCCCGCGCTGCGACGCGCGCGGCCGCTCGCCGATCCCGTGCGGCCCGCGCAGATGATGGAGCGCTACGCCGGACGCTCAGCCGCGCAGAAGTTGGGCGTTCAAGCGGGTATGAAGGTGGGCGTGATCGATCCTCCGAGAGATTATGGGCGGGTGATCGGCAAACTGCCGGAGGGCGCGACTTTCGAGGAGAACTGCGGGGAAGAAAATTGCGGCGATCGTAAGCTGACGCTGTGGTTCGTGCACGATTTCGCCCGCCTCCAGGCCGGGCTGCCGGCTATGCGGCGCGCGGCCGCGCATACCAGGCTTTGGATTCTTTGGCGCAAAGCGAAGCAAGACGGTTTGGACGGCAGCGTCATTCGCTGCGCCGCCACGGAATTGGGACTCGTCGATTACAAGATCTGTTCTGTGAACGAGGTCTGGAGCGCGATGGCGTTAGCGATTAAGAAGGTTCCGCGTTAAAGCGGCGCGAGAGCACATCGAGATACTTCAATCCAGATCCGGTGTTGTAGATCACGATGCGATCGCTGGATCCCAGAAAGCCGTCCGCTAGCAGCCGCCGGCACGCCGCGACGCACGCACCTCCTTCCGGCGCCGCGAAAACGCCCTCGGCCGCCGCCAATTCCGCGACGCCGTCGAGGATCTCCTCGTCGCTTACCGCAACGGCCGTGCCGCCGCTGGCTCGCACGGCCTCCAGCACGAGAAAATCGCCCAACGCTTTGGGCACTCGAAGACCGCTCGCGAGCGTCTGCGCATTGGGATAGAAATCGCTCGCGGACTTCCCTTCTTCGAAGGCGCGGACAATGGGCGGACAACCGGACGATTGGACGGCGATCATCTTGGGCCTTTTCTCCGAAATCCAGCCCAGCGCCTCCAGCTCGCCGAACGCTTTCCACATTCCGATCATTCCTACGCCGCCGCCGCAGGGATAAAGAATGGCGTCGGGCAGGCGCCAGCCGAACTGCTCGGCGATTTCGTAACCCATCGTCTTTTTGCCTTCGATGCGGTAGGGTTCCTTGAGCGTGGAAAGATCGAACCACCCTTCGGCTTCCTTCCTTTCCATGACAATCCGCGCGCAGTCGCTGATCAGACCGTCCACGAGAGTGACGCGCGCTCCCGCCGCGACGCATTCTATATAATTGGCGCGAGGAACGTCGCGCGGCATGAAGATATGCGCCTCAATGTCGGCGGCCGCGGCATAAGCCGATGCCGCGCCCGCCGCGTTGCCCGCCGACGGAACCGCGATCTTTTTCACGCCCAATTCCAGGCACATGGAAATCGCGCAGGACATGCCGCGAGCTTTGAACGTTCCGGTGGGATTGACGCCGTCGTCTTTGATCCAGAGGTCCGCCCCTCTATGAGAAGTCCCGAATTTCGCTGCCAACCGGGGCGCGCGGAGAAGCGGCGTCATTCCTTCTCCGAGCGAAACGATGGAAGCCGCCTGGGCGACGGGCAGCGCCGGCGCGTAGCGCCACATGTTCGGCGGCCCAGAGCGAATGGAATCTCGCTTCCATTCGGCGCGGAGGCTTTCCAGGTCGTAGCGCGTGAGCAACGGTCCCCCGCATTCGCAAAGCCCCCAAGGCTTGCCTGGCTCATACCGCCTGGCACAGCGGCTACATTCCAGATACGCGAGATGGGTCACCGGATCAGGAGCGGCTTCCCTTCCGCCTTGCGCACCCGCCCGATTACCACGGCTGCGGGAAAACGCCGCGCCAGCTTTGCCGCCTCATTCGGCGGAAGCGCGATCAACAGCCCTCCCGAAGTTTGCGGATCGTAAAGCAGATCGTCGAATTCCGAAGACCCTTCGACGCAGGGGCCCACAAATTCCCGATTATTCTTCAATCCACCCGCCAGCGCGCCCGCGCGAGCGTATTCTAGCGCGCCTGGAAGAAAGGGAATCTTGGCCGCAGCGAATTCCAGAGTCACGCCACTGGCGGCAGCCATTTCCCTTCCGTGCCCCAACAATCCGAAGCCGGTAATGTCGGTTAATGCGTGGATTTCCAGGTCTTGGATGGCTTCGGCCGCGGCGCGATTCAGCGTAAGCATGGAGCCAGTCGCCGCCCGCACGTGCTCTTCCCGCGCGAGGCCTTGTTTCAGAGCTGTGGCGATCACGCCCGTTCCCAGAGGCTTGGTCAGCATCAACGCGTCGCCAGCGCGCGCGCCCGCATTGGTCCGAACGCGATCCGGATGGACTACGCCGGTGATGGCGTAACCGAATTTGATCTCGGGGTCGGTGACACTGTGGCCGCCAACCACCACGCAGCCGGCTTCTGTCATCTTCGCGGCGCCGCCCTGGACGATGCTTTCCAGCTCTTCGATGTCCAAGGCGCCTGGCCAAGCCAAAATCGAAAGGGCGGTGAGAGGGCGCGCGGCCATCGCATAGACGTCGCTCAGAGCGTTGGCGGCTGCGATGGCGCCGTAGGTAAAAGGATCGTCGACTATTGGTGTGAAGAAATCGACCGTTTGGACCAGGGCGAGATCGGGCGCGAGCCGGTACACTCCTGCATCGTCGGCTGTATCGAAGCCAACTAGAAGATTGGGATCAGCCACGCGAGGAAGGCTCGCGAGCACGCGGTCCAACACCTTTGGACTCAGCTTGGACGCTCAACCCGCGGCTTTCACGTGCGCGGTTAGTTTTCTAGAGGACACTCACAAGTGTACATGGGTATGGAGGGCGAACTTTAGCCAGAGCGGCACTTAAGCGCCGCTCTGGAGTTTCTACATCACGTGCAGTTGGTTTGAGGCAAGATGGTGGCATAGGCTTTAGCCTGTGGTCGCGGCGCTTTAGCGTCGCTAAGCCATGGCAAGGCTAAAGCCCGCCTTCCCCCACATCGAGCTTCCCATCCTGGCGATGGGCCGGCAACGGCCCGCATATAGGCTGAAGCCTTTCCTCGCTGGTCCGTGACACAGTGGACGGACGACAAAGCTGGACCATCCGCCCACTGTGCTCCTCCGATCGCGAAAGACGCTTAAGCCGCGACTTCTTCCTTGGGGCGGTTTTTGCTTCCGGGCGGACGGCCGCGCCTTTTGATCGCCGCCATCCAGGCCGGAGGCCGGCCCCGCCGCTTGCCGCGGCCCCGCGCCAATCGTTCGAGGGTCACGATCGCTTCCTCGATCTGCTCGCGTTCCTGGCGCAATTCCGCTAGCATTTTCAGCACATCCATAACCATTTCACTCTCCTCCAAATTCAACCGGTCGTCCGCAGAGCGATTTCTCCCGCAGCCCTCGGTTCCGAAAACAGAACGTAAGCCGCATTGATGTTCCGAAGCCGACTGTACGAGTTTATACCGATTTTAACGGGATTTCAAGAGACTTGTTCTGAAATCAGAACAAAAATTTCGAATCGGCCCCTTTTCCTAAACGGCCTCTCCCGGGGAGGAAGGTCCAGTATGCGAGACGCTTGTTTCGTTTAAATTTCAATGCTTTAGATATAATTGGATCGACCCATATTTCAACAAAATCGGCGCGCGGAGCGCGCCGCGACTTCTAGTACTTTTTCGATGCGTGGCTTCGCCACGTGAAAGATGCCGCGCAACCCGCCCCAAAGGTAGCGGCGGTTCCGAGCAAAACATACCAGGTGAACGCGATAGAGGTGGCGAAGCGCACATAAATCATCAACGCCAGACCGGCGATCATGCCCGCAATGGCGCTCGATTCCCCCACGCGCCGCGTCAAAACTCCCAACAAAAATACGCCGAGCAGGGCGCCGTAAAGCACCGAAGCGATGGACAATCCTGCCTGCAGGACGCTTCCCCAGTGGCGCGCAGCCAGTGCTACGGCGAATAACGTTCCGCCCCACGCTACCGTCGCGCGGCGAGCCCATTGGAGCCAGGCCTCTTCGCCCACGGTGCGCCGCATTAACGGACGGCAGAAATCGAGCACGGTCGTGGAAGCCAGCGAATTCAGCGCAGCGGAAAGATTCGACATTGCCGCCGCCAAAATGGCCGCCACGATCAGACCCGCGGCGGGGGACGGAACAAAATCCCAAACAAAGCGCGGGTACACCGAATCGGCCACGGGGGGAGCCGGGAAATGGTGGTCCGAATAGAACACGAACAGGCACGCGCCGATGATGAGAAACAGGGTGAATAGCGCCGCGACGACGATCCAACTTGCAAATAACGCGGCGCGGCTCTCGCGCTCGCTGCGTGCGGCCAGCAGACGCTGGACCATCAATTGGTCGGTGCCGTGGCTTGCGGCCGTGAGAAAACAGCCGCCGATAATGCCGGCCCAGAAGCTGTAGGTGCGCGCGAAAAATTGGCCGGGCGGGCCGAGCCGGAAATCGAACACTTGGAATTTTCCCAGGGGCGCGCAGATCGCGGCGACATGCGCCCATCCGCCCGGAATTTGCCGCAGGACCGCGGCTAGGCTGAAGATCGCTCCGCCCAAATAGAGCGCCATCTGCAGAGCGTCGGTCCAGATGACCGCGGTCATGCCGCCTTCATAGGTGTAGAAAAGCGTCAGGCACAAGATGGCAGCGATGGAGGCCGTGGAAGAAACGTTCAGAACGACGGATACCACGATGGAGATGGCGAAGACTCGCACGCCCTCCGCCAGCGCACGCAATACCAGGAAAACCGCGGCGGAGAAGCGACCGGCACGCTCCCCAAAACGCCGGCGGATCAGTTGATATGCCGTGAATAGCTCGCCGCGGAAATAGGCGGGAAGGAACAAGACCGCGATCGCGACTCGTGCCAAAAGGTATCCCAGAACCAATTGAAGAAATTCGAAATTGCCCTGGAACGCCAGCGCCGGCGTGCCGATGACCGTGAGCGTGCTGGTTTCCGCCGAGACGATGGACAGTGCGATAGCCCACCAGGGCGCGGATTTGCCGCCCAGGAAATAATCTCTCAGCGATTTCTGTGAGGAGCGGAACCGCGCGCCGAACCAGGTGATACCGCCCAAGTAGGCCGCGATCACAGCCAAATCGAGCCAGTGATGGGAAACGAGGCTCAGGTTGTCTATTCTAGCCCGCAAAGGGCGCGCGGGCACCCTCATTCCAAAATGTAACCGCCCGCGCGCTCCGTTTGCCGGCTGTTACTGAGGAGCGCACAGGCCGCCGGGCGCGGCGTCAAACGAACGTGAAGCTCGGCGGACTTGGCCGCGCCCGGCGAGTCCGTTGTGCGCGAGTTTCTAAAAACCCGTACTGCTACGATAAATCTTTGCGAAGCGTCACTATTGTGGGCTCCGGCTGTGCCGGAAACACCGCTGCTCTTTACGCCGCCCGCGCGGGACTCCAACCTTTGGTCGTTGTCGGACACGAGCCGGGTGGGCAGCTTTCCCTCACCACCGACGTCGAAAACTTCCCCGGGTTTCCCGAGGGAATCTTCGGCCCCGAGCTGGTGGAAAATATGAAAAAGCAAGCCGAGCGGTTCGGCGCCGAATACATGTGGGGAACCGTGACCGAGACCGATCTCTCGTCCCGCCCCTTCCGCCTCAATATCGATGGCGAATGGGTAGAGACCCGGACGCTGATCATCGCCGCAGGCGCATCGGCCCGCTGGCTGGGCCTGCCGAATGAGCAGAAACTGATCGGCCGCGGCGTCAGCTCCTGCGCCACATGCGATGGCGCGTTTTTCAAGGGAGGCAAGATCATGGTGGTCGGCGGCGGCGATTCCGCCATGGAGGAAGCGAATTTCCTGACGCGCTTCGGCGCCGAGGTGACTCTGGTGCACCGCCGCGATCAGTTTCGCGCCTCCCGAATCATGCTCGAGCGCGCCCGCGCCAATCCCAAAGTCCGCTTCTTGTCAAATACCGTCGTCGAAGACCTCTACGATGTGGATCTGGGCAAAGTCACGAGAGTGAAGCTTCGCAATATCGCGGATGGCCGGGTTTGGGAGCAGGAGGTGGATGGATTCTTTCTGGCCATCGGCCACATTCCCAACACGCGGCCGTTTGTCGGGCAAATCGAGCTGGACGCGGAAGGCTACATCGTTTCCAAAGGCGGCGCGCGCACCAGCGTCACTGGGGTGTTTCACGCGGGCGACGTCGAGGATCGCGTTTACCGCCAAGCCGTCACGGCCGCGGGCGCGGGCTGCAGGGCCGCCATAGAAGCCGAGCGATTCCTCGAAGCCGAAGGCCACTAATCCCGGCCCGGCGCGGGGGTTTTCACCCGGTCTCCTCCCGCACCAGAATCGTCAGAATCGTCGATACTACGCTCACAATCAACGCTCCGAATAACGCCGCATAGAAACCATTCACGTAGAATCCCACATGGAGAAAATTTACCGCGATCGCCGACGCCAGCCACAGCGTGACCCCATTGATCACCAGCACGAATAATCCGAATGTCAGCAGGATCAGGGGACAGGAGAGCAGTTTCAACAACGGCCGAACCACCGCGTTCACCAGTCCCAGAATGATGGCCATGGCCGCGAACGCCGTCACGGCGTTCGATTGCACGTGGATGCCTGGAACCATCCACGCCGCCACCACCAGCGAGAGGCTAGTGATGACCCAACGGATCAAAAGCTTCATGCAGCTTCCAGTGTTGCAGATTCACTGCGGACTCAGCCCCTCGCGCCGGAATGCTTTCAAGTACCCTGAAGACAGCGGGGCTCAAATGAAGTACACAGTCGTTATCGAGAAAACAGGAACGGGTTACTCAGCTTACGTTCCGGATCTTCCCGGATGCGTCAGTGTCGGCCGCACGCGCGAGGAGATGGATCGCAATATCCGGGAAGCTGTTGAGTTGTACCTGGACGAACTCCGTGAGCAAGGCGCGCCCGCGCCTCTTCCGACCACGGACGCGGACTATGTGACGGTGTAGGAGCACGGAATGCGTGAATTGCGCCGCCTTAACGCCCGCGATTGTGTTGGTCCTGAAATTCCTTTAGACGCCGTAGATCGTCGGCTAATACGTCCCGATCGCGCGGCGCAAGACGCTGATCGTTGGATGACTTCTGAATCGAATCGATCACGTCGTTCAATATGCCGTTATCCCAGCGGCCCTGGTCGAGATCCCCCTGCATTTTGGTCAACTCTTCTTCGGTCTTTTGCAGGCGCTCGCGTTCCTGGTTGGCCGCTCGGCCGCTCCAAACATGGTCCAGATCCGCTCTAACGTGCATGAAGATGTGGGCTCGCCACTGTTCTCCACGGAAGCGCTCGTCGCGCTCTTTATACCAGTCCTGCCCGACGGCGCTCAAGGCGAACGCGGCCAGGATTGCTCCCGTCGTAAGAAGCCGGTTCATGGTAAGACCTCCAGCAACCATTATTGCGAAGCGGAAGCCGGGCAGCCCGAGAGGTAGGGATTATCGGAATCGGCCTAAGCCGCGGGAGGGATTTCGACTTCGCGCGCAAACGCCGGAGGGGCTTGGCACAGGCTCTGCCTACTCCAACTGCTTGTGAAACCGCTGCACGCTCAGCCACAGCACAACTACGCCCAACACCGCCAGCCCGACCAGATTCGGCCAAAGCGTGTCCAGCCCCGAGCCTTTCAGGAAAATGCCGCGGACGATTTCCATGAAGTAGCGCATGGGATTGATGTACGTGAACCATTGCACCGCCTCCGGCATGTTGCGGATGGGGAACGTGAAGCCGCTGAGCATCATGAACGGCTGAAACAGCAGGAACGTGGACATATTGGCTTGCTGCTGCGTGCGCGAAATCGTGGAGAGGAACAAGCCCGCGCCCAGCGTCGTCAGAATGAAGAAGAACGCGGCCAGACACAGCAAGCCGAAATTGCCGGCGAAGGGCACGCGAAAAATCAGCAGCGACGCGGCGACCACCAGAACCATGTCCCAAAATCCGATGACCACGAACGGCAGTGTCTTGCCCAGGATCAACTCAAACGGACGAATGGGCGTGACCATCAATTGTTCCATCGTGCCGATTTCTTTTTCGCGCACGATAGCCATGGCAGTCAGCGACAGCGTCACCAGCATGATGATGTTCACCACCACTCCGGGAACGAAATAATTGCGGCTCTTGAGATCGGGGTTGAACCAGACGCGCGTGCGCGTCTCCACTTGGGGCACGGCCGGATGCAGAGCCTCGCCCGCTGACATCGTTCCGGCGACAAGTTTGGCGCGCTGGCGCTGGGTCATGACTTCGGCGGCGTAACGTTGAATCGCCTGGCCCGCGTAGGCGGAGACGAGGGAGGCGGTGTTCGAATTCGTGCCGTCCAGCAGCACCTGAACGCTGGTAGGGCGGCCGCGCCGGATATCGCGGGCGAAGCCGGGAAGCACGCGGATGACGCCATCGATGCGGCCGCGGTCGAGCAGATCCTGCATTTCGGATTCGCTCGCGGGCATCGCGGCGATCGCGAAGCGGCCGGAGCCTTGAAATTCGCTGAGCAGCTCCCGGCTTTCCGGCGTGCGGTCCTGATCCATCCACGCGACCCGTGCGCTGTCCACGTCCAGATTTACCGCGAATCCGTAAATCAGAAGCTGGATCAGAGGAGGCAGGAACAGCATGGTGCGCATGCGCGGGTTGCGCAGAGTCTGTGTGAATTCCTTGCGGATCATTCGCCGGATTCTTTGTTTTGTGCCGCGTTGTTTCATGCCACTTTTTGCCTCAACTTCCGCGTCGCGAAATAGAACACACCTGCGCCGTAAATCACCAGCAGCAGGAAATCGAACCACAGCAACTCCAGCCCGATTCCCTTCAGAAAAATTCCTTTTACTATGTCGATGAAATACCGCGCCGGCACGAACAGAGCGAAGAATTGAATCACATAGGGCATGTTGCCTAGGGAGTAGATGAATCCGGAAAGCAGGAACGCCGGCAGAAACGAGGTGAGAGTGCTGAACTGGTAAGCGTTAAGCTGGCTGCGATTCAACGCCGAAATGAAGATTCCCCAGGAAAGCGCGCCAAAGAGAAATACGAAGCTGGCGGAAAACAGCAGGATGGGGCTGCCTTTCATCGGCACTTTGAAAATTCCAATGCCCACCGCCAGCGCGATCAGCATGTCCGCCAGCCCCAGCACGAAATACGCCGACAACTTTCCCAAGGCCATTTCCACGGGCCGGACAGGTGTGGAAAGCAACTGCTCCATGGTCCCGTTTTCCCATTCGCGCGCGATGGTGAGCGAAGTGAGAATCGAAGCGATAATCATCAGAATGACGGCGATCAGTCCGGGAACGATGTAGTTGCGGGAAACGAGATCGGTGTTGTACCAGACGCGCACGCGGGCCTCCACGGGAGGCGCCACCGCACTCCCGGTGCGCTGAATTTCCGCCTCCTCGCGCCGCCTCTGCGCGTAGGTTTGAATCAAGCCCTCCGCATAGCCCTGGGCGATGGAGGCGGTGTTGGAATCGCTGCCGTCCAGCAGCAGTTGCACCTGCGCGTTTTTGCCGGACGCCAAATTGCGCGAATAGTCGCTGGGTATCACAACGCCCAGAATGGCGCGGCGCGAATCCATGTTCCGCTCGATGGGAGCGTAGCCGCGCACTTCATCTTCGATCTCGAAATAGCGCGAGCCGCGAAAATCCTTGATCAGACCGTCGCTCACGGGCGTGCGGTCCAGGTCGTAAATCACAGTGGGTATGCGATCCACGTCGAGACTCAGCGCATAGCCGAACAGCAGCAGCATGAAGACCGGCTGCAGGATGGCCGCGATCAAGCTACGGGCGTCGCGCAGGATGTGGAGGAACTCTTTGCGCGCGATCGCCTTCGTTCGCCGTAAATTCATGCCGCCCGTTCCTCTTTCTCAATCAGGCTCACGAAAACATCCTCCATGGAAGCGGGAATCGGCTCGAGCGTCGCGATGCGGATGCTCTTGGCCCCCAAAATCCGGCGGATGGTCTCTTCTCCCGAGCTTTCGTCCTCGACCGTCACGTGCAGGCAGCCTCCGAATACCGCTACATCCAGGATGCCGGGCTGGTGGGCGAGCGAAACCAGGCTGGCGTGCAGATCGGAAGTCTCGAGATTCAACAAATGGCCCGCGCCGAGGGACTTTTTCAGTTCGGCGGGCGAGCCCAGCGCGATGACGCGACCGCCGTACATAAGGGCCAAACGATGGCAGTATTCGGCTTCGTCCATATAATGCGTGGTGACGAAGACGGTTTGGCCGGCCTGGGAAAGCTGATAAATCAAATCCCAGAAATTGCGACGCGCGATGGGATCGACGCCGCTGGTAGGCTCGTCCAAAAACAAAATGGCCGGCTGATGTAAAATCGCGCAGCCCAGCGCGAGGCGCTGCTTCCAGCCGCCGGAGAGCTGCTGCGTCATGGTCTTGCGCTTTTCTTCCAGCCCTGCCATCTTCAATACGTAATCGCGACGCCCGGGCATGTCGCGGTCGGAGACGCCGTAAACCCCGCCGAAAAATTCGATGTTTTCCTCCACCGTGAGATCGTCGTACAGGGAAAATCTCTGCGACATGTAGCCGATGTTCTGGCGGATCTCTTCAGGTTGCGTCGCCACGTCGAAGCCGTGAACGGTGGCGCGGCCGGAGGTGGGCGCGAGCAATCCGCAGAGAATGCGGATGGTGGTGGACTTGCCCGCGCCATTGGGCCCGAGGAAGCCGAAAATTTCGCCCGGCGCAACTTCCAGCGAGACGCGATCCACGGCCAGGAAATCGCCGAAGCGTTTTACGAGATTTTCGAGTTTGACGGCGGGGCCGGAACCGCTCCCTGACGGTCGCGGCTCAGTTTGGGACATTGGCCACCTCCTCATGACGGACCAGAGCGATGAACACATCTTCGAGAGACGGCATAATTCTCTGCCAGCGAAACGGAGTTACCGCGGTTAATTCCTCAGCCGATGCCGCTCTTTCGTCCAGAATCAATCGCAGATCCTGGCCCGCCGGCAGAACGCTCAACACGCCGTCGCGGCCCTCGAGCGCTTCCCGCGTTTTGCGCGGATCTTCCGAGTGGATCGCGAAATAGGAATGATCCAGATCGTCGCGAAGTTTCCGCGGAGTGTCGCAGCGGACCAGGCGGCCGCGATGCATCAGCGCGACGCGATTGGCGCGCTCGGCTTCGTCCAGATAGGCTGTCGCGACGAACACGGTGAGGCCGTCCGTTACAAGCTGATACAGAATCGCCCAGAAGTCCCGGCGGGAAACCGGATCGACGCCATTGGTGGGTTCGTCCAAAAACAGGACGCGAGGCTTGTGCAGCAGCGTACAGATCAAAGCCAGTTTCTGCTTCATGCCTCCGGAGAGTTTGCCCGCCAGCCGCTTGCGAAACGGCTCCAATCGCGCCATGCGGAGCAACGTTCGAGTCAATTCCTCCCGCTCGCTTCCCACGATGCCGAACAGATCGGCGTAAAAATTCATGTTCTCGTTCACGGTCAAGTCGGCGTACAATCCGAAGCGCTGCGCCATATAGCCGATCTGATCGCGCACGGCGTCGGGCTCCTTCCCCACATCGTGTCCGGCGATAGTAATCGAGCCTTCAGTGGGATCCATCAACCCGCACAGCAGACGCAGAGTTGTGGTTTTGCCCGCGCCGTCGGGTCCCACGAGGCAAAAAATCTCTCCCTGAGCAATGTCGAAATTCACTTTATCGACGGCGGTGAGATCGCCGAAGCGGCGGGTGAGATTCGTGACTTGGATAATTGTCACAAGGCGATCTCCGCGTCCACCGGCATGTTGTTCTTCAGCTCGTGCTCGCGGTTCTCCACGTCGATCTTGATCCGGTAGACCAGCTTTACACGCTCTTCCTTGGTTTGAATCTGTTTGGGCGTGAATTCGGCTTCGGGAGAAATAAAGGAAATGCGGCCCATGTAAATCTTATTCAGGAACGAATCCGTGCGCAGGTTCACCGGTTGATCGAGCTTTACTTTTCCCAAATCCGTTTCGTTGATATAGGCGCGCAGCCAGGGGTGGTCCTGATCGCCGAGGGTGACGACGGTGGTCCCGGCCGCGAGCACTTCGCCCACCTCCGCCGATTTCACCTCGATCACGCCCGCGACGGGCGCGGAGATCGTGGTATCGGCGATCTGCGATTTGGTGATTCCCACTTGCGCCCGCGCCCGATCGATGTCGCTCTTGCGCGCCTGGAGCTCTTCTTCCCTCCGCTGAAGCTCCAGGCGGTTGGCTTCGGAGTTGCGCACCGCCGCCTGCCCGCGCACCACCGCCGCCTTGCCGCCCTCGATTTCTTCCTTGCGAGGACCTTCCTGCACCAGCCCCAACTTCTCCTGCGCCAGCCGGAGTTGGGCTTGAGTGCTTTCATACTTGGCGCGCGCCTGATCGTATTGCGAGGTGGAAATGTCCTCATTCTTGTAGAGGGTCTGCGCGCGATCCCAATCCTGCCGCGCCGCGTCGTTCCAGGCGATGGCGTCGTTCACGGCTGCTTGCGCCTGCTGAATCTCCTGGTGCCGGCTGCCGGCAAGCAGTTCGTCGAGATGCGCTTGCGCCTGGCTCAGCTCCGCGCGCTTCACCGCGACGTCGCTTTCGAGCGTCGCTTTCTGATATTCGATGGAGGTTTCCAGTTGCTGATATTGGGATTGGGCGTTCACCACCGCGGCTTCGTCGCGCGCGAGCTGCTGCTCGAGCTGCACCGAATCCAGCCGCGCGATAATGTCGCCCTTCTTCACCCAATCGCCCTCGCGAACGTTCAGCGCGACCAGTTTGCCCGCCGTTTTAAACGACAGATCGACCTCCGTGAGCTCCAGGTTTCCGGAGACCAGGATGCGGTTGTTATCGCGGTCGAAGACGCCGGTGCGCCACATCCATGCGCCCGCGCCCAGCGCCGCCGCCACAATCAGAATGAGCAGGATTCTTTTCTTCATTGGTTCACGTACTCCGAGATGGTTCCCGTGGCCGTCGCCAGATCGATGCGCGCCAGGTTGTAATTGTAGAGCGCGGCGGTTTGGTTGTCCTGGGCGCGAATCAAACGGGTCTGCGCATCGGTGACTTCCAAAGAATTGGCCACGCCGGCTTGGTAGCGCCGCTGGGCCTGCGCGAGCTCGTTTTGAGAGAGCGTCAACCCATCGCGGGCCGTGGAGACCTGGGCTTCCGCCGACCGCAAGCTATCCAGCGCCAGCCGCACATCCAGCTCGATTTGTTGCAGCAGATCGTGCGTGCGCGTCCGTTCCTGCAGATATTGCGAATAGCTTTCGGCGCGGCGGGCGTCGCGGCGCAGGCCGTCGAAGACCGGCACTTTCAGCGTCACGCCGTATTCACGCGTCGGCCGCGCGTCGTTTACCTGCAACCCCGTGGTTCCGTAATCGCCGAAGGCGGACACCGAAGGCAGCCGCTCCGCGGAAACCGAATCGTAGTTCAACAGCGCGACCTCTTCGCGGCGCTGCTGAGTCTTCAGCTCCGCACGATCCTCGCGCGCGGTTTTGAGCGAAGCTTCCAGATCGGCAACGTTCACCCGCGTGTAAGAAAGCTTGTCGGTGAGCTGAATGCTGCTATCGAGACTCACTCCCATGGCGCGCAGCAGCTCCAGCCCCGCGCGGCGCCGGTCGTTTTGCGCCACGATCAGGCGCTGCTGGTCGTTGGCGAGCTGCACTTGCGCGCGCGTTACGTCGATGCCCGTGCCGGTGCCCGCGTTCTTCTGCGAAACCGCCAGCCGCTCCAAAGCCATCGAGAGATCTACATTGGCCTGGGCGGTTTCCAGATCGGCGTCGGCGCGAAGACAAGTCAAGTACGCGCGACCCACCTGGTCGCTGACCTGGTTTTTTGTGGTGTCGAGATCCGAATGGCTGGCGACGAGAGACATGCGCGCGGACTGATATTTGCGTATATCCGAGAAACTGAAAACGGATTGCTGCACCGATCCGCGCGCGTCGAAGACGGTGAACGGCCCCACCAGGGTGGGCAGAACGAATCCGGAGGGCGTTTGAAAATTCAAACCGAAGGTTTGCAGATTCACGGTTTCGTTGCGGTCTTGCACGGAGGCGTCGAGATCGGGAAGGAACGCCGCCCGCGCTTGGGAAACATGCGTCTCGGCCTGGCGAACCGATTGCTGCGCCAGCGCGACTCGGGCGCTGCCTTCCGGAGTCAGGGCGATTTCGACGGCGTGCTTCAGGCTTAATTGCAGGGTAGGCTGCTGGGCGGCCGCGAAGGGCGCCGCTAGGAACGGGGGGATGGTCAGGAGAAGCGTTCGCGAGATCATGTCAGGCTCCGGTATGAACCAGCGACCCCGCCCTGACGGGCGGGGCTGGACGGGTCTTTTCTTCCATTGCGGCGGGAGCCGGCGCGCGGAAGCCTGCCGCGAGGAAGGCAATCGCACGTTCCACCAGCGCCTGCCGGTCGGTGGCATCGCATAAACCGCCGCTCAATTCTGGCAGCAGGGGCGACCAGCTCATAAGGTAAGTCATCACGCCCGCGGAAAAATAAAGCCGCCACAGACGCTCTTCCGTCGGCAATTCCGGCAGCGCCTTGGCCAGCTCCTCTTGAAACCGGTTGGAGACCGGCTGAATGTGCTTCTTATAAACGCGCTCGAAAAATTGGCGAGGTTCCGCTAAGAAACGGCCCACCAGAGGGGCTACATTCTCGCAGTCCAGCTCCAGGACGGGCAGAAGAAACGAAACATCTATGACCGGGGCCGTGCACCCCCGACGATGAAAATACGCGAGATAATGCAGGCGTGTGAGGGGAGCGGTCGGCTTGGGTAATGGCGTTAGCCCGTAAACGAAACTGACTGGATCCGCGTGCAGGAATCC
>DATDGT010000220.1:0-22103 GCA_036521975.1 Bryobacteraceae bacterium
GCCCTCCTTGGGTGTTTTAGTGTACGCGGGGTTCGTCAGCAACTCGGGTTCCGCGTCGCTTCAAGATCTCACAAAAAGGAGGGCATTTGTTTTGGGGCTCTACCGAACCTGACCGAAGCGGTCTACAAAATTATTTTGGACCCGAGTGATTCGGCGAACGGTCAGTATCTGGTGTTCAGCCAGGACAGTAGCCATGTCACCGTCGCCAATGTCTCTCCAACGGGCTTGCTGTCAGACTATGCCCAAGTCAGCGTGCCGCCAAACAATTCCTTCATCAGGTGCTTTCGCAGCCCTTACGGAGCTTATTTCACACCCTGCGGCACGTTCTATACTCCGCGCACCTCTTATCCGGGCGGCCTTGCGCTCTCAAGCGATGGCAAGAGCGCATATGCCCTGCTGAACCAGAACGATACGCTCACCAAGATCGACCTGACCGCAACGCCCCCAACGCAGGGTACACAGATCCGCGTCGGTAACGCGCCGCACAGCATCGTCATCAACGGCACCAACACAACCGCCTATGTCAGCAACGAGGGTGGCCGGGCCGCCACGCAGTCGGACTTCCAGATCTACTCCGCCGGCACGGAAATCGTCGCCGACCCGGTGGTTGGCGCCGCGGTCACCGGCACCGTTTCCGTGGTTGATCTGGGCTCGATGACGGTCACCGCTACCATCCCGACCGGTCTGCACCCGACTGGGATGGCGTTCTACAACCAGTACGTGTTGGTCGCCAATACTTATAGCGACACCATCTCGGTTATCGACACGACCACCAACCTGGTGGCGTACACGATTAATGTTGGGCTGCCGATCGGGGTGCCCGGCGCCGGCCAGGCGGCCTATGGCGCCGCGCCGAACTCGATCGCCGTCAATGCCACGGCCGGCATTGCCTATGTCGCGCTTTACAATGCCAACGCGATCGCGGTGGTCAACCTGAGCCAAGGAGCAACTAATCCCATTATCGGCATGATCCCGGTGGCCTATGCGCCGAGCTCGGTCGTGCTGGACGTGGCCGATAATGAGCTCATCGTTGCCAACGATAAGGGCATCGGCACGCGTTATTCGTTCGAGACTGACTACGGCGTCACCGGCTACAACACCCACCAGGACAATGGCACCGTCAACCTCGTCCCCGTGCCGGCTAGCGCGGCCTTGCCGGCGATGACGAGCCAGGTTTTTTATAACAACCACTGGGATCTGACGCAAAATATCATGTCTGCCTCCGGTGGCTCCCCGCTCACCCCGCCGGTCCCCATCCCGGCCCACATCGGCGATCCGTCGTTGATCAAGCACGTGTTCCTGATCGTCCGTGAAAACCGCACTTATGATCAAATCCTGGGCGACGTGGCCACCGGCAATGGCGACGCTAGCCTGGCAGTGTTCGGCGCCAGTGTCACGCCGAACGCTCACGCGCTGGTGCAGCGCTTCCCTCTCCTGGACAACTTCTACGACCCGAGCCGCCAGTCGGCTGACGGTCACCAGTGGATCACCGAGGGCATGGCGCCCTACGCCGATGACATCCAGTCGCCTGACTGGGTCCGCAGCTATCCGGGCGGGAACGCCGGCGATGCACTCGCCTACCAGAATAAGGGTTTTCTGTTCTCGGAAGCAGCGGCGGCCGGTCTGCCGGTGAAGATCTAGGCGAATACGTCGAGGGCGACCAGTTCCTACAGCCCAACGGGTCGACCAACGAGCCGAGCTGGAGCCAGTTCTACGCCGACTCGCAGTGCTTCGAGGGAGGGACTGGTTGCGCACCCCCTGGGATCCCGGGCGAGAACACACTGTACTATCAGAATACGGTCCAGGCAACGTCCTCTCTCCCGGCCGTGTACAACCACCTCATCACGAACTTCCCGCAGTTCGATACGGGCATCCCCGACCAATTCCGCGTCGATCTGTGGGCGCAGGACTTCAACAAAGACGTCGCGGCCGGTACGGTGCCCGCATTGACCATCATGTGGATCATGTGCGATCACACCGGCGGCCCGCCGACCGCGGCCGCGCAACAGGCCGATAACGACTTGGCCGTTGGGCGCATCATCGACTACATCAGCCATAGCTCCGTGTGGTCTACGTCGGCGATCTTCATGGAGGAAGACGACGCGCAGAACGGCGTCGACCACGTCGACGGTCATCGCAGCCCAGGCTACATAGTCAGTCCGTACGCCGTGCAGAACGGATCCGCCGACCACACCTACTACACGCACGTCAACATGACTCGAACGATGGAGCAAATCCTCGGTCTGCCGCCGATGAACCAGTTCGACCTCGTGGCGTCGCCGATGACGACGGATTTCATTCCTGGCGCGCCGCCCGCGGGGAACCTCCTACCGTGGACGCACGTGCCGAACCAGGTCCCGCTAACCCAGGGCGTTACAGCGACAGCGAGTGCAGCCAAGGTATCGGACAAAGCTGCGATCAAGGCCGCGGCTCAGCTCCAGAAGAAGCCGAGCCCCGCTGCGATCGAGGTCCTGAGGGCGGCCTTGCTCCAGAAGAAGGCGCAGATCTTCGCCGGCAAGCTGACCAAGCCCGACGCCGAAGACCCGGACACCGTCAACCATCTGAACTGGTACCAGACCACCGGGTTTACGCGGCCCTATCCTGGCGAGAGCAAGGTTCGTCCCCCGAGCGACTTCAACAAGGCGGCGCCCGCTGGTGACCGGGATGACGACTGAAACACGTTCTGCCCTCTCCCCGATGACCGGGGAGAGGGTTTTGTTCTGAGGAGCGCACCGTCATCTTGCTCCGCGATGTGAAGGGCTGTCAATCGGACTTAACATTTCGGAGCTAATATTTCTTACCGTTCCCTCAAAGGGGGACACAACGCGAATGGAGGAAACAATGCGAAGTTGCCAAACAAAGACTCTATTGGGAGCTGCGTTCATGCTGCTGGCGAACGCTGGGCTCTCTTATGGTGATGCCGTCATCCTGTCCAATTTAACGGCCGCGGTGAACGGCACTGGGACCATTTACAACTCGGGGCCACCCCAGTGGTATGCGCAGGAATTCCTGACAGGAAGTTCGAGTGAGCTGCTGAGTTCGATTATTGTTCCGCTGGGCGATGCATCGGGAAGTTTCACTGCCGGCGCACAATTGGTCAACAACAATAGCGGCTTGCCCGGCAGCACAGTCCTCACCGGTTTCACTGTGCCCATGATCCCGACAGGCTCTCCTACCGATCTGACGTTTACGCCCATGTCGAGCGTGACTCTCGCGGCAAATACAGACTACTGGTTCATTTTGGCGGCTGCTGGGTCCGGTGGCGATTACCAGTGGCCATACACAAACACGCTGAGCGCATCCTTCCTCAATTACGCGGTGAGTGAGAATAGTGGGGCAACGTGGACCGTAGGGGCGCCTCCGGGCCCCTTCCTGCTGGAAGCGACGGCGCCGTCGCCGGTGCCGGAACCTTCCTCGTTGGTTCTGGTGACCTGCGGCTTTCTCACCTTTGCAGTGGTGCTGAGTCGTCGGCGTCGAAAAGTACGTCAAGGATAAGGATAATCGCTGCGCCCGGGGGGACGATGATGGCGCCTACACCATGCGTCGCCAGCGTGGGACTTAAGCCATAACCTTGCCGGAACTGCAGTCCGAAGGATCGCAGCTTGCCCCCACAAGATAATCTCTTGAGGATCTTGCTAACGATTACCAATTCTGGTCGTATAGTAGAGGTACTTTACCTCTCGATTAGATGAATTCGGCGCGGACATTTGATTCGTTCGTCCGCGATCTGCGCGATGCAATTCGCGGACTGCGCCGCAATGCGTCGTTCACTGCAATCGCGGTGATCACGCTGGCGCTCGGGATCGGCGCCAACACGGCAATCTTTAGCGTGGTGAACGCGGTTCTGATCAAGCCTCTGCCATATCCCAATCCGGACGCGCTCGTCGGAGTGTGGCACTCCTACGTCCGGCAGGGCGTAAAGAGCAACAACGTGCACTTGTCGGGGCCGATGTACTTCGGCTATCGCGAACAGATTCGGACGTTCGAGAAGTTCGGAGTGTGGAGCAGCGGCGCAGCCGGCGTTACGGGGCGCGGAGATCCGGAACAGGTGCGGGCTTTGTGGGTAACGGACCAAATTCTCCCTGTGCTGGGGGTTTCGCCGGCCGTGGGACGATGGTTCTCGCGAGCCGACGATACTACCGGCACACCCGAAACGGTGATTCTTACCTACGGATATTGGCAGCGACGGTTCGGCGGAGATCGCGCCATCGTGGGGCACGCTTTGACCATCGATTCGCGGCCGCGAGCGGTGATTGGAATCATGCCGCAGAGTTTTCGATTCCTTGATCGCGACCCGGAGCTAATCCTGCCGCAGCGCCTGAAAGGCGACGAACCGCCAGGCAACCTCAACTACACGGGGCTCGCGAGGCTAAAGCCGGGCATCACATTGGCGCAAGCCGACGCGGAACTTGCTCGGATTCTCCCGGGCATGATGACGGCATTGGGCATGAGCCAGAAGACTTTCGAAACACTGCAACTCGCTCTGGCTGTGCGGCCGTTGAAGCAGGACGTGGTGGGCGACGCCGGCAAGGTGCTCTGGGTGCTCATGGGGGGCATCGGGATTGTCCTGTTGATCGCGTGCGCCAACGTGACCAATCTGCTGCTGGTTCGAGCGCATGGGCGACAGCATGAACTCGCGATTCGCGCGGCGCTGGGAGCGGGTTGGGGAACGATTGCGCGGGAACACGTTCTCGAAAGTGTGCTCTTGAGTGTTCTGGGCGGCCTGCTGGGATTAGTCCTGGCCAGCGGGGGACTGCAGTTGCTCGCTTCCACGGGCCCTGCGAACCTGGCGCGGCTGAACGAGATCGCAATCGACCCTCTTGTGCTGGTGTTCACGGCTGGAGCGTCCCTGCTCGCCGGCTTATTGTCGGGTTTGTTGTCGGTGATGAAGCACACGGGGACGCCGATCGCGCACGCGCTTCGCGGCGGCGGGCGAATGGCGAGCCTTAGCCGGGACCAGCACCGGTCGCAGAACACGCTCGTGGCGGTGCAGGTGGCGCTGGCTCTCGTGCTCTTGGTGAGCTCGGGTCTGATGATTCGCAGCTTCCAGGCGCTGCGCAGCGTTCAGCCTGGGTTCACACACCCGGAACAAATCCAAACCGTTCGGATCTCGATTCCGGCTGCACAAGTCGAGGAACCGCAGCGGGTCACGCGAATGCAGAACGAGATCCTCAACAAGATGAGCGCGATTCCGGGCGTGACCTCCGCTGCGTTCATGACCTCCGTTCCGATGGAAACGGGGGAGCAGGTTGGGAACAGTGGGGTGGCGGTCGAGGATAAGCTTCCGGCGGATGGGCAACTTCCCCCCGTGCGGCGAGTCAAATCTGTGTCGCCAGGATCCTTCCAGACGTTGGGAACGGCCTTCCTTGCAGGACGGGACTTCACGTGGACCGATCTCTACGACAACCTCGAGGTCGCGCTGATTTCGGAACGGATGGCCAAGGAGACGTGGGGATCTGTGCAGGCCGCGCTCGGGAAACGGATTCGGGAGAACGGCTCAAGCGACCCGTGGCGAGAGGTGATCGGCGTCGTGAGCGATGTTCATGACAACGGAGTTCACCTGCCGGCGCCGGCGATCGTGTACTGGCCGGCGCGGTGGCAAGCGGTACGGCTCGGAATCCCTAATTTCGTTGCGCGATCCGTAGTGTTCGCGGTTCGCACGCAACGTGCGGGGACCGAGAGCTTTTTGAAAGACCTTCAGCAGGCGGTTTGGTCGGTGAACTCGAGTCTGCCGCTCGCGCAGGTACAAACTCTCGGCGACGTGTACAGCAGGTCCATGGTGCGAACATCGTTCACACTCCTCATGCTCGGGATCGCCGGTGCGATGGCTCTGCTGATAGGCGTCGTGGGGATTTACGGGGTGATCTCGTACGCAGTATCCCTGAGACGGCGCGATGCCGGGATCCGGCTGGCGCTCGGGGCGCAGAAACAGGATATCGAGCGGATGTTTGTCCGCGGCGGACTGGCGCTGTCGACCATCGGCGTCGCGGTCGGATCGGGAGCGGCGGTTGGGCTGACGCGATTGCTCCAGTCGCTGCTGTTCGGCGTGAGCCCTTGGGATCCCGTGACGTACGCCGCGGTTGCGGCCATTCTCCTCTTCGCCGCGGTACTCGCGAGCTATTTGCCGGCACGAAGGGCATCGTCCGTCGATCCTCTAGAGGCCCTTCACGCGGAGTGAACCAGATGAGCTGGCGCCGTTTCTAGCTGTCAGCAGTCAGCGGTCAGCTAGCGATCAGCCTGCGAGTTGGATGGGAGGTTCGGGCGAGTGCCGGCATCGGTCACCGGGGCTATGCGGCGAGGACCAAGAGATCTGAAGCTGATCAAGCCCAAGGATCACGCGGAACTGTCGCAGCGCGCCACGGAACTGAAACGCCTGCTCGCCGGGCTGCTGCAAAAGCTGAATGCTGATCGCTGAGAGCTGAAAGCTCTCAACCTCAAGATTTCAAGTATCCTTGGCTATCGCTAGGGCAGTGCGAATACCACCAGCGATTCTTCGTTGGCCGCCGTTGGATCGGTGACGCCCGCGCCACCGTCGCCCGCGACCACGGCCACGTATTGCTTTCCGTTCTTCCCTTGATAGGTCATGGGAACCGAGATCGCGCTGTAATCGAGCTTGGTCTCCCACAGCAATCTTCCGGTCCGCGAATCGAACGCGCGGAAGCGTTTGTCGTTGGTCGCACCGATGAGTACCAACCCTCCGGCGGTCGCAATCGGTCCACCGAACCCGATGCGGCCGGTGTTCCTCTTGCTCTCGGGCAATTCGTCGGTGACGCCTAATCGAATCTGCCAGGCGAATTCGCCGGTGGCCGCGTTCACCGCCGTGAGCCTTCCCCACGGAGGTTTCTGGCACGGCCAGGAACTGGCGCCCAGAGTGCGATTGCGCTCGTCCGTTCGCCTCCACCAGAATTTCGAGTTGAACGGATTGCCCAAAATGCTGGCCTGCTGATAGGGAACTCGCGAACCGTCCGGCTCCTTCTGAATCCATCCGATGCTTCCGTATTCGTTAGTGAACGTGAACACGTAACCAAGATTCGGATCGGATGCCGTGCCGCCCCAATTCGTCCCGCCGATGGCGCCGGGGAAAATCACGCTCGAAACCGGGGGAGCGCCCGGCGCGCGATACACCCATGGCGTGAACGGTCCCCCGTTATAAGCGCCGCCGCTTTTTTCCACCAGATCGCGGCATGCCGCGGCATGCTCGGGCGTGGTCTCTTCGGCGGTCACCAAGTCCTCCATGTTGAAGCTCATTCGCCCGAACGGAGGCGGTTTCACAGGAATCGGCTGCGTGGGCGCGCTCTGCTCGCCCGGCACTTTGCTCTGCGGAACCGGCTTCTCCTCGATTCCGAACACCGGCTTCCCGTTGGTGCGATCCAGGATATACATGTATCCGACTTTGCCGGTCTGCGCCAGAATCGGGATTTGTTTTCCTCTTACTGTCACATCGATCAAACCCGGCGCCGGGGGCAGATCGAAATCCCAAGTGTCGTGATGAACGGCCTGAAAATACCACTTCATCTTTCCGGTATCCGCGTCCAGCGCGACCACCGAATTGCCGAACAGGTCGTTGCCCTTTCGATCTCCGCCATAAAAGTCGCTAGCCGGGCTTCCGAAGGTCGTGTACAGCGTGTTCCGCTGCGTATCCATGGTCATCGAAAACCCCCAGTTGTTGACTCCGGTGCGATCCTTCCAGCCATCGTCCTGCCAGCTCTCATGGCCCGTTTCGCCCGGCTGCGGCACGGAATGGAACTCCCAAATCTTTTTGCCGGTCCGGGCGTCATAGGCGCGAGTGTTGCCCGGCGCGTTAGGAACCTGAATCTCGCCGACATTGGCGCCGATAAGCAGCAGATCCTTATAAATCGTGGGCGCGGAATTGTAAGGGATCGTCACGTCCACTTCGCCTTCATTGCCGAAGCCGGGATCGATTTTTCCCGTATGGGCGTTGAGAGCGATCAGTCTGCGATCGGCCGTGAACAAAATGCGCGGAGGATTGTTCTGGTCGCCCGGCCAGTAAGCGACGGCTCGCCTCGAGGGACTGCCTTTCGGTAGCGCATAGCTCCAGATCTCCGTTCCGGTTTCGGGCTGCAACGCGACCACGCGATTCCCGGCGGGCAGATACATCACACCGTTCACTACGATAGGCGTGGCTTCCGAGGCACGGGCGTTCAAGCGGAACGACCACGTCTTGGTCAATCGCGAGACGTTGCGCGTATTGATTTGCGTCAACGGAGAATAGCGCGTTCCGGCGAGGTCGCGGTTGTACATGGGCCAGTCGGCGGCCGCGGCTTTTGCGGGCGCCTTAGCCGGAGTTTTGACGGCCTGTGCATGCGCCGCGCATGTCAGCACGGCCACGGCTGCAAAGGGAAGAAGGAGTTGTTTCACAGGGGTTTTGTTCAGACAGCCCATCATATCGCCTTTCGACGTCCTTCCGACTCTGCCTTCTGTCTCCTGCCTTCTGACTCCTGACTCCTGACTCCTGACTCCTGTCTCCTGTCTCCCGTCTCCTGTCTCCCGTCTCCTTGGCGGGGGATTTTCGGGGGCGCGCGGTTGAACGATAGACTCTTGATACATGTCCCTCTCTCCCCCTGCAAATTCCACCGATCAACTCCCCGAAGCATGGATGCGCGGCCCGATTCCCGGCATTCATCCGCTGATCGCGCCCTCGCTCTACGGTTTCCAGCAAGCCCGCGAGGATTTGGCCAAACACACCGAGGGCCTGACGACCGATCAAATCTGGGTGCGGCCACATGGTTTTGGCTCGGTCGGATTCCATCTGCGGCACATCGCGGGAAGCACGGACCGCCTTGCGACGTATTTGGAAGGTAAGCAGCTTTCCAAAGACCAGATGGAATTTCTACGGCGCGAACACGAACCGGGAGCGGCGCGCGAGGAACTTCTCGCGGAAATCGGCGCCGCGTTCGAGCGCGTCGAAACCCTGGCGCATTCCATCGAGCCCGAGCGGCTGAGCGAGCCTCGGGAAGTCGGGCGTAAGCGCCTGCCGACTACGGTTCTCGGGCTCTTGACACACATCGCCGAGCATACGCAGCGGCACGTGGGACAAGCCATCAGCGCGGCGAACCTCGCCCGCATAGCGTGACCAACCTTGCAACCGGGCGCGGCTCAGTGCGAATGCTATGCATGGCCCCGCAGACCACGAAAGGCGATGAAGGCGCTTGGAGGGCGGGCTTTAGCCTCGCTTCCGCCCCAGCGGGACTGAAGTCCCGCGCGGACTAAAGTCCGCCATCCAAAAACGTCTTCAACCGGCGGTCACGGACGAATGACGGACGAGTATTCTTGGCGGCGTACCATGCACGTAAACCGAACGTGCATAGTAAAATCAACCCATGAAATACCTCCTGGGTTCTCTGCTGATGGTCCCCACCGCTTTTGCGGCCTCGAGCGTATATGAGTTCACCCTCGCCGCTATCGACGGCACGCCCACGCCACTCGCCAACTATAAAGGCAAGGTGATGCTCATCGTCAATGTGGCCAGCCAATGCGGCTATACCTACCAATATGAAGGCCTGCAGGCGTTGTACGTGAAATACAAGGACCGGGGACTGGTGGTGGCGGGTTTCCCCGCCAACAACTTCGGCGAGCAAGAGCCGGGCAGCGACACCGAGATCGGCGCGTTTTGCAAGTCCAAATTCGGCGTTACCTTTCCGATGTTCAGTAAGATTTCGGTGGCAGGCAAGGACAAGGCTCCGCTCTACCAGTTCTTAACCGGCAAAACGGCAAATCCTAAGACGGGCGGCGAGATTCCATGGAATTTCACGAAATATCTGGTGGACCGCAACGGCAAAGTGCTGGCGCGCTTCGATCCACCGGTCGAGCCCGATTCTAAAGAGCTGACCAGCGCGATTGAACGGGCGCTCACCGCGAAGTAAGTTTCCGCTTTCCACTAACTCAGCGCACAACGCAGCCCGGCGTGTCGGGGAGTTAGGGCCCTTGTGAGGGCCCGGTCCCGCGCCGGGCGCTGTGCGCTGGGGCCGAACTCTTCCCCTATTTCGATGCGGTCCAGGCAGGAGAGGATCGCTCGCATGGAACATCGCAAAACCTCAGGCATGTTTGGTCCGCGGCCCGGCTGTGCGAAGTTCGTGCGGCGAGCCTTGACATCCGTTGCGGTTGTATGTTACGCTATGTAGCGCTACGATGGTTAATGCATCGAAACGGCTCCCCGATAATCTTGGCCCGCTGGAGCAGCGGGTCATGGAGATTCTTTGGTCGCGCGGTCCGGCCAATGCCGAGCAAGTCCGCGAGGCGCTCGGCCCGAAGCGGCGGCTGAAGGATTCGACCATTCGCACGATCCTGCGGCGCCTTCACGAGAAGGGTTATGCGCGCTACAAAGTCGAGGGCCGGACCTACTTCTATACGGCGGCGGAGCAACCGCGAAACGTTGCCGTTCGCGCGGTTCGCCGGATCATCGATCGCTTCTGCAAGGGATCGGTGGAGGAGTTGCTCACCGGCATGGTGGACAGCGAGGTGTTGAGTCGCGCCGAGTTGCGAGAATTGGCAGCCAAAATCGCGGGGCGGAAGAGCCGGAAAGGAGAATCATGATCGCTCATCTGGCGGATATTTCAATTCGATCCATAGGGCTTGCGGCGCTTGCGGCCCTGGCGCTGCTGGCGTTCGGAAAGAGAGCCGGCGCGGCCTTGGCGCCAGCCCTGCCGCGCCTTCCGGTCCGCATCGTTCCGTCCATCTCAGATGCTCCCGCGCCGCCGCTCGTTGTTTCACTGCCTGGTGAAGTAGCTTTCGGCTTGCAACCTCGCCTTCAGCCCGTGCGGATCGCCCCCCAACCAGCAAAGTCTCGCGATTGGCTCGCCATCGTGACGGGGATTTACATCGGCGTGGCTTTATTCCTGTTCGCCCGCCTCATCACCGGCTCGCAGCTTATCCGAAAACTCGTCGTCAAGAGCGCGGCTATCCATCCCGGCCTCCTCGAATCCGACGCAATCGCGGTTCCCATTGCTGTTGGCTGGATCAGGCCGAAGATCCTGCTGCCCTCTTCCTGGAGAAACTGGGACAACGACGCATTGGATGTCGTGCTGACGCACGAGCGCGCGCACATCCGCAGGCGCGACTCGCTTATCGCGCTGCTGGCGCGGCTGAACCAGTGCCTGTTCTGGTTTCATCCGCTGGCGTGGTGGCTGCAGCGCAACCTTTCGTTGCTCGCCGAGCAAGCTTGCGACGAGGTTTGTGTAGCCGCTCGCGGCGACCGCCGCCGTTACGCCGATCTGCTGCTCGAAATGGCCGCGAGGGTCAAGAGCGCGCAAGGACGCGTCTATTCGCATGCGTTGGGGATGGCCTCTCGCGTCCACCAGCGGATCGATCGGGTGCTGGACGAGCGACGGCGCACCGCGGGCCGCGTGACCGGAGCCGCGTGGCTTGCGATCTTAATCGTGGGCTTTCCCGCGATCTACGCGACAGGGGCCCTGCGGATAGAGCGGCTACCGCCCTTAGCGTCATTCGAGTTCCCACGTCTGCGAGCGCCATCCCCGCCGGAATTGATCGCGCAGCAGCGACCGCCTCTTCCGCCGCCGCAACAACTCCCCACGCCTGGTCCACCCCCTCCTCGGCAGGTGACGATTACCGTCACAGTGACCGACTTGCAAGGCCGTTACGTCACCGGACTCAATGCCTCAGACTTCCGAATTCTGGACGATGGAATCGGGCAGGCGATCACGGGCTTGTCAAGCGACCCGATCTCGCTAGCGGCCACCGTCAATACCGATGGACCCGGTCTTCAGAACCTTTTGCCGGCGCTCAGAAGACTGCGCCAAGGGCTCGGTGCAAACGACGAACTGCTGTTGGTGTACGCGAGAGGAGAGCGTCCTCAAGTGGCGGAAAGCATCGACGATCTGATTGCGATCGCGAACGGCGCGCGGCAGGACCGAATGGTATGGATGGACGCTTCTTACGCGGCTCTGGAGCGGCTGAAGAGCGCTAGAAACCCCTTAAAGGCGTTCTTCGAGATTGGCGATCGGGCGCCTGAGGCAGGGGACGACGCAAGCGCCCATACGCAAACCGATGTGGATGGGCTGGTGCGAGGTACAAATATCGCGCTCTACAACCTCCGGTTCGACGGAAGCGACCCCGAAGCGCTGGGGAGATTCGTGCTCGATCTTCGGACCCGTTACAGCCTGTCCTACACGGCGAGTCCCGCCCACGGGGGCTACCATTCGGTCGAGGTGCGCGTGCGCTTCATCAATGGCCTGCCGCCGCTCAGGGTCCGTACGGAAGCCGGGTATTACGCGCAATGAATGCAGTCTGGACCCAGCTTGTGGTCGGGCGGGCGTTGAAATAAAGAAAGGATGGTCGTGAAGTTCCCGGTCGGAGGGGCAGGTCTGGCGGACCCGCAATGTGAGCCAGAGAGTGTGCGCACAAAAGCAAATCTCGGCCTCGAGGCCGATCTCAACCTGCTGGTCGCTTATGACCCGCTTTGGCCCGCTGCATTTGAAGACGAGAGGGGGCGTCTTGCGAAGGCGCTGGGGCTGGTTGCAAAGGGCATTGAGCACTACGGGTCTACCGCAGTGCCGGGGCTTTGCGCCAAGCCGATACTGGACATCATGGTCGGAATCTCACCGCTCTCTGAATGGGAAAGATGCAAACCTGCGCTGGAGGCTCTGGGCTATGACTACGCCGAGCGTGCGGGTGTTCCAGGACATTACATTTTCGGGCGTGGACGCGACCGGACGGAGCGCACGCACTTAGTGCATGTAGTGGAGTACGAGGGGGAGTCGTGGCGCGGCAGCCTTGCCTTCCGCGACGCGCTTCGGCGTGACGCCAGTTTACGCGAGTCCTATGCGCGGGAAAAAGAGCGTGCCGCGGCCGCCACGCCCGCAAACCGGGCCGCTTACAACCGCCAAAAAGGCCCCTTCATCGCAAAATCCATCAAGAAGCTTTCGGGCGAGTGGACAGCCTGAGCTGATAGGTTCCCCTTACTCCTAATGGAAGTTCGCACAGACCGCCGGATTCAGCCCCGCCCGATTCAGCCCCGCCCGTTAGGGCGGGGTGAGTTAGGGTACAATTCCGCTATACACAACTAGATTTATGCAACTCAGCTTAGAGCGCGCTGTGCCACGGGTTTGTGTTTTTACGGCCTTTTTTCTTGGCGTGTGTGTTTGCGCGCAGGACCGCATTGCAAGCCCCATCGATGCCTCGAATAAGACGCGCATCCGTGGCGGCGCGCCGCGACTGGCACGCGCGGAATTCGATCGCGGGCCGGTAGATCCCTCGCGCAAGCTGGGCTACGTCACCATGCATCTGGCGCCCTCGGCCGCGCAGCAGGCGGCATTGGAAACGCTGCTCGAGCAACAGCGCGACCCCGCCTCGCCGAACTATCGCAAATGGCTCGCCCCTGAACAGTTCGCTGAGCGCTTCGGCGCATCGAGCGGCGATATGGCGAGAGTGGCACAATGGCTGGAATCGGAGGGTTTGACGGTCGAGCGGCAGTCGCGAGGACGCAACTGGATCGCGTTCAGCGGCTCGACGGCAGCCGTGGGGCGCGCGCTTCAAACCGAATTTCATCGCTACGTGATTCACGGGCAGGAGCACTTCGCCAATTCGACGGCGCCATCGGTCCCCGCGGCTCTGGACGGAATCGTCACCGGATTTGTGGGGTTGAACGATTTCGGCTCCAACATCCAGCCGCATATGACCAATCCGAACGGCACGCACTCGATCGCCCCCGACGATATCGCGACCATCTACGATATCGCTCCGTTGTACAACATGGGCATCAACGGCACGGGGCAGACCATCGCCATCGCGGGGGGGAGCGAGCTGGAGCCCAGGTTTTCAGATATCCGCGCCTTTCAAGCGATGTTCAATCTGAAGCCGAACCTGCCGCAGGTAGTCACGGTAGGCCCTTCGCCAGGGTTGAACCCCGGGGTCGTCGAAGCCGATCTGGATATCGAATGGTCCACCGCCGTGGCGCGCGGGGCGCAGATCATTTATGTGCAATCGTCGGATTTTTTTCAATCCGCCATCTACGCGGTGGATCAGAATCTCGCCGCGGTGATCAATTTTAGTGCGGGCGGTTGCGAGGCGGAGCTCATGTTCCTGGGAGTGCTGTACCGTTCTACCGTTCAACAGGCCAACGCGCAAGGGATCACGTTTGTCGCGGCGTCGGGTGATGCCGCGGCGGCAACCTGCGATGGGGCCTTCGCCGAGCCTGTGGCGACTAACGGCCTTGCCGTTTCCTTCCCGGCAAGCATTCCGGAAGTGACTGCCGTGGGCGGCTCGGAATTTAATGAAAACGGGGGCACGTACTGGAGTTCTACCAATACCGCGAACGGCGCCTCGGCTTTGTCCTACATTCCGGAGAAAGCTTGGAACGATTCGCTGGCTGAAGGCCTCATCGCGGGCACCGGCGGGGGCGCGAGCATTCTGTATTCCAAGCCCGCATGGCAGACTGGCCCAGGCGTTCCCAACGATAATGCGCGCGACGTGCCCGACATCTCGCTGGCGGCGTCACCTTTCCACGACGCCTTTAATCTCTGCACGGGAGGATTATGCACGCCGGCGGGCGGCACTTCCGTGGCAAGCCCAATTTTCGCCGGCATCCTGGCTTTGATTAACCAATCGTTATCGACCAGAGGAGCGACAGGCCCCGCGGGATTGGGCAACATCAATCCGGTGCTTTACCAACTAGGGCAGAGCTCGAGCGCCGCGTTCCACGATATCGCCGTGGGCAACAATATAGTGCCGTGCGCCGGCGGAACACCCGATTGCGTCAATGGAACTCTGGGCTACAGCACGGGACCGGGATACGATCCCGCAACCGGATGGGGATCGGTGGATGCAATGAATCTGGTGAACGCCTGGAACACGACGGGCGCTCCCACCACGCTTTCCGTGAGCGCGAACAACACCAGCGTGACGCTGAGCGATCAGGTTCAGTTGACCATCACGGTGACCCCTGCATCGGGAACCGTTACGCCTACCGGAACCGTATTCGTGAATCAGACCAGTGTCGCGACTGTTTATACCGCAATAGCGGTGAGCCCTAATGTTACTGGCGCCTCACTTCTAGGCACGGCAACACTAACGCCGGTTCAACCGCCTGGAAGCTCGGCCTCAGCGACGGCGACGGTCACGATCTACCCGGGCGCGCTGACCGCGGGAACAGATACCGTTCTCGTAACCTACGGTGGCGATGCGGCGTTCAACGGCTCTTCTGCCACGATCACGTTGAATGTGAGCCTGCCCAGTGGTCATTCGGCCGTGTCGGCCGTCGTGGGCCCCCTTTACGGGGCGCTGAACACTCCACCCGTCGGCGCTGGGCCGCCGAATGCCACGAATCAAGGATTCGAGTACGCTTCCACCATTACTCTCACCGAACTCGCGGGAGTGGCTACCACGCTCAACACGTTCGTAGTCAACGGAACGGATTTATCCAAAACGCTCCGAACATTCTTCCCGAAGACCGCGCTCGCCGCCAACGGCACGCTCACCGGTGAAATCTCTGTTGCTCCGGGGACATGGACCGCGCCGGGGCCGATCCCGTTCGTCTTCGGAGGGCAAGACGCGAGCGGATATCAATGGACCACGCAGGTTTCGGTTCCCATCGTAGGAGCGCCCGAGCAGTTGGTATTCATTGCGCGGGGTGGACTGGCGAATGGAGCCTCATTCCTGCCGGGTTTCGCTCCTGGAATGATTCTCAGCGTCTTCGGAGCGATTTTCACCTCTTTAGGCGTCGGTCAAGCGGGCACGCTTCCTTTGCCGCTGTCTCTAGCCGGTTCTTCCGCGACCATTAATGGCGTGCCCGCGCCTTACTATTACGCCTCGCCCGCCCAGATCAATATTCAGATTCCATACGAAACTCAGCCGGGTCTGGCGGTTCTCACGGTGACCGGATACGGCGGCCAGAGTTCTAATTACTCGTTCAACGTTCAGCCCGCCGCGCCTGGAATTTTCACGTCCACATGCTCGGCTGAACCCTGCCCGGTGACGCCGTTCCCCAGTGGCTCACGTGGCGGGACTTATACGATCTTCATCACCGGCGAAGGACAGGTCACGCCCGCGGCCACCACCGGCCAGGCGCCCACCAATTTGCCCCAGCCGGTTCTGCCCGTGTCGATGAGCCTCGGCGGGGTGAACGCGCCGATCGATTTTATCGGCATTCCGAGTTGGGCCGTGGGGGTTACGCAAATCAATTTCACGGTCCCGACGAATGCTCCGCTGGGACCGCAACTCGTCTTCGTGACCGTGGGAGGCGCTCTCAGCTTCCCAACGACGTTCACCGTAACTCAATAAGGCTTGCCGCCGATCACGTTTCCCGGAGGGTCGTAGTTGCACACCCAGATCTCCCGGCGCGCATCGTGAGCCACGCCGCAGCCGATTTGCCGGCTGCTGCGCCAGACCAGTTGGGTGTAATGGCCGCATACGCCTGCGCAAGTATTCGTGCGGTAATCGTAATCGCGAGCTTCCGCCGCCCAATCGCCAACTACTCGCTCGGGCAGAGCGCGCCCTCCGTCGACCTCGAACAGATTTTCGCCGTGCGAAGATTTCGGGCGATGGAGGAATTGTCCTCGGCTGAGGAGGGTATCTGCCCACTCCTGCGCAACCGCCGCGATTTTGTCCGACCAGACCAGGGGCGGAAGTTTTAGGACGGTGCGGACGGAATTGTGCGCCTCGAGCATTTCCTCGGCCCAGGGCGGACGTTCCCGCGAAAACGCCGCGCTTGAAAGCGCGGCAAACAGCGCGGCGCCGGCGGCGAATCGCAGCAGATCGGTTCCCGATTTCAGGCCCACGATTTCAAGCCCATGCCAAAGCCCTCCCATTAATCGCGTGCAACCCGGCCACGCGCACGCGGTCGGTATTGCGAACCCAGACCAGCGGAATCAACCCGCGTACCGTGAGAGCTCGCACCTGAGCTTCGGACGCCGCGACTTCGGTGCAAGGAGTGCATGTCCATTCGCCGTCTTGCTGATAGGTGTGCAATGGGATGGCCGCGCAAATCCAATCTAGCAGGGCCCTCCCTGGGACCCGCGGCCGCGCCCCCCGCAGCCACGCAAAGACACGCCCACGCCGGATGACCCCACAGGTAACCATCGTGCGAGGGCGCCTCCGTCATCTCTTCGAATTCGAAGGACTCGATGGGACTGGTGCGCGCGCCATAAGGCAGGCGCAGCAAAAATCGCGGCAGAGCCAGAGCCAGGCATCCTGCTTCGGGAATCGAGCGGAGCTCCTCCCAGTAGTGTCCCGTGTCCTCGGCGCCCTGAGCGATGAACGGCGCCCGCGCGTGCTCCGCAATCACAGCCACGCGCCCAAGAATCTCGATATCCGCCGCATCCGGACCAAACGAGTACAGCCCAAAAACTCCGCCCCACTTGTGCGCGTGGAAGAGTTCATAAAGGAGCGTGGTTTTGAGGTCGTCGGCTGCGGCCACATCGGCCGCCAGATCTTCGCGCGAATATTGCGCCATGTAGATCGAGCCCGATTCGTCGTCGGCCCGCCGCACGGCGAAGTCCAGTCCGCGCCAGGCGCTCTCCACGGTCCGAAACCGTGGGTGGTGCAGCAACTCCCGCATGCGCTGGCCGATCCGCTCCGGAGGATTCGAAGGCGTCGCCAGGTCGCGGAACAGATTCAGGCGCTGGTAGAGCCGGTCCGGATGGAAATCCTCGATTTCATGAATGGGCGAGCCGGCGATTTCCACGCCGACGATATCCAGCACGCCGTCCAGCGTCTCGGGATCCACCGGCCGGACGCCCAGGGCATGGGCCCCGAAATCGCCCAGGACGAGGTAATGCGTAGGTCCGCCCGGCTCAAGAGCCGCGATCTCAGGTCCGGTCTGGACTTCCAGCCCGGCGATCGCCGTTTTAGTCATGCAGTTTATCCGCGCCAGCGGCTCGCCACCGCTCTATTCTACGATTCGGAACAAGGCACCAGGGTTTCTCTTCTCCGGCGTAAATCTTGCGACTGCATTGGACCGGACCCGTATCAGGGCGCGACTTCAGTCGGGCCAACTCCGGCGTACGCCGGGAAACCGCGCTCGCGCTACACTACGGTCTGATCATGAGTCTCGACATCCGCGAAAGCATCCGGGAAGGCATCGTCGTTCTCTCGCTCAAGGGCCGCCTCACCGTAGGTGAGTCGAACAGCGTTCGGGACAAGGTCAATGAGTGCGCCGCCTCCGGCCACGTCAACGTAATTCTCGATCTCACGGATATCGATTATGTCGATTCGACGGGCCTCGGAACAATGGTGATCTGCTTCACCTCGCTGAAGAAACTGGGAGGCGCGCTCAAACTGGTGAATCCCAACAAGCGCAACGTCGAACTGCTATTGCTCACCAAGCTGCACACCGTTTTCCAAGTCTTTACCGAGGTGCAGGACGCGGTAAACAGCTTTTTTCCCGGCCGCGAGATCAAGCACTTCGATATTCTCCAGTTCGTGAAGGAACAAGAGCGCGAGGAAGACGAGGAGGCGGAGAAGACCTCCAAGCCGAAGTGACTTAGCGGCTTCCGGTGGGGCAGGCCCTCGGCCTGCGGCGGCCTCCCAGGCCGCCTGCACCGGGCGGGCCGAGGACCCGCCGCAGCGCAGGACGCTGCCCCATATTCCTCTCGAATACGTGGCCGGATTTTTGAAACGGAGTACTTACGTGGGCAGCAGGCGGCGCAACGGTTCGAACAGCGCCTGAACAAAATCGACGGCGGTCGACGTGGCCTTTTCCTGATCATCATCGGGGATCGGAACAACTATCCGGACTAGCGCGGTGTCGGTGCGATTGAGCCGGATGGCGTCGGCAATGCTCCAGAGCTTAGCCTTGTACTCGCTGGCCACCACGCGGCCACGCGATTGGTACCAGTACAAAACCAGGGCCCGCTCCGTGCCGCGCCCGACCACGTAACGGTTGACGGTAATCGGGCCCGAGGGCGTCTCCAACGTCAGTTCGTCCGACAACAGACTGCTCCATCCCGACCCTGGAAGACAATTTTTGGGCGAATGCGGACCCGCGCCGGTGCTCAGCGTCCGGAAGGCGGCCACAAACAAATCCGCGCGGCGCTTGGTCGCCGCATTGCCGTAGTCGCGAGCCAGGAGGTCGTCGGCTTTCAAAAAGTCGCGCGTCTCCTCATCCACCACGCCCTCCTGATAGAAGCGCCAACCTCCTACGCTGAGCGGGAATCCGCCGAGCGGCGCCATGGGCGGCAGGTATTCGGGGCGCTCCGAGCTGTACAGTACCGCCCCCCCCACCACCAACAGGGCCGCCGCGACCCGAAGAGGCGTCACCGGGATCATGCCGCCCTCCCAGCCGGCGCAGCCGGCGGCGCTGGATGAGCCCGCCGCAGCCTCGTCAGCCGGTTGATCAGGAGATGCAGCGCCGCCAACATCAACCCCGCGATCACGAAAATCACCCACCCCTCCAGCGTATGGAAAACGCCGTGGGCGAGTTCCGGATTCACTTCGCTCAGTAGACCTGTCACGGTGACGCGTCCGGCATTCGCCACAATGGCGATGGGAAGGGTCGAGATCAACAGCACCCAGCGCATCCACACGCGCTGGTCGAAGAAATAGGCGTAGACCAGAGACAAGAACGAGAGCGAGAGCAAGCTGCGAATGCCGCTGCACGCCTCCGCCACATCCAGCCTTTGGCTGGGAATTTCTAGGATGTTTCCATCGCGGTAGACGGGCACGCCCAAAATGCCGAGCGCCACTTCAGCCACGCGGCTGGCGAAAAGTTGAAGCGGAAAAGTAATCTCGTTATACACCACGCCGGGAAACGGAATCATGAAAGGAAGCAGTAGCAGGGGGAAGGCCAACGCCCGGATGAGCGGCACGCCCCCGGCGGCGAGCAGCAGCCCGAACAGCGTGATCAGCACGGAAGTGCGCTGCAAAAACAGATCCGCGCCCAGCGTGCCGAGGTAACCTTGCCCCAGGCCCCACAGGATTGCCACCACTCCCCACCATGAGGGCTGGGGCCGCAGCGCCGCCAGAGCCTCACGCCGTCGCCAGACAATATAGGCCGCCACTATGGGCACGAAGAAACCGTGGCCCATGTCGCCGTCGTTGAGCCACTGCGTCACCAGGCGGCGCAGAATGGAAAAATTGCCCGCGATGATCAGGACCGCGAAAAACGCCGTGGTCCGCCAGGGGAATTTGCGTGCCTGAGCGGTCGGCTCCGGCAGCCGCTGGGCGACAGACGCCATGACTTGATTTTACTCAAACCGGCGCCAAAAGGGGGACGTTCATGAGCCCCCTAGACGCTTAAATGCTTCTTTCCTGGAGCCAGGCCGGAACATGGATCAGCAGGTAATCAATGAGACTCCTTACCGACGGCAGCATTCCGCGCGGCGTGGGGTACACCAGGTGAAGGATATTCTTCGCGCCGGACCATTCCGGCAGGACGTGTTCAACAAGCCGCTCTTTTAGCGGGGCGGCAACGACTTGTTCCGGCAGCAATGCGATGCCGATTCCATGTATCGCCGCTTGAAGCCGTACGCGCAGATCGCTCGTGACAAGCCTCGGCTTCAACTCGATATGTTGTGTCCGATTATCGAGGCCTGTAGCAAGGCTTGTCAAGCTCCATCGCGCCCCGCTGTCGAATATGTCGTCGCTGCTGGCGGCCGTGTTGAACTTCGGCAAATCGGCCGGACTGTCCGGGCGACCATAGCGAGCGAGGAAGGCGGAGCTCGCGACCAGCACACGTTGGGATTTGCCGAGTGTTTTCGCTACCAGTCCCGCGACGTCTTCTATAACCGGTTTTGCCCGGATGGCGATATCAATTCGCTCCTCGATCACATTGACGGTCCGGTCCGTCGGCTCCACAAAGACAGAAACTTTTGGATGGGCCGTCATATAGCCGGGCAGCGCATGAGCCAGACACCTTTGCGCCAGCAGCACCGGGCTGCTGAGGCGAACGAGTCCCGCGGGTTCCCTGAGCAGTTCCGCCACGCTATCGTAGGCCGCTTGCGCACTTTCGACCGTGGCTCCGCATCGCTCAAAGAAGCGCTGTCCCGCTTCCGTCAGAGCCAGAGCCCTCGTAGTGCGTTGGAGCAATCGGACGCCCAGCCGCTTCTCCAGTGCCGAAACGCGCCGGCTAAGGCGCGTCTTCTCAACGCCGATCTTGCGGGCCGCCGCGGAAAATCCGCAGTGCTGGACGACAGCGGCGAAAAAATAGATGTCGTTCAGATCTTGCATGACTATTGTTGCCTATATGCACCAATCTATCACAGTTAGCCATATGATCGTCTACTGTTGCTACGTTATAGTTAATTTTTAGGACAGGCCCTCGTCGATGCCCCACAGAAGGTTCATTCTGCTTCATTCTGCCTCCATCTACCGCCGCCGAGTTCACAACCGGCAACTTAACAACCCAAGGAGAACGTCATGACCAATCAAAACCGCCCCTACGAACCGCTGACTTCCCAAAACGCGGCGCTCGTCCTCGTCGATCATCAGGTCGGCCTCATGACAGGCGTCCGCGATTATTCCACCGGCGAACTGAAGCACAACGTGGTGGCCCTGGCCAAAGCCGCAAAAGCGCTGAAACTGCCGATTATCGTCGCGACGACAGCGCGCGACAGCATGTGGGGCCCGACGTTCCCCGAGCTCGTCGAGGCCTTGCCCGGCATTGAGATCATCGACCGTTCGTCGGTCAACGCTTTCGACGACGCTCGCGTGACCCGCGCCATCGAGGCGACCGGCCGGAAGAAGCTGATCTTCGCCGGCATCTCGCTTGAAGTCTGTGCGGCATTTCCGGCCATCACCGCCGTCGGCAAAGGGTTCGACGCGTATGTTGCGGTGGATGCCTCGGGAACGTTCAGCGAGACCAAGCGGCAGGTCGGGCTCCTGCGTATGCTGCAGGCGGGCGTCATTATCTCCGACTACTCAACCCTGATGGTGGAAATACTCAAGGACAATGCGCGCCCGGAAGCCGGCGAGGTCTACGGGGCAATGGACATGGGCTGGGCCAAGCTCGTCGGCCAGATCGCCCATGCCTATGGAAAATAAATTCATCACAACGGGCCCTCCGTGCCAATATTGATGAGACAGTTCTCCTGGTCCTAATTACTGAGCAGGGCGAGAACAGGAATCAATGTGAAGAAGAACGGAATATCTTCGGCTTCTCCCACGGTCTTGCCTGCCGCTGAACGTAGGGAGGA
>DATDGT010000221.1:0-27090 GCA_036521975.1 Bryobacteraceae bacterium
TGCAAGCTGACGGAACAGATCGGAGCGTTGGGACTCCAGCTGAGGCAGAGAGTCGGTCATCAAGGGTCTCCTTTCTCTTAGCGTATATAGACGCTAAGAAAAAAGCTACAAAAAAGAAGACCGATCGAGTCTGCACCTCCCTGTCGCGCACCCCCTGGCGGTTGCGGTTCGGCGTATTAGATTTCGTATAATGACCGGAGGGCGGAGTGAATATGACGCGGCATATCCCGATTCGCATGTTGTGCTTCGCCATCACCGCCGCCTCGGCGTTCGGATTTCAAGCGAACACGCCCACGCTAGCGCGGGCGTTGGCGAACACGTATTGCGTCGCCTGTCACAACGAAAAACTCAAGACCGCGAATCTGGCGCTGGATCGCGCTGACGCCGACCACGTCGCCAACTCGGCGGAGACCTGGGAAAAGGTGATTGTGAAGCTGCGGAGCCGGGCCATGCCGCCTGCGGGCGCCCGGCGCCCGGATAACGCCACATACGATGCCGTGGCCACGTGGCTGGAGTCGGAGATCGATCGAGCCGCCGCGACTCACGTGAATCCGGGCCGCGGGGCGAGCTTGCACCGGCTGAATCGAGCCGAATACGCCAATGCCGTGCGGGACTTGCTGGGGGTGGAAATCGATCCTCAAGAAATGCTGCCGCCGGATGAGCAGGCTTTCGGCTTCGAGAACAACGCCGAAGCGCTTTCGATGCAGCCGGCGTTGCTGGATCGATACGTCGCGGCGGCGGCCACTATTGCGCGCCGCGCCGTCGGCGATCCGAATATTCCACCGGCCTTCGTGCGCTACGGCGCGCTGAAGGGCAGCGCGAACGATCAGAATTACCTTCGCCAGACAGAGCGCCTGGGCGAAGACTTTCCGCTGGGATCGAAAGGCGGCGTGGCCGCGCGCCACTATTTTCCGGTGGACGGGGAATACGTTTTCAAGATCCGCTTGCAGCGGACTTGGGACATCCAAATCAAAGGTTTGAACGTGCCGACGCAGTTCGAAGTCCGCGTGGATGGAAAGCGCGTCGCACAATTCACTTTGGGCGGGGAAACATCGAGGTCGAGAACCTTCATTTACGACGGCGACGAAGGGCTTCAGGCGCGCGTACCGGTGAAGGCGGGGCTGCGCGAGGTCATGGCGACCATGCTCAAAACGGACGATGTAGCAGCGGAGGGCCCGGGCCCGGATCGCCTTTCGCTGTATACCCGCAATTCCGATAATGCGAACTCGCCGATTGCGATCGCCGCGCTGCTGATTGGCGGGCCGTATGGAGGCAAGACGCCGGTGGATTCGCTCAGCCGGCGGCTGCTGTTCGTATGCCATCCCGCGAATGCCGCCGACGAGACGGCCTGCGCGACGAAAATTATGTCCACGCTGGCGCGGCGCGCCTATAGACGCGCCGCGACCGGCGACGACGTCGAGACGCTAGTCGGTTTCTACAAGCGCGCCCGCGCCACCGGAACCTTCGACGACGGAATTCGCGCCGCGGTGGAGCGAGTGCTGGTGAGCCCCGATTTTCTGTTCCGCATCGAAGCCGAACCTTCTTCTGACCGCGCACAACGCCAAGAGCAGGCTGTGCGCTCTTCCGGGACCCCGCGCGGTTCGGCGTATCGCATTTCGGATGTCGAGCTGGCATCACGATTATCGTTCTTTTTGTGGAGCAGCATTCCGGACGACGCTCTGCTGGATTCGGCGATCGCGGGGAGATTGCACGAGCCGGCGGTCCTGGCGCAGCAAGTCTCACGCATGTTCGCCGACCCTCGCGCGCGAACGTCGCTGGTCCAAAATTTCTTCGAAGACTGGCTGGAGACCCGCAACGTGTGGCTGATTCAGCCGGATAGTACGAAGTTTCCGTGGTTTGACGATAATCTGCGCTCGGCCTTCGTCACCGAGACGGACTTATTTCTCGACGACCAATTGAAACAGAACCGCAACGTCATCGATTTATTGACGTCGAATGAAACTTTCCTGAACGAGCAGTTGGCGCGCCACTACGGAATTTCCGGCATCTATGGCAGCCACTTCCGCCGCGTGACGCTCACGGACGAGAACCGCTTCGGTCTGCTGGGCAAGGCGAGCATGCTGGCGGTCACTTCTTACACCACGCGCACTTCGCCTACTATTCGCGGCAAGTGGCTTTTGGAAAATATCCTGGCCGCGCCGATGCCCGCTCCTCCCGGCAATGTTCCATCGCTGGAGTCGAACAACAAGGACAACAAACCGCTGTCGGTGCGGCAAATGCTGGAGCTTCATCGCGCGAGTCCGGCCTGCGCCGGCTGCCATGCGCGCATGGATCCTTTGGGGTTGAGCCTGGAAAATTTCGACGGCATCGGACAATGGCGGACCACTGACACGGGGCAACCGATCGACGCGTCCGGTGTGTTGCTAGATGGCACGAAGGTGGATGGGCCGCGAGAGCTGCGGCAGGCCCTGCTGGCGCAAAAAACGCAATTCGTCAAAGCTGTGACCGAGAAAATGCTGACGTATGCATTGGGGCGGGGGCTGGAGTATTACGACGCGCCGGCGGTCCGCGAGATCGACCGTGAGGCGGCGGTCGACGACTATCGCTGGTCGTCGATTATTTTAGGCATTGTGAAGAGCGCGCCCTTTCAAATGAGAACCGCCGGGCCGTGATCGTGGTCCGTCTGTAGGCTCGTAAGGTTCAGCAAACCGCTCCTGGCCCAGAGGCACCCCGTCGCGGCTCTGTTTCGCGAAGCTGAGCGATCTGCTAGGATCGATGAAGGAGCGTTCCTGCCGCGTTGGTGAGCGGCTTCCAAAAATTGATCCAACAGTCAATGTCATGGGGTCCGGCTCGATTACGCGCTGGTGAGCAAGCTCCGGCGGCTCGCCGCCATGGAGAAGCCTGAAGGCGCGCGGAGGACTCCACCCTGCTGAGTTCGGGGTCAAATGACGGAAGCCGAGACGGCGTGGTGGTGCGCTCCGCCTTTTTTTGACCAATCTCCTTTTTATCGGCGACATTTTCGCCTCGGCCGGGCGCGGAATGGTCGCGCGGCATGTGCGGGAAATCGCCGCCGCTGAACAGATCCATCTCACCATCGCGAATGCCGAAAACGCCGCGGGAGGGTTCGGGATCACGCCGGCGCTCGCGGACGAGCTGCTCGGTTACGGCATCGACGTGCTCACCAGCGGCAATCACGTTTGGGACAAGAAAGAGATCTACGAGTACATCGCGCGCGAGCCCCGTCTTCTGCGCCCGGCGAACTATGCCGCGGAGCTGCCGGGATCGGGCGTGATAGTGGCGACGGCGAGCAATGGGGTGCGATGCGCGATTCTGAACTTGCAAGGGCGCGCGCACTTGCCCGCGATCGATTGCCCGCTGCGCAAGGCCGACGCTCTGCTGGCGGCGCTTCCCGCGGAGGTCATGGTGCGGTTCGTCGACTTCCACGCCGAGGCGACTAGCGAAAAGATGGCGATGGGGTGGTATCTGGATGGGCGCGTCTCGGCGGTAATCGGCACGCATACGCATATCCCCACAGCCGACACGCGCATTCTTCCCAATGGCACGGCGTATCAGACCGACGTAGGGATGACCGGTCCTTACCTGTCGGTCATCGGCGTGGATAAGGAAATCGCGCTGCGGCGGTTTCTCACGCAATTGCCGGTGCGAATGGAAGCCGCGCGGCATGGCGCGGAACTGCACGGCGTGGTGGTGGGGGTGGATGATGCCACGGGCCGCGCGTGCGCAATCCGCAGGATTGCCGTGGAAAATTGACCCGCAGGATTGTGATGGGAAATTGATTCGGAGGTTCGCGGTGGCGAGCTAAAAGATCGCGATAGGATAGCAGCATGCGAATCGCGGTTCTGGTGATTTCGATGTCTGCGGCGGCGATCCTGGGCGCGCAGAACGCCGGAGAATTGGGTTACACGGACACGCCCCTCTTGCCGGGCTTGCCGTATCACGTGCACGATCCCGCGCGCCCCCATCCTCGCGTGGTGACACCCGCGGTGCGGGCAGGAGGCGCGCCCTCCGACGCCATCGTGCTGTTCGACGGACGCGATCTTTCCCAGTGGCAAGCGGCCAAACTCGATCCCGCCCACCCGACAGTGAAATCGGAACCCGCGCCGTGGAAAGTCGGCGACGGATATTTCGAGGTCGCTCCGAGAACGGGCGATATCGCCACTCGCGACAAGTTCGGCGACGTGCAACTGCACCTGGAGTGGGCCGCCCCGGCCGAGATTCGCGGATCCAGCCAGAATCGGGGAAACAGCGGCGTGTTTCTCCAAGGGCGCTTCGAGATCCAAGTATTGGATTCGTATCGAAATCCGACCTACGCCGATGGCCAAGCCGGGGCGATTTATGGGCAATGGCCGCCGCTGGTGAATCCTACGAGGCCGCCCGGAGAATGGCAGAGTTACGACATCGTGTTCGAAGCGCCGCGGTTTGAAAACGGCAAGCTGGTCAAGCCGGCCTATGTTACGGTTTTCCTCAACGGCGTCTTACTCCACAACCGCCAGGAACTCGCGGGACCGACGGTGCACCGCGCGTTGGCCAAATATGTCCCGCAGCCGGCGGAGGATTCACTGATGCTGCAAGACCATGGAGACCCGGTGCGGTATCGCAACATCTGGATCCGACGATTATCCGGTTACGATGAGCCCGAGAACCAATAGAAAAAATCGGTGAGAAAAAACAGGAATGGTTCCAAGTGACCCTCGGGAAAACTCATCCTCCGACCGGCATGCACGGTCAGAACGTGGCATCCAGAAGCGACGTGACGTAGGCCGTAAGCTCCCCGCTCCGGTTTTGCCCGGAGGCGGATCAAAGCCCGGTGCTTGTCCGCGATTCCGCTTCTGGTAGAAGACCGCCCCTCGATACGACCTTTCGCTCACGGCGACGAGAACGGGCCTTGCGACCCATCCCCGCAGCCGATCATAGCTCCCGGCCTACATCTTCGAGGCAATTCTGAAACGTTCCCCGGCCCGTTCGGCTTTTGGCTCACGGCCCCGCTCCGCTTTTTTGCCGAGCGGAGCGCGCTCACTGCCGCAACCCGTTGCCGGTTCCTGTCCCAGAATTCACCGCCTGTTTTCCAACGCCCACTCCCCGTTGGGATCTCTCGATCCCTCCAGATCGTAGCGCAACGCTCGAACCCGGACGGCAAACCTTACTTTTGCGGGTCGCCCGATCTTCCTTCGCTCCCCGTCCCGCGATAACTTTTGATCGCCGCGAAACGGATCGACGTTCCAGATTCGCTACTTCCCGCCAAGCTCGTTGTCCTTCGAACCTCTTGGAACCAGAATCATAATGCACTGACCGGCGGCGGCGAGTCAATGGAAAATCGCGCTTTTGCACAGAATTGTTTCATCCAGGGTTTTAAAGAAGTTAGGGAAGCGGGGGTGTGCATAATTTGTGTATAAAACAGGACCTTGGGGCAGTGTTTTGGACCGTGGGCCGCTCCCTGACGGGCCCAGAGGGCACCCCGGCTCTGTTTAGTCCCGGACGCGGCTGTGCAGCGTTCTTTCGCTAATATCCAGAACCCTGGCCGCACGCCGCTTGTTATTCTGGGCGAGCTTCAGCGTGTGGTGAATATAAGCGTCTTGCACCTCGCGCAAAGGCGCGCCGGAACGGAACGTGAAGGCCGGCTCCTGCGCCTTGGCGGCACCGGGCGGCGGCAGATTCACTGTCTCCGTGCCGATATGGGCGGAAAGGTGACTGGCCTCCAGCAGGCCCTCATGGGCGATGATCACGGCCCGCTCCAGCACGTTGCGCAATTCGCGGACATTGCCCGGCCAGGCATGCGCCATCAACTTCGCCATGGCGTCAGGATCCACGCCTGCGACGTGGCAGCCGTGCCGCTCGTTCAGCTCGCGGATGAGAGAGTCGGCAAGCATAGGCAAGTCCTCCTTGCGATGCCGCAGCGCCGGAAGGGAAATCTGAAAGACGTTCAGCCGGTAATAGAGATCTTCGCGAAGCAGTTTTTGTGCGACCGCCTCGTCCGGAGCCCGATTCGTAGCGGCCAGTATGCGCACGTCCACCGGCGCTTCCGAGGTCGCTCCCAGGCGGCGGACTCTGCCGTCCTGCAAAACGCGCAACAGCTTGGCCTGCATGGCGACGGGCATTTCCGCGATTTCGTCCAAAAACAACGTGCCGCGGTGCGCCTGTTCAAAACATCCCGGACGGCGCGTGAGGGCGCCGGTGAACGCTCCGCGCTCGTGGCCGAACAATTCGCTTTCCATCAGGCTTTCCGGCATGGCCGCGCAATTGATGGCTACAAAAGGGGCATCCGAGCGGGCACTCAGCTTGTGAACGGCCCGGGCCACCAGTTCCTTGCCCGTCCCGCTCTCGCCGCTGATCAGCAGGGTGGCCTCGCTGGGGGCGACGCGCTGGATCAACGCGAACACCTGCTGCATGGCCTGGCATTGACCCACCAGATCAACCAGTCCGCCGCGATAGCCCACCTGCCGCCGTAGCAGCGCAGTTTCTCTCGCCAGGCTCTCGACGCGCACGGCGCGCTCCAAAAGCAGGTTCAGCACGGTCGGATTCACCGGTTTTTCGAGGAACCAGAACGCGCGCAGGTCGTGCATGATAGAGACCGCCTGCCCGATATCGCCGAATCCGGTTAGCACGATCACCGGGGTCGAATCGCCGCGAGCCTGCAGGGTCCGCATCAACTCCACTCCGTCGACGCGCGGCATGATGAGATCGGTGACGATCGCATGAAACGGCGCCTCGCCCATCTTCTCCAGCGCTTCCTCGCCGTTTTCCGCGGTCTCGGCGATGTAGCCCTTGGCGGCCACCATGCCGGCGACCGCGCGCCGCTGCTCCTCGTCGTCGTCCACCACAAGAACCCGAACAGGATCTGGTTCGGTCTCCGGCGCCCCCGTCCCCGTCGGATCGATTTCTTCTACTGCTGCTGTTGCGCTTCGCTTCATACCTGCCACCGACCCGAAGGGCCCTCTCCGACGGGATGCTCAGACTTGATTCTAACGCATGACCATACGATTGATTTTGTCGCCGCGCGTCTGGCCCCATTCCGGAGCAGAGGCCTGCGAAAGCCCTTACCAGGCCGCCCGGATCAACCGGCTACGAACGAATGCTGCGCAACTCGGGTACGAAATTGTCGCCAAGCTGACGACCGCGCAGGCTCATCTGGCGTGGACAAGCCGCTGAGAAGCGGTTCAGAGCAGATGGTGTTCGTGTAAGCGTCGAGATCCCAGAGCACGCGTTGGATGGACCGAAGGGCTGCGGAAGTCCCCGGGAAGCGTCATGCTAAAATCCTGAATTTGCGCGTTTCCGACTATCATTCGGAGGATCTTGTCATGCTTCGAGGTTTACGTTTGGCCGTCATCGCGATCGCGTTCGGCGCTTCGATCTATGCGCAGAATGCCGGCTTCCAGGTAAATGGAACGTGCGCGGCGGGCGGTTGTCCCCCCCAACTGCTTCCCTACGGCGGTAATTTCAATTTGCCGATAAGCTACACCCTAACCCTGGCTGACGGGGACATCTACAGCATCACCGGAACACTAACGTCCTCTAACAGCGGATCGGGAAGCACTTTCTCTCTCACCTATTTGTTCGAAGTTGTCTTTCTCAAAGGCGCTGGAGGAGGCGCTTCTCAATCGGACACCTTGACCCTCGACGCGTTTACCGCATTCCAAAGCTCTTTCACAACGGGCAACTTTGGGGAGGCGCTAGAGGGAGCTTTCAGTTTCAACGTGGCTAGCTCCTGGCTAGCTCTAGTTCAGTACAACTCTGCACTGCCGGCGTCTGCACGGCAACCGTAACTCCCCCCGGATCGTTCAACACTTCAGCGTCGTATTCCCTTGCCCCTTCGAACGGAGGTTTCACATTCGACAACACCTTTATGGTGCATTTTGGCGCCGGTTCGGCTCCAGGCTCTTACATTCTTTTCAATTTTCCAGCCTTGCCGGGGCCAAGCGTGACTCACGTGATCAACGCGGGAGCCTACGGCGGGGCGTCGACGATATCTCCAGGCAGTTGGATCGAAATCTACGGTTCGAATTTGGCGGTGGGCACACGAGTGTGGAGCTCAGCGGATTTCAATGGCGTTAATGCGCCAACGTCATTGGGAGGGACCAGCGTGACGATTGGAGGCCAAGCCGCCTTCGCGGACTATGTCAGCTCCGGCCAGGTCAACGTCCAGGTTCCCTCCGGCGTGGGAAACAACACTCAGCCAGTGGTTGTAACAACGGCGGCGGGCAGCAGCACTGCTTTTGGGGTGAACGTAGCTGCCACGTCTCCCGGTTTGCTGGCTCCTCCTGCGCCCAGCACCGGCTCCCCGCCGGGGTTCAACGTTGCCGGTACGCAGTACGTTGTAGCGCTGCTCCCAGACGGTACTTACGTTCTGCCGCCGGGAGCTATTTCCGGCATCAATTCGCGGCGGGCCAACCCGGGGGACACCATCACGCTTTACGGCATCGGGTTCGGACCAGTGACACCGGCGATAGCGGCAGGGCAAATCGAGCAGCAGACCAACCAGGTTTCGTCGCCGCTTTCGATTGCCTTCGGTAACACGCCGGCCACCACGATCGCTTACTCGGGACTAGCGCCGAATTATGTCGGTCTATATCAGTTCAATGTGGTGGTTCCTAATGTGGCAGCGAGCGATCAAGTGCCGCTGACGTTCAGCCTCGGCGGCGCCGGTGGGAGCCAGACGCTGTACATCGCCGTACAGTAGGCAGCGGGCACTCGGTTCGAGAGATCGGGCGGCGTTATGCTGGGAATCGGTTTCGACCATCCTGTCGATCTCGAAGGCAAGACCGGACTGCTTCGCGTGGTGGTGGAGGACAAAGCCACCGGCAGGGCCGGGTCGTTGACGGTACCGCTGGGCGGAAGATAGCCTCCTGGAAGACGGTACTCGGATGGTATCATGGGGTCGCGTGACCCTACTCACACTCCTGGGCTCGACTGGTTCCATTGGAACCAGCACTTTAGACGTTGTGAGGCGCTCCGGGGGACGATTCGGAATCGATGCATTGGTCGCCGGGCGGAACGTCGAAAAGCTGGCGGGCCAGATCGCCGAATTTCAACCTCACGTAGCCGTGGTTGCGGGCGAGAGGGATCGCGACGAACTTCACCGCTTGCTGAAGGAGCGGGGGTCGGCGATTCCCGAATTGGCCTGGGGCCCCGAAGCTCGGGTGGCGGCCGCAGCGAGGTCGGAATCGGATTTCGTCATGTCGGCGATCGTAGGAGTGGAGGGTCTGGAAGCCACTTATGAGGCTGTGCGGCAGGGAAAGCGAGTTGGGCTGGCGAACAAAGAAGTTCTGGTTACTGCCGGTGAACTGGTCACGGCCGCCACGCGAGCCTCGGGTGCCGAATTGATTCCGGTGGATAGCGAACACAACGGCGCGCACCAATGTCTTCGGTGCGGGCGGAGGGAGGAAGCGGCGCGGCTGATTCTCACCGCCTCCGGAGGTCCATTTCGCCAGACCCCGGCGGAACACCTGGCCCGCGTCACAGCTCAACAAGCGCTGGATCATCCGACCTGGAAGATGGGACCGCGCATCACCATCGACTCCGCCACGTTGATGAATAAGGGGTTTGAAGTGATCGAGGCCTGCTGGCTGTTTGATTTCTCGCCGCGGGATGTTCAGGTGGTAGTGCATCCGCAGTCTAAGGTTCATGCCATGGTGGAATTCACCGACGGCAGCGTGATCGCGCAGATCTGCGCCACTGATATGCGGATGCCTATCCAGTACGCTCTGACCTATCCGGAGCGGGCCCTGGCGCCAGTTCCGCGACTGGATTGGTCCGAGGCGGCGCATTGGACTTTCGAGCCTCCCGATCTCAAGAGATTTCCGCTGCTAAAGCTGGCCTACGAGGCGGTGGAGACTGGAGGATCCGCGACGGTTACTCTCAACGCCGCCGATGAGATCGCTGTGGAGGCGTTTTTGGAGGGTCGGATTCCGTTTCCTGCCATCGCAGCGACAGTGGCCGAGACGCTGGATCGCGCCGGGACCGGGACCGCGCCGCGCTCCATTGCGGATGTGTTAGAAATAGATCGGGCCTCGCGGTTGGCGGCTCGGGAAACGATCGCTTGGCGTTGGGGCGGGGAAGTGCGGAGGGAAGCGGTTGTTGCCTGAACGGGGAGAGAAGCGAAATAATTAATTACAAGAGAACGGCATGGCTCTGTTACATAACATCTGGTGGTATCTAGTCCTTATAGGGGTGATGATTCTGGTTCACGAGTTGGGCCATTACTTCGCCGCTCGTTTCTTCGATGTAAAGGTGGAAACGTTCAGCTTCGGTTTCGGTCCGCGTCTGTTCGGATTCCGCCACGGAGAAACCGACTTCCGGTTTTCGGCGATTCTGTTCGGCGGCTACGTGAAAATGACGGGCGACCAGCCCGGCGACGAAGCCGCGTCCGATCCCCGCTCGCTGTTCGCCAAGCCCCGCTGGCAGAGGACCATTATCGCCTTTGCCGGTCCGGCGATCAATGTGGTCCTGGCGGTGGTGCTGCTGACCGGCCTGTTCATGGTGGAGTTTCAAAAGTTCCCCATGCCGCACGATCCTGTGGTCGGTAATGTGATGCCGGACGGCCCGGCGGAACGAGCCGGAATACGGGAAGGCGATCGCGTGGTGCAGGTGAATAACACGACGGATCCCACTTGGGAAGACATCGGCTTGACCGAAATCGCGAGCGCCCGCCGCGCCATGCAGGTCTGGGTGCTGCGCAACGGCCAACGCCTACACTTCACTATCATGCCCGCTTACGACGACAAGCAGGATATCGGGTACGCGGGATGGTTCCAGGAATCCGAGGTTCAGGTTGCCGATTTTTCCGCGGGAATCGACGTGGCCGAGCGCGCCGGCCTACGCAAGGGCGATGTGCTCGTCAGCGTGAACGGCGTTCCTATCCGCAGCACCTCGCGCGTGCGGGAGGTGATCGAGCAGGGCAAGGGCGCTCCCGTGAAGCTGGTATTTTTGCACTGCGATACCGCACCGGGTCTCCATGGTCTTGCAGCATCAGTGAATCCTCCGCCGGCTGCGGGGTATATTCGGCCAACGCCCGACGCACCGCCGGTCCCGCGAGTTCCTGGCGGTTGTGAGCAGCGCGAGGCCACCGTGACGCCCGTCCACAAAACCCTGGACGGAGAGGAACGCTGGATGATCGGCGTGCTGTTCGAGCCGAAATTCGAGATCGTGAAGCTGCCGTTCCCGCAAGCTCTGATCGAGGCCTCAAGATCCAACGTTCAGAGCGCCAAGCTGATCTTTAGCGTGCTGGAAGGAATTGTGGAGCGGCGTCTGTCGCCGAAGGGGCTGACGGGCCCCATTCGCATTGCCCAAATGTCGGGACAGGCCGCGCGCGAAGGCGCGGCGACCTTTATTGGGCTGATGGCCGCCGTCAGCTTGAATCTGGCGATCGTCAATCTCCTCCCCATCCCCATTCTGGATGGCGGCGTGATCCTCCTGCTGCTGGTGGAAATGCTCCTGCGCCGCGATCTCGACCTGAAAGTGAAGGAAGCCGTGGTCAAGGTCGGGTTTGTGTTCTTGATGGTCGTGCTGGTCTTCGCGATCTATAACGATCTGTCGAAGATCCTGCCGCCGGGGTAGCGATACAAGCAGCGAGGCTAAAGCCTCGCGCGGGCTAAAGCCCGCCCTCCGAAAGGCGGTAGATCGTCACCTCGGTTAGCCGCACTTGGCCGCGCGTGAGCAACCAATCCAGGTCTCCATTTAAGCGATCCCAGGTCCGGCCTCGCTCCTCCAGGGACGGGAACGGGAACAGAAAACGGGTTGCGCTCCAGCCGTAGCCCAGTAGGTGCGCTCGGATGCCCGATCGCGCAAACAAGCCGGCGAGTCTTTCGGTTTCGCCTGTATAGGCCCGCAGCTCGAACCACCCGTACCGCGATGCGATGCGGCGTGGAATTCGCAGAGTTTGGGGTAGACGCGCGCCGTACACGGCCGCGACCGGAATGCCGCCGCCGGTGACGACAGCCACGCCCGCGATAGCCCGGGCGAAGGATCTGCGCGTCATCTCTTCCGAATGGTAGCGCGGTTTGGGCGAAGTACCGCTTCCTGGCGGTCGCGGCTCGGAATCGGGTGTTTTGCTGCAACATTGCTGCAACGCGAGCTTGACATAATTTTTGCCAAGACATACCATCTGTGTTACGTTTTAATCTTTATCGCCGAACAACTCGCCGTGCGTTGCTACAAGTGCGGTTTCGAAAACGCCAGTGAAAGGCGATTTTGCCTCGAATGCGGGGCAACGCTGCTCGCGTGTTCGCGGTGCGGCCATGCCCGTCCGGCGCGGGCGAAATTTTGCGCGGAGTGCGGAGCTGCGCTGGTCTCGCCGCGGGCCGCCGACGAGCGGCGGCAGATCACCGTCGTGTTCTGCGACCTCGCGGGATCCACGACGCTTTCCTCCCGCCTCGATCCGGAGGAGCTGCGAGATGTCATACGGGACTATCAATCGCAGTGTGCCGAAGTCGTGGAGCGGTTCGGCGGCTCCATCGTTCAGTACCTCGGCGACGGGGTGCTGGCGTATTTCGGGGTTCCCGCGGCGCATGAAGACGACCCGCGCCGCGCGGGCAATGCCGGCCTAGAGATTGTGGCGGCCATGCGCGACACCAACGCCCGTTGGGCTCCGAAGGTCGGCGTGGAGATTGCGGTGCGCGTGGGCATTCACACCGGTCCGGTGGTCATGGGCCAGGTCGGCGGCGGCGAGCGCACCGAACATTTGGCGATCGGAGAAACGCCCAACATCGCCGCACGCCTCCAGAGCTGCGCTGAGCCTAACACCGTTGTGGCCAGCGAGGCGAGTTGGCGGCTGATGTCCCGTTTCTTCCGGTCGAGCGAGTTGGGGGATAAGACCTTTTCCGGCGTTCCCACACCCATCCGCGTCTACCAGTTGATCGGGGGGAGTGAACGTCCAACCCGGCCGCGGCCGCCGGCATTAGTGGGAAGAGAGCGAGAAACGGCGGCGTTGCTGGACTGCTGGCGCGACGCCCGCGGCGGAGCGGCGCAATTCGTACTGTTGCGCGGCGAAGCCGGCATCGGTAAATCGGCGCTGGTGGAATATCTCCAGGAGCACGTTTGGGCGGACGATGGGGCCGTGCTTGAAGGGGACTGTTCGCCGTACTACCAGAACAGCCCTTTCTACGCCGTGACCGAACTGCTGGCGCGATGGCTCGAGTTTGCTCCCTCGGATACGCCGGAGGAGCGGCGGCAAAAGCTCGAAGCGGCGCTCGCCACCCTGCGGCTCGCCGAGCCCGCGGCCACCCCATTGCTCGCCAGCCTCTTGTCGCTCCCCTTCAACGCCACACATTCGGTATTCGCGCTTCCGGCGGCCTTGCAGCGCGAACGTACGCTGGCCCTGCTGCTAGACATTCCTCGCGCCTTAGCCGAGCTAGGCCCGGTGATGCTGCTCTTCGAGGACCTGCATTGGGCCGACCCGTCCAGCCGCGAGTACTTCAAGCGGTGCGTGAATGAGTATGCATCGTCCAGACTGCTGATGGCGATGACGGCGCGCGCCGAATTCAACCCCGATTGGCGGGAGAGGGCAACGCTTGTGGAGCTGGGCGGCCTGGATGCCGCCAGAGCGAAGGAATTCGTCGCCCGGACGGCGGGCAACAAGAGTCTTCCCGCAGTCCTGGTGCGGCAGATCGTCGAGCGCAGCGACGGCATCCCGCTGTTCCTGGAGGAAACCACGCGGGCGATCCTTGAATCGGGCGCGCTGAGCGAGGCCAAGACCCTCCGCGCGCCCGACCTCGTGCCCATGAGCTTGCAAGACGCGCTGATGGCCCGTCTGGACCGGCTGGGCGCGGCCAAGAGCTCCCTGCAGTTGGGCGCCACTATCGGCCGGGAGTTTTCCTACGAGCTATTGCGCGCCATCTCCGAGGAAGGCGACGCCGTTCTCCGCGAACATCTGGAGCGAGGGGTCTCCAGCGGATTGTTGCAGCAACACGGAACGCCGCCCCAGGAAGTCTTCGTCTTCAAACATTCCCTGGTGCGGGATACGGCGTATCAGTCGCTGCTGCGCAGAACGCGCCAGCAGTACCACCGCCGGATCGCCGAGGCGCTGGAGGGCCGGTTCCGCGAGATTGTGGAGACGCGGCCCGAGCTCCTCGCCTACCACCACATGGCGGCGGGAAACGCCCTGAGCGCCATTCCTTACTGGCAGAGTGCCGGAGACCAGGCCATCGCGCGAGCCGCCTTCGCCGAAGCTATCGGTCATCTCTCGGAGGGACTGCGTCTGGGTGAAACGCTGGGGCAGGGCCCGCTTCGGGACCGCCTGGAACTCGCGTTGCAGTCGTCTTTGGGCATCGCGCTCCAGGCGGATCGCGGCTATGCGGCGCCCGAGGTGGACCGCGCCTATCAAAGAGCGCGCGAGCTATGCGTTCGCTTGGGAGATTCGGCGCAGCTCATCTCGGTGCTGCGCGGCCAACAGCTTTTCTACCACGTGCGGGCCGATTTTGAGGCAGGCAGGCAGATCGCCCGCCAGTTGCTGGAGGCGGCGGAGCGCAACGGCAATGCCGAACACCGCCTGGAGGCCCACCTCGCGCTGGGCCTCAACGCGCTCTATCGCGGCGAATTTCCAGATTCGCGCGCCCACCTGGAGACCAGCATCGCGCTGTATGAGGCGGGCGGAGGATCATTTTCCTCCTTCGAATATCTGGGCCATTCCGTGGCCATGTGTCACTCGTATCTGGCTCGCGCCCTATGGTTCATGGGGCACATCGACGACGCCTCCCGGCACAGCCTGGCGGCGCTGGATCTGGCGCGTTCTTTCGGGATACCCATGACGATCACGCAAGCGTCGGCCATGCATGGGTTGCTGTTCCACGTGCGGCGCGACGCGCGGGCGGCCCTCGAGTGGGCCAAAAAGACCGGAGCTTATGCCCGCGAGCACGGATTCCCGTATTGGTCGTCGCTCGCCGCGGTGCTGGAAGCCTGGGCGATTTGGGATCTGGGCGATCGGGAGCAGGGATTGGCGCAATACAGCCAAAGCTTGGAAGCCTACGTGGCTACCGGAGCCAAGATCGGATTCTCGTGGCTTCTCACGCTCCTGGGCGACATGTTGGCGCGGAGCGGGCAGATCGAGGAAGGACTGGCGCGGCTGGAGGAAGCCTCCGCACATATCCAAGCGACGGGCGAGCGCTACTGCGCCTCCGAAGTAGAGCGATTGAAAGGCGAACTGCTGATCATGCGCGGCCCCGCGGCGTACGAGGCAGCCGAGGCGTGCTTTCAGGATGCACTGAAGATCGCGCGGGGCCAGGAGGCCAAATCGTGGGAGCTGCGCGCCGGCAACGGGCTGGCGCGTCTTTTCGTTGTGCAGGGACGGAACGCCGCCGCGGTTTCGCTGCTGGATCCGGTTTACGCCGCATTCAGGGAAGCTCCGGACGATCCCGATGTGCGGGAGGCGCGACGCCTGGTGGAGCAGGCTTCAACCTCCGGTCCGACCTGCGCTAAAGCCTAAAGTTTCTACATTTCGTGCAGTTGGGCTGGGCAAGATGGTCGCATAGGCTTTGGCCTGTGAACTTGACTGCAGAAATATGATTTTTGGAATTAGATGGAGGCAGAATGAACCAGAATGAACCAGATGAAAGGTCTCCACGATCAAATTTGTCGCGAAGTACTCTGTACTTAAAAGTAATTTACATTGCGGCTTAAACGGGCCGCGATCAATTGATCGTGGAATCACGACTGAAGCCAGGTTGCAAGCTGAGTTTGCTCCACCGGGAGCGTCTTCATCGGCGCGATAACTGGCGAGTATAGTCGATCAGGGCGAATAGGGGTTCGGGATGAGGGGCGCGTGAGAAGGCTTCGGCGCGCGCCTCCTGGGCGAGGCCATCGAGGTAGGTCTCGGCATTGGGCACTTCACCTTTGATGGCGAGCGCGATCTCGTCGAGTTCCGCGGCCCGGGGCCGGCGTTTGGCGAAGGCGGCCCGGACACGGGGATCCCGGATGGCCAGCGCCGCGGGCAAAGTGAGAATGCCATCGCGGACATCCTCATCGCCGCCGCCACCGAGCGCCGCCAGACCGCGCGCGTCGCCCACGTCGTCGCAGCCGTGGTATAGCATCCCGAGCAGGCGGCCGAACTTGCGCAAACGCTCGCCGCGCGTGCCCATGCACGCGCAGACCTCGAACATCGTGCCAGTGTCCTCTCCGGCAATCAGGCGCCAATCTTCGACGCCCAGGGGCTCGCGACGTAGGCGCCACTGCAAACATTCGGCGACTCCCAGCCGGCTCAACAGCTCCGAGAGCAGCCCCACGCTCAGCGCGTCGCCGGCGGACAAACGATAGCCGGCGGCCACGATGTAGCCCGACGCCATCAGTGCGGGCAGCAGCCCGAAACGGCGATGCAGCGTGGGCACGCCTCGCCGTTCGGGGGATTCGTCCAGGATGTCGTCGACGATGAGCGAAACGTTGTGAAACAGCTCGATGGCTACCGCGCCGCGAAGGATCTCGTCAGGCGCCCCATCCACCCCCACGGCGCGCGCGCATGCAAAGACCGTCAGCGGACGGAAATATTTCGAGCGCCCCAGAAATTGCCATCGAAGCTGCGGCTGCATCTCTTCACTGGCGATGGCGATCCATTCGGCGATGGCCTGGCGCAGCAGGCCGACCTCGCGGTCATAGCCCAGGCCGGAGATGACCGCGGCATCGGCGGGATCGAGGTTCGAGGGAAGGAGAGCTTCGTGAGGGGCGCTCACGACTTGGCTCGCGCTCTCCGCAGGCCTGCCGGGCGCTTCTTTTTGGCGGCCTTCTTTTTGCCAGCGGCTTCTCCTTCGGCGCGGTGCATGATGGCGTCAATTTCGCCTTGGAGCTGCTTGGATTCCTCCAGCGGCAACTCGGCCATCTCGCGGAGATAGGCGCGGAAGCTGTCGATTAAAACCGCCATTTCGTGGTCGCTCACCGCGCGCCCGGAGTTGAGAGCCGGCAGCGCTCTGGCGAGTTCGGGGTATCGCTTGGCGGAGATCTCGGCCCAGCGCGCGAGATACCGGTAGCCGCTGTTGACGAAAGCCATGTACAGCCGCCACACCCGCTGTGAGTTGTCCACGGGCGTGGAACGCGCTTCGCGGGGGTTGGTCCAGGAATATCGCGTGAATGCGTCCGCGGCGGTGGCCATCATGCGGTAGATGTCGAATGCACTGTTCATTTCTTGAAACATAGGGAGATCTTGAAACATAGGGTTTAGAAAATGGGCATGGAATTTAGTGTGCTGTCCGCATACCGCTTGCTAACGCGCGCGGCTCGCGGGGCGCGCTTCAGCCCGCGCGAGGTTTTAGCCTCGCGTCCCAAGCGGGACTGAAGTCCCGCGCGGACTAAAGTCCGCCCTCCGAAAACGTTTTCAACGGAGTCTGCCATTGGTTAGCTCGCAACGGCAGAAGTTGACGTGGGCCGGCTCATCAGGGCGGCGGCGCGCTCGCCGATCATGATCGCCGGCGCGTTCGTGTTTCCCCGCGTAATGACGGGCATGATGGAGGCGTCGGCGACGCGCAGGCTGTCCACGCCATAAACGCGAAGCAGGGGATCGACCACCGCCAGCGAATCGTGCCCCATCTTGCACGTCCCCACTGGGTGCCAGACGGTCTGCGCGGCTTCGGCGATCACTTGGCGCAGGCGGCTCGAGTCCTGCAGCAGCGGCACGCGGACTACGCCGCCATCGCTGGCGATCGCGACGAACGGCTGGGCGGCGCTGCGAAAATCGCTGAGGGGGCGGGTACCGGCCAGTTCGCGCGCCAACTCCATTCCCCTCACCAGCACATCGCAGTCGACGGCGTGTTGGAGATAGTTTGGCTGGATGATGAGAGGGGCTTGCGGATCCAGGGACTGCAGCCGGACCTCGCCGCGGCTGTGGGGGTGAACGAGGGTCGGGCAGAATAAAAAGTTCGGCTCCTGGATTGGATCGGCCGCCAGCCCCGCCATTCCGGCGAGGAAATGATATTGGAGGTCCGGAGGCGCATCGAGGGCGCGAGTGGCGGAGTTCAGGAACAGCCCCGCTTCGGCGATGAATGTCGACGCGCCCGCTGGCTTGCGGCAGGGCCAGTAGGTCACCATCATCAAATGGTCCTGAAGATTCTGGCCCACGCCCGGCAGATCCACTATCGGCTGGATGCCGAGCATTCGCAGGTGAGCCGCCGGACCGATGCCGGACAGCAGTAGAAGCCGCGGCGATTCGAACGCCCCGGCGGCGAGAATCACTTCGCGCTCGGCGCGGAGCACCTGTTCCTCGCCGTTGACTTGACAGCGCACTCCTACCGCCCGCCGGCCCTCGATCGCGATGCCGGTGACGAGCGTGTTGGTCTCGATTCGCAATGTGGGACGGTCGCGGAGCGGATTTAGGAACGCTACCGCGGCGCTGGCGCGCCGGCCTTCTGGCGTAACTGTCACGCGGTAGAGGCCCGCCCCATTCTGCTGCCGGGGTCCGTTGAAGTCGAAGCCGGGGTGGCTGTCCCGGAATTCGGGTAACCGCGCCGCGGCTTCGACAAAAGCTTCCGCGGCCGGAGAAGGGTTCGGTAGAGGCCGCACATCCAGAGGACCGCTCGCGCCGTGATATTCCGAGTCTGTTTCCGCATAGCGCTCCGAGCGCTTGAAATAGGGCAAGACCTCCCGGTAGCTCCAGCCGTCATTGCCCAGCCCTGCCCAGTGATCGTAGTCCTCGCGATTTCCGCGAATATAGACCATTCCATTGATTGAGCTGCATCCACCCTGCACAATGCCGCGATGAATCGGAATATTGCGCCCGGCGAGCCGCGATTGCTCCTGGGTCATATAGGGCACGCTGAGGTTTGGGTCGGCAAAGATGGCCTGAAGAATTTGGCTGGGATCGTGAAGGAATTCCTGAGAATCGGGTCCACCGCGCTCCAGCAGGAGTACGCGCGCGTCCTCGCTGAGCCGGTGCGCCAAGGCGCATCCCGCCGATCCCGCGCCCACCACGATGTAATCGACGGACGCGTGGCGATCCATCGGTGGGGCGCTCATTTCTTATACCAGCTCAAAAACGATTCCATCGCCTCGGCCCAAGAGCCGGCCGTCCCGCGAACCATACTCTGCCAGGCGTCGGCCGCCATCAAGTACGGAGTGGCACAGAGATCCAACGCTACGTTGGAGACTTCAGGCGCGGTGAAGTCGCCACTGGTCATTTTCGGCAGGGCACCCGCGAGGTTTGACCAGTATCGCGCCGCATAGGCCCACGGCGTGAGCAGCGCCTTCATTCCCGCGGACAGCACGGGCGACGCTGGAATGTGCGTCTTCACCGGGATCTCCGGGCCGAGTGGATGGGCCTTCCAAACGCCGCGCGCCGCATTTAACCCGCTCACAATCGCGCTCTCGACGGTGGCGATTCTGACGCGGTTGACCGTGCAATCGCCCGCGAAAAAGAGGTTTGGAATCTGGTCGTAGTGCGTTACCGGCTGCCACTCTTTGTCGCCCACGACGTTGCAGAAGAGCATCCGGTCGAAGTTGGATTCAAAGTCCGTTTTCTCCCAGTCGATGTCGCTTTCCTGATCGTGCCATCTCTGGCCCGGGTTGAAAACCGGCAAGTACCGGTAAAGCTCCCGGAGGACGCCGAACTTTGCTTTGTCCCGCGCGTGGGCCACCTCCCTGTTCTGATCCTCCACGGCCTTTCTCTTCTGCGCCGCCACGCCCGCCAGGCGATGCCGGCCGTTCATAGGCCACGGAATCGCGTAGAAGTCCGAGGCTGCGACGCATAGAGCGGTCTGGTCCTCCACCTGGGGATTGTTGTGCCAGTTCTGAGAGAGGTCGAGCAAGCTGAGGTCGTAGGAGGAGTTGCGCAGCAGAACATACTCCTTGGGCAGGTGCGGCAGTTTCTTTTTGAAGTATAGGTGGAGAACGGGAACCGGCTCCGCCGAAAGACGTCTCACCTGGCTCAAGCGGGGCAACTTGTCCACGACCCGGCTCTCGCCCTCGTTGAGCAGATAGGCGAGCGCTCTTGGCGGCACCGCCAGAATCAACGCCTCGCCCGCCGCGTAGTCGATCGTGACGGTTTCCACCTCCGGATTTTCTACCTGCACCCATTTCTCGTCTACTTCCTTCGTCTTGACGATTTTAAGTTCTGCGACATGGCCGTTCTGCCACGGGGCTAGGTCCTGGAGCACAAGCTCCTTCACCCGCGTCTGCAGCCTTATCTCGCCGCCGTAGCTCTCGATCTTTTTCTGGAGGGGCGTGATCAGCTTGGTCTTGAGATCGCCCGTAAGAACCCACAATAGTGGCCTTCGCATCGGCACGCTATTTTCGATAAAGCGGCGGTAGGCGGCGGTGGAAAACTCATAGCCATGTAGCGACCAGATGGTCAATAAGATGCTTTCGTGTATCTTCGCCAGCCCTTTCGTTGCGTACGGACGCGTGCGCAGAAATCCCTCCACGCCCACCTGGTCCAGGATCGCGTCGTCGGAATGTCCGTAGGAAAGGCCATCGAGCAACGAGTACACGCCCAGCAGAACATCGGCCGGTGAAGCGACGCCGGAGAAATAATTCGATAGCGGCGCGGCGACATTCAACAAGTCGATGTAGTGGGGGAATTTTCCCCGGTCGAGAATTTTGAAGGTATCGTGCGGTTCGAAGTCTCTGCCACGCCTCATCCGGAGGTCACCTTCGGCGAGGTCCCAGAAATTCTTGTAGAAGTCCCCGAACATGTGCGGGTAGACATCGTAGCGGCAGCCGTTTTTCTCAAAGCCCCCGACGTTGCCGCCAAGAACGTCGCGTTCCTCGTATACGATTACGCGATAGCCGCGTTGGGCCAGACGTAACGCCGCAACCAGGCCGGAGATGCCACCGCCCACAATGTGGACGCGCGGCCCGTAGCGCTGGCGTGCCCTAGGCCGCCGGTCAGGCATATATCCTCCTCCTGTCTACCGGTTCTGGGGGGAACCGACACATTATGTCGCTCGGGGTTCACGTAAGTCAAGCGCAGGGATCGGTCGCAGCGATCGGTCCACTCGGTTGACGACGCTTTTGGAGGGCGGACTTTAGTCCGCGCGGGACTTCCGTCCCGCTGCCGAAGCGAGGCTAAAGCCTCGCGCGGGCTGAAGCCCGCCCTCCAGGGTGGCTCGGAATCGGATGCATGCAGCGAGCGTCTTACTATAGGATGTCGGATTGGTGCAGCTTTAAGTGGGGCATCCTTAGTGGAACCAGGGAAACTTATCTCTCACTACCGGGTCGTAGAGCAAATCGGCCGCGGAGGATGGGGTGAAGTTTTTTTGGCCCAAGATGTCATCCTAGGGCGCCGCGTGGCGCTGAAGTTCCTGGCGACTGGAGAAAACGCGCACAGGCAGATTCTCGCCGAGGCGCGTTCGGCCGCCTCTCTGGATCACCCTTACATCTGCAAGGTTTTTGAAACGGGCGAGTATGAGGGCAAGCCGTTCATCGTCATGGAATTCCTGGAAGGCCCGACCCTTTCGCAGCTTTTGAAATCGGGCCCGGTGCCGCTTTCCCAGGCGCTGAATATCGCGATCGAGATCTGCGAAGCCCTGGCCGAGGCGCACTCCAAGGGTATGATTCACTGCGACCTGAAGCCTTCCAATATCATGATCACGCGCAGCGGGCATGTGAAACTGATGGACTTCGGGCTGGCGAGATCCGACCCGCGTGCCGAAGCGCTGGGCGACGATGCGACGCGTACCATGATTCCGTCAGGCCAGATCATGGGGACCCCCTCCTACATGGCGCCCGAGCAGGCAAGGGGTCAACGGCTGGATGCGCGCACCGACATTTTCGCCTTTGGCATCGTGTTGTTCGAGATGGTCTCCGGGACGAATCCCTTTCGCGGGGCTACGCGGGCCGACACGACTGCCGCGATCTTGCATCAAGCCCCGCCAGAGATCGCCGCGCCCGCGGGCTTGAAGGAAATCCTTCGGCGGACGTTAGCCAAGGACCCCGCCGAAAGATACGATTCGGCGGGCGCACTGGCGTCGGACCTGGCAGCTTTCCGCCAAAGCGGCGACCCCGGCCGCGGCGCGGCACCAAGAGCCATCGCGATCCTGCCGTTCCAGGATCTCAGTCCGCTACGCGACCAGGGATATTTCTGCGACGGGCTGGCCGAGGAACTGATTCTTGCGCTGGGCCGAATCGAACGGCTGCGAGTGGTAGCGCGTGGCGCGGCGTTCCGCTATCGAGACGCGGAGATCGGTCTCAAAGAGATCGGGCGCGCGCTCAACGCGGCCACCATTTTGGAAGGCAGCGTTCGCAAGGCGGGCGAGCGCGTTCGGATCGTCGTCCATATGGTCGATGTGGAAAGCGGGTATCCGATTTGGTCGGAGCGATACGACCGGACGCTGGACGACATTTTCGAAATTCAGGAGGATATCTCCCGCGCCATCGCGGAAAAGCTGCGTGTGACACTGGCGCCCGATCCCGACAAGTTCGTTCTCACCGGTCCCGAAAACATCCAGGCGTACGAATTCTATCTGAAGGGCAGGTATTTTTGGAATAAGCGCACGGAAGAGAGCCTGAAGCTGAGCATCGAGCAGTTCGAGCGCGCCCTGGGCGAAGACCCCGGCTATGCGCCGGCGTATGCGGGAATCGCCGACGCGTGGGTGACGCTGAGTTTGTACGGCGCGGTGCGGCCCATGGAGGCGCTCCCGATGGCCCGCAGCGCCGCGGATCGCGCCCTTAGCCTCAAGCCGGAGCTGCCGCAAGCCCTCACGTCGCGCGCTGCGATTCGCGCCATCTTCGATTGGGATTGGCGCGCTGCGGCGCGGGAATTTGAAGCCGCGATCAGCCTGGATCCGCGCTACGCGCAAGCGCGCCAATGGTTCGCTATGAATTGTCTGGCGCCGCGGGGCCTGTTTGCGCGGGCGCGCGAGGAATTGAAGGCGGCCTGGAAGCTGGAGCCTGTTTCGCTGGCCATCGCCGCGTCGCTGGGGGCGCTCGATTTTTTCGCCGGCGATCAGGATGCGGCCCTCCAGCGGCTACGAGCCGTGCTGGAGCTGGATGACGGTTTCTATCTGGCGCGCTATTTTTTGGGCCAGGTTTATTCCGAGAAACAGATGCACGATGAAGCGGTGGCGGAACTGGAGCGCGCCTTTGAGGCAAGCGGGTCTTCGGAAAGCGTAGCCGCGCTGGGATACGCGCGAGCCCTTGCGGGACGGCGCGCCGAAGCGCTCGCATCACTCCAGGAATTGTCCGCCAGAGCCGCCGCGGCTTATGTATCGCCGGTATTAATGGCCAAGGTTCAGGTTGGACTGGACGATTTTGACGGGGCGATCGCGAATCTGGAGCAAGCCTACCAACTCCGTTCCACGGACCTGATCTGGCTCGGCGTGCGGCCAGCGTTTCGCAAAATCCGTTCGCATGATCGGGTGGTCGAGATCCTGACGGGGGCGGGGCTTCAGGAGCCTCCGACGATCGCGCGCTCGACCACCTGGAAACGCGGATCCGGTGAGTAGGGCACCTGACGGCCGGGGCGGCTCGCCCGCGGGGTTGGCAATCGATATACTGCGGTTAAGCGCGGAGAGAGTGAGGGAATATGGCTGCACGTTTCGTCGCTACGCTTCTTCTGGCGGGCGCATGCCTGGCACAGAATATCGACTCCCGAATGGATCAGGCGGTCCAATCCTATGCCTCGAAGCAGCAGTTCATGGGATCGGTACTTGTGGCCCGCGGCAGCGACGTGCTGTTCACTTAATAGCTTCGGGTGAAGTTCGAAGAAATATGACTCATCCGGATCAAGCGGCATCTCGACGATGCCATCCGGACAGATACGGTCAATAGCCTCTCGCACGTCCCTGCGTAGGCCGGTGTCCCGGCGGACGGAGTAGGCCCCCACGTGTTTTCGGACTCTTGTGCTCATCGAATCTTGCCCGTTCGCCAGTATCGATACGCAAAGATCCACTCGGCTCCCTTCGGAAGCGGCAAGGGCAGCGGCAGTTCCGAGAGTGATATCCGTTGCTTGGTCTCATCCTTCTGGCACACCGCAACGAGTTGGTCGTCTTCGGTGATATCAATGCCTTCTACGGTCACGGTCATGCCGAGAATCTCTGTCTCGAAAGGAAGTCGAAGGTCGTTCTCCATCATGGTATAAAAGCCGGCTACTTGTTCCGACTCGCCGTAGGCATCCACGAGTGCTTCCTCGACAAGTTCATCGAGCCGTGCCTTGCTCAAGCGAGGATGTCGACCCGTTGCGTGTTCCCTTTTTCGCTTTGCAGCCATACCGTTTCTCTATGTGCTCCCCACTCTACTGCTTAAAGGCGCCGGAGAATCTGGAGGAAAGAACTCTGTCCCGATCACGTATCCGATCGCGCTGTAGCCCTTCAGCCTGCGCTCGTACATCCTCGCCAGCATCGGGACACAGTGATCCACGTAGTCATAGACCTGCACGATTCGCTTGTTGTCGTGGAGGCGATGCAACCGGCCCACGTACTGCTGCAGTGTCCCCTTCCAGGAGATCGGCATCGCCAGGAACAGCGTGTCGAGCCGCGCGTCGTCAAATCCCTCGCCTATGTAACTCCCAGTCGCCAAGATTACCCGCGATTCGTCTTCCGGCACGGACGCCAGGGCCGCCGCTGTTTCTCGGCGCTGCTTCTTTCCCATGCCTCCTTTTAAAACGAAAACATGCTTGGCAACCCCCGCGAGTCTGGTTGCGAAGAACTGGAGATGTTCCTTCCGCCCGGTCAAAAGCAGCGGGCAACGTCCCGATTCTACGGCGCGCACGATGTCATCGACGATCATCTCGTTACGCGAGACATCATCTACGAGTGCGGCGTAGATGTCCTGGATCGTGATCTCGGTTAGTTCGGGCGTCATCCGGAAGTCGGTATAACGTGGAGCGACCTTGTGCTCGAATGGCGTTGTTTCGGTCATCGTCCGGGCGCTCATGCTGAACCGGACGGGGCCGCACTGCATGTAGATGATCGGATGGTGCCCGTCCTTCCGGGTCGGAGTAGCAGTCAGGCCCACGACATATTTGGCCTTCACCTGGCGCATCACCTGTTCGAACGTGAAAGCGGATATGTGGTGGCATTCATCGACGATCACCTGGCCGTATTCCGCAACGAAGTCCTTCACCTCATCTTGACGATACAGGCTTTGGATAACAGCGACATCCACGCAACCCGTCCGTTCCGTTTTCCCACCGCCGACATGTCCGATCGCCTTGGCTGGCAAATCCAGAAACATGCCCAGGCGCTCCTGCCACTGGTCGAGCAACTGCTGCCGGTGAACGACCACCAGCGCGTTAACTTTACGCTTCGCAATCAGCCATGCCGCAACGGCGGTCTTCCCGAATGCCGTCGGAGCACACATGATGCCTTCGTCGTGGCTGGTGATCTTCGCAACGGCTTCCTCCTGGAGCGGCCGAATCTGTCCCTTGAACTCAGTTTCAATAGGCGTCCCAGCGAACCGCTCGTCGCGAACCTGAGGCCGAATCTTGTGCGATTCCAGAAGAGCCAATGTCTCCGGTAGACACCCACGAGGCACCGCGATGTGCTGAGGGAATTCCTGACCGCATGCGATCACACGGGGCTTATTGTAGGTGGGGAGTCGCATCGCCTGCGCTTTGTAGAACTCGGGGTTCTGAAATGCCGCCAGCCGGAGCAACCGATTCAGCATGGCCGGTGGCAAGTCCTTCTTCTCCACGTAAACAAGATTCGCGCGAGTAATCTGAACAGTCTTTGGTAGCGGCCCTTCAATCGGCCGCTCCCTCCGCTTGCGGGAAGGGGGCAAGGTCCAGGGATCCTGTGCGCCTTCATCATCGCCGATGCTCATCCGGACCCCGATGAGATCCCCTTTGCGCTGAGCTTCCGCGATGATTTTCTCGGCAACATCGCCCGCCATTCGTGGGATCGTCGACAGAAACTGCCATTGGTCTGGGTACGGGTTGAAGTCGGCGTCGATGAAAACACTGTTGCCCAGTTTGCGTGGCGCGAACTGCAAAGGGAGAGCGATCAGATTGCCGAACCCTCCTTTGGGCATCGTGTCCTGGTTTGGAAAGAAGCGATCGTAGGAATCGAGGCCGACCTGATGCCTTCGTTCCATCGTTCGCGTGAGGAGCACGCATCCAAGTTTACGCGCGGTGATCGCTGGCAGCGCGTGTTCGAAGAAAATCCAAATGTGGCCGCCTTTTCCGGAACGAGAGCGTTCCAAGGCGGCGGGCACATTCAACTCCTGGCAACTCTCCAGGAAAGCCAAAGCGTCATACTCCCAGGTCTTCTTGTCGAAATCCGCCGCGAGAAACCAGCACGTTTCGTCTGGGAGGAGCGGATACACGCCGATGGTCTCCTTGCCCAGGAGATGGTTCTCGATGACGGTGTCGGTCATTGGGAGGAACTTCCGTGTCTTCTGAGCTACCTTTTTGCGATCCTCCGGGCGGCTTTTGTTGATGGCCTTCCAGTCCTTCACGTGCGCTGGCGCATAGCCGTGCCGGCCGTCATCGTTCTCCCATCGCCGTGCGTAAACGTCTTCTCTCCCGTGAAACAAGTTTCGAAACAGCGCGATTCTCCTTCTGGCTCGTTCCTCTTTGTCCACCGGAGGCGCCGGATCGAGGGCTTTCGTGGGAGGTGGCTTCTCGGGCGCCAGTTGTGGAATCGGAATGCTGTGAGCGGCCAGCAGCCGCCGCAGGCGAGCATTTTCTTCGCGGAGACGAATGTTTTCCTGCTCGGGGGGTTCGAATGGAAGGGATTCTGAGCCGTTCTCCGTCATACCGCGTTTACCACTCGGTGCGCTGTGCTCGCACTTCGTCGAGAAACTCCTGAACTTCCGCAAACACCTCCGCTAGATCGCCTCCGAGCCCGCATTCCTCTGCCAGAGCACGAAACGGGATCTGCCAATCCGCTGGCGGTGGAATCAAACTTGTCGGCAACTCGTGTGTGCCTCTTCTCTCAAATATCAGATGCAACGCGTCCGCAACCCGCCGCCTATCCAGGCCACTCGAGCCAATCAGGAGAGTCATGTCTATTAGATCCTTCACCCTGCTGTTCGCTGAGTTGCGCGGCAGCGTGTAGGCGTGGAGTTTTTCGGCGAACTGCTGCTCCCGAGCGATCATCTGAACCCGCGAGGGCTGGACGCCAGCAAATCCTAGTGTAGTGTCCAATAAATAACTGGACTATTGATGCGGCTTTGCTGCATACTGTTGGTTGTGTCCCGCAAAGCTGTTTCGCTCAAATTAAGAGAATCCGACAAGCGGCAGGTGGCCCAGTGGGAGGGGGCGTTCGG
>DATDGT010000222.1:0-33390 GCA_036521975.1 Bryobacteraceae bacterium
CTCCGCCGCGCATGAAGTCTTCGCAAGTCGCACCGTCCTCCCCGGAACAGCCTGTTTTGTGGTGAAGACCTTTTAGGTGCTCCTACTGATTCTGAAGTACTTACACCTCGCCAACCCCGCGAACTGCGAAAGAGAGGCTAACTCTATCCTCCGCCGCTCTCCTGGCTCCTGACTTCTGTCTTCTGTCTTCTGACTCCTGACTCCTGACTCCTGTCTCCTGTCTCCCGACTCCTGTAAGATAGCCCTTACGATGAATTGCGAATTGTGGGAAGCGTATGCCGTCCGGTACGGGTGGCACCATCGGACGGCGCGGGAGAATTTCTTGGGCGGCGATCCGCACGACGGGCCGATGCCGATGGACTATTTCGTCTGGGCAGTGAAGTCGGGCGAGCGGACCTTTGTCGTTGATACCGGATTCAATGAAGCCATGGCCCGCAAGCGGGGGCGCAATTTCCTGCAGTGCCCGGGTGAAGGGCTGCGGAAATTGGGGATCGAACCGAACACCGTGACGGACGTGGTCATCACACATCTCCATTACGATCACTGCGGCAATTACGATCTGTTTCCCTCGGCCAAGTACCACATTCAGGATCGCGAGATGATGTTCGCCACGGGCCGCTATATGACGCACGCGCACATGCGCCTTCCTTTCGAGGCAGACGACGTGGTGGCGATGGTACGGAAGCTGTTTCAAGACCGGCTTGTATTTCACGACGGCGACGAAGAGCTCGCGCCGGGTTTGAGCGTCCACCACGTGGGCGGGCATTCGCTTGGGTTACAGATGGTCCGCGTGCGCACGCGCCGCGGCTTCGTGGTGCTGGCCTCAGACGCCACGCACTATTACGCGAATATCGAGCGTGGCATTCCCTATCCGATCGTCTTCAACGCGGGCGACGTTCTGAACGGCTACCGCCGTGCCTACCAGCTTGCGGATTCGCGCGAGCACGTCATCCCCGGCCACGATCCTCTGGTTTTGCACAAATACCCGGCGGCCTCGCCCGATCTCGAGGGTTGGATCGCGCGTTTGGATTGAGCTATGAGGACCGGATGGCGGATGTGGCTGGCTCCGGGCGTGATGATGCTGTGCACCCTGCTCGCCTACATCGACCGCCAGACGCTGGCCGTCCTTTCGCCTACCATCCTGGCCGATACCGGCTTGAACGCGGCTTCTTACGGCATAGTGATGACCGGCTTTTCGCTGGCGTACATGGTCGCGAATCCGCTGTGGGGATCGGCGCTCGATTACGTCGGATTGCGCGCGGGCATGCTGGCCGCGGTTACGATCTGGACGCTCGCCAGCGTATCCCACGCCTGGGTAGCGGGCTTTATGGGATTTCTGATAGCCCGGACGGTCCTGGGTATCGGGGAAGGAGCCGCGTTTCCCGGCGGATTTCGGTCCGCTATCGAATCGCTGCCTCCGGAAAAGCAATCGCGCGGAATGGCCCTCTCCTACAGCGGAGCGTCGCTGGGCAATATCATCACGCCGCTGCTGGTGACGCCGGTCGCGCTGAAGTTCGGCTGGCGAGCGGCCTTTTGGGTCACCGGAGCGATGGGCGCGGCCTGGCTAGCTCTCTGGTGGAGCGTCGCGCGCCCGCCATTAGTCGCGCCTGCGCCCAACCGGGCCGCTCTCCGCTTCGCGTGGCCGAATCTGTTCGACAGGCGTGCGTGGCTGGTCATGTCGACTTTCGGGCTGGGAGGTTTCGGTTTGGGCGTGGTGCTGTACATGAGCCCTCTGTATTTGAATCGTGCGCTCGGTTTGACGCAAGGCGAGCTCGGCGAAGTCCTGTGGATTCCTTCGCTCGGATATACGGCCGGCTACTTCTTCTGGGGATGGGTGGCGGACCGCTATGTGCGCGGTGATAAATTCCGTGCGACTCGTGTCTTTCTGCTGCTCACTTTGCTGGCGCTGCCGTCCGCTCTGACGCCGCTGGCCGGGCGATGGGCCGCGCTCGCTCTGTTCTTCTGGGCCATGTTCATCGCGGACGGTTTCATCATGACGTCGATGCGCATGGGCGCGCATCTTTTCCCGCGGGAGCAAACGGCGATGGTGGCGGGACTGGGGTCTGGATCGTGGTCGGCCGTGCTGGCGTTGGCGCTGGTGGTCTACGGACGATGGGTGGATCAGCGGCGCTTTGCCGCCATTTTTATCTCAATGAGCCTGCTGCCGGCTCTCGGAACCGCGCTATGGATCGCCTTAGGCGGAGCTTCCAGATCTCCGCAAGGTCTTACTTCGCCGCAAAGCGAAAGCCGTACTGATAGCCCGGAGAAAACCACGTCCGTAGAGCCGGTGGCTGTTCGGGCGAAGACTCATAGAACGTAAACTGGCTCTGATTCGAGTTGCCCAGCCGGAAAATCGGCCATGCCATTTTGGTCGTGATCAGATGTCGATTCTGGTCGAAAATTCGCACCACGTCGCGATTCGCCGTCCAGACCATCAGGCTGAATAGGTATTCGCCCGGTTGAAGCAAAGTCCCTTGTATCGTGATCGGCTCATTGACGATAACGATGGTGTCCTGGTCGCGGGCGTCCCCAATCCGGTTTCCGAAGACGCTCAGCGGCAGTGAAAAAGCTACAACACAGGCTATAAGGATGCGGCACATAACGCCCTCCGCTAGCGAGAGTGCAAGTCTCCGACCAAAGCATTCGCGGACACTACTCCGTTGCCGTCGTGGCTCAGAAGTCGTTGCAGAGCCGCGACCGCCAGGGAGCGGTTCCGGTCGCGCAGTTCCGGGACAGTACGACTAGTTTTCCGTCGGGACCTTGTTCGCGGAGTCGATCACTAGAACCGTGATCGGCTCCTTCCGCGACTCTAGTTTGAGGCCGAGGTCTTCCTGCACGGCCGTGAATATGCTCGGGCCAGTGGCGTCGTCGGCCGTCTGTGGATTGAAGTTGTTTAGACCGGAGATGTCGATGGTGAAATCATAGATGCCATCCAAGCCCGTCTTATTCAACACGGGGCGATCCATCCGGCGGGTGAGCAGGAAGGTGAGACGGGAAATGGGCTCCTTATGGAAGAGGAGGCTGCGGGCGCCTCCCGATAGCCCTTCGACCCCGTCCGGCGCCGGCGGCTTCACCTTTGGCGCCCCTTTGCCGAGAACCAACGCATAGACCTGCATCTCCCGCGTCCCCCGATGGAGCCTCATCTGGAAGCGCTCGATGAGGAGCGCTTGGAGCATCGGCCTCATCTGGTCGTTCGTAGCGGGTCCGGGCGCGTTCGCGACGATGTCGTAGCGCTCGTCGTTGTTGATCCAATCCGGCCCGACGATCTCATAGTCCTTAAGGTCGTAGGCCCATTCCAGACAGTACCGCAGCGGCTTGTTGCGCACCGCGAAGTGGCCGGGTGAATTCTCCATGTTCTGTGGTATGTCGCCTGGGCCGCCACTCGAAACTACGCGCCTCACGGAGGCTACCTCGAATTTAGCCGAAGGCTCTTGGGCAAACAGCAAGCCGAGGCAGAAAGGCACCGCAACGGCGGCGATTGCCGCAAAGGATAGGGCCAGTTTTTTGTGCCTGTTCAACTCGCGGGGCAGTGTTCCCCGCAGGATTGTTTTGAGGCGTTTTTTTACGTTTGCACTTGTCACTCCAGAAACGCACGCCAGGGGCGCTTCCGAATAGTGCTCGCAAACGGTAAGTATGCCACGCACGTAATCCGTCGGCTGGCAACCCAGGCGCAGCACGTCTTCGTCGCAGGCCAGTTCGCGCTCCTCAAGCAGTCGCGATCCGATCCACCACACCAGGGGATGGAACCAGAAAATCGTTTCTACTCCCATATGGAGCGCCGCGAAGAGATTGTCCCGGCGACGGACGTGGCTCAACTCATGAGCGAGAAGGGCGTCAAGCTGCTTGGGGTTCAGGCGCTCTAACAGAAGCGCCGGCAAAACGAGTACCGGCTTCAGAAAACCGACGACTCCCGGCTCAATCGCGCTCGACCCATGAGAGTTCGACCCATGAGAGTCCGAGATGACGAGCGCCGGCACAGCGATCGGAAGCTTCACGGGCGTACCCGCCCGTAACATGACGCGGATGCGGGACCAATTTCTAAATCGGGTGAACGCAATCGCGACGAACCCGGCTGCCCATAAAAAGGCCAACGCGGTTACTCCCCAATAAATTTGTTCTCGCGTTTGAACGGCCGGATAAGGATTCGGCGAAAACGGTTGCGCCAACTGGACCAGAGTATCCGGCAACGTCGGGGTTGCCACAGATGTCACCCGATGGACGGGCCACGGAACCAGGCTGCCCAGACTGACGAGAAGGACCCACGGAATGAGAAACTTGAGCGATGCGCTCAGCCACACCCAGTACCGCACCCTCGGCGAGTACCCGCGGAGCATGAACGCGAGAACGCGCCAATAGCGCGAAGCATGACGATTGCCACAGATGGTTGACGATGAACTCGGCTGTCATTTCGGTTTTTGCATCCTTTCTGCTTCTTGCTGTCGTTCGGTTTCGGTAACCGCCCTCTCCAATTCACGAAGATCCTCACGTGTAAGTTTGCCGGACTCTATTAGCTGCGCGATCATGGGTTGCGCCCGCCCTCCGAAAAAGCTCAGAACCTCATCGAGCAGGCTCTCCCGAACGGCGTCCTTCGCAATCGATGGTTCAAAAAGATGTGCGTTGCCGATCTTCCGGCCACGGCGCACGACTCCCTTCCGCTCCATCCGGTATACGGTCGTCGTGATGGTTGTGTAAGCCGGACGCGGCTCCCCGAAGGCCTCCTGAATTTCCCTCATGGAGGCAGCCCCCAGCCCCCAGAGAATCTCCAGAATCCTGAATTCGAGTTTGGCAAGCTTAGGCCGCTTCATGTGATCTCATGATGGTATAGCGCAAATATACTATGTTATAGTAAGAATGTCAATAGGCAGCCTTCATTCTGGTTCATTCTGCCTCATTCTGCCTTCAGCAGACCGCCCCCGGCCCGCTTACTTAACCTCGAACTCCGCCGTCCGGTTGACCTGCTTCCCGGAATCCGAGGCCGTAATCTCCAGCCGGTAGGTCCCTGCCGCGAGTGAACTGAGCGGCAGCCTTGTTCCCACCGGAATCCGAGGCTTGGTTGGTGGACTGGGAGGGTGCATAACTCCCGAGTCCCATTTCAGCTCGCCGGTTTCGTGATCCAGCACACGCGCCCGAAGGGTTAGCTCGGCCGGATCGGGATCGTAGACTTCAACATAAAAGAAGCCCGGTTCCGATCTGGCGAATCGATTTGAACCAAAGGGAACGAACTGGACACCTCCGGCGATGAGCGGCGTCCGGTCTCCCAAAAGCGAAGACACGAGGCCGACGTCCGCGGCGGGATGCGTTTCCCGGCTGATTGCCACGCCGCTCAACGCGAGATCTCCGGCATTCCAGGGATCCACGCTCAGCGGCCCCTCGATTTTTCCAAAACCGGCAGCGCCGGATTCGAAGGTTAAAGTAAACCTGTACTGGCCCGGAGCGATCTTAAACTCCTTCTCATAATGGACGGTCGTTTCGGGGCTCTCGAAGTCAAGCTTGAGGGTATCGCTGAAGCGCGCCACAACATCACGGTCCGCGGCCGTAGCGATTCCCAGAAGATTCAACTCGGCGCGGGAGTTGCCTTTCTGCTTATCGAATTTCAAGACGCCGGCCGGGATTTCCATCGCCAAATGGACGCGCGCCACTCCGGGCGAGATATAGAAGTACGGAAGCTGAATCGAAGCCTGCAGGTTGCCTGTTTCCGCGCTCGCCGCGCGGCGCTCCAAATTTTTCGCTACCGCAGTCCCGGCGATCAGATCCACTGGCTTCGTGGCGCAATAGGCGCTGCGAGCGCGCACGGTGGCTCCGCCACGATTGATCTTGACTCGCAGGCTGTGGCAAATCCCTTCCTTCGATTCCGGAGGCGTGTAACCAATCACGTAGTATTCGGTTTGTTCGCCGCCGATTCGTTGTAAGCCCGCCAGCAGATCGCCGGATTCGCGCACAAAGAGCCCTCCCGTGCCGTTGGCGAGCGCGGCCAGGAACTGCCCAGTGTCTTGAACCGCAGCCGCGGGCGTAGCATCGTCCGGCCCTTGAGGAGCTCCTCCGCGCCTGAAATTAGGCTGCCGCGGCGCCGGCCCGGCGGAGATCGGGTCCGCCTGAACGGGAACGGGCCGCACATCCACCGGATAGATCACGACGCCGGCCCGGCTCGCCGCCTCGACCACCCCTCTCAATTCGGATTCTCGAGCGGACGAGGGCCCAAGTCCGCCAGTCAGCAGAACCAGTGTTTTTCGGCCAGGAAGCGCTCCGAGGCCCTTTGCCACATTCCCGACGGATTCCAGCATATTGCGAGCCCTGAAATTGTCCGCGCTCGCCGGCGTGGCCGATGCGGCCGGCCGTTCCGGCGATGCGCCGCCGAAGCCACTCGAGCCTTCTGCCCGATTCAGAGCGTCCTTCAAGCGTCCTGCGTTGTCCGTGAAATTTTGCGCCACACGCAGGGAGCCGCTGTAGCTCACCACGGCCATCAAGCGCCGGGGCCCGGCATTCGCATCGATGAACCGGGAAGCCGCCAGCCGCACCCGCGCCTGGTCCAGCGCCGTCATCCTGGTGTCGTCGAAGAAGAGCACCAAAAAATGCGGCTCGCCGGAGCCTGCCCCAGGACGGTCCGCCTCAAAAGACAGGCTTGTAATCGCTTGTTCCTTACCGTCCTGCCAGACGCGAAAATCTTTGGCGGTCAGATCGTGGACGTATTCTCCTTTTTTGTCCGTGACGATAGTCTCGATCAGCACCACGCGGGTCTCGGTCCGGATTACGGGATTTTGCTGCGCCCGCGCGCCGATGAGGGCGAGAAGCAGGCTGAACAAGCTGAAGCTTGTTCTACTCACGGGACCTCGATACCCGTATTCCTGGCCGCTGTGGTTTTTCCTTCGCCGTCCTTCACCACCACCCTCACGACGTAATTTCCCGCCGGCACGCTGAAATTTTCTTCGACACTGATCCCGGAATCTTCCAGCACTTCCAGCGACTTGTCTCGAAGGCGCATCTCAACCACTCTTTCGATCCCGGAAATGTAGTTTCCGTTGCGATCGAACAACCCTGTCACAACTGTCAGCGTGTCGTTGTTCCGATCGGCGGCTTTTCGAAATCGCAGCGACTTGGCATCCAGGCGAGCCACCACGGTCAGCTCGGATTTCCCGCCGCCCGGCTTGAAGAAATCCGTGTGCAGGTCCAGCGGAATGTCCCCGATCTCATCCCGTGAGAACAGCGTTTCCTTGAGCTCTTCCCTCGCCGCCTCCGCCGGATCCACCGCGCGCCGCGGAGCCCAGTAGCCGCGCCGCGCTTCGATATCGAACTTTGCTTCTTCTTTGATCTTTACCTTCAGTCCGTGATAGCTTCCGTCGAATTTCAAATTGTCCGGTGAGAAGCCGAGGACGTAGACGTACTCGGGCCGGCCGGCGAGTTGCATCAAACCCTCTTCAAAAGCGTTGTCGTTGTGCACCCTACCGCCGGTTCCATAGGCGAGTTCCGCAAGCAGGTCGCTCGACCGGGACAGTTCGTCTCTGTCCGCCGGCGCGCGCTCCGCCGCCCCTTCCCCCGGCGCGCTGGAAGGGCCGCCGAAGTTGCCGCCGAATTCCGGATCCAAACCATGTTCTCGAAGAGGAGTGTAAACGCCCTTGATGTCCAGGGCGTTGATGGTCACGCTGGCGTGAATCGCGCTATCCAGGATTCCGTTCTCGTTGAACCGCTGCTCCGCCGAGAGAATAAATCCCGGCGAAACCATCACGATGGTCCGGCTCCCGGGTAGCGCGGACATTTTGGTAATCAAATCCCTCAGCACCCTTAGCCCGCTGATCGTTTCCGCCATCCCGTACTCCAGCGAGCGGCTCGCCGTGCCCCAGAGATACGACATCACAACGGGCTGGGGCGGGGGCATGAGCGGGTTCAAACAGACGGAAGCCTCGTTGTACAGTTCCACCGCGAGTGGGCTTCCGGGGTTAATGCGTCCCGGGCCAAGCGAACCCTCCTGGTTGATGAGAAGGTCGGCGAGGTAGAAACTGATTCTCAGGCATTCCTGCTTGTCTATGGCCGACGTCCACGGCTGAACCCGATTCACGGCGGCGTGCAGTTTTTCGGCGTCGTTCGTGAAGCCCTGGGTAACTTGGCCGCTGGTGGTGAAAACTCCCGCGCGCATGCCGGAATCGAGCGTCCGGTCCAGATGGTGATTCGCGGCTTGCCGCGCATTCAATAGATCGCCTGGCTGCATGTGGATATCGTCGAAGAAATAAGCCACGTAGCGCTCCGGCAGTTCGGGTTTCGACGCCGGCGCGGAATTGCCCGCGGTCTCCTTAGCAGAATTCGACGATGGGATCACCCCCGCGGTCGTCGGATTGTTCTGAATCGTGAACTTCGTGATGACTTGAAGCTTACCTTTGTCGAGGAGTTGGAAATCCTCCCGCTTCAACCCCCCGATAGCCCGTCCTTCGCGGTCGCGGACCACGACTGGTACCTGCACGAGGTTCACCCTGCTGCTGAAGGTCACCGGAGAATCGTGCGAAACCACCTCTGGCTCAGGTTGCGCGGGCGCTTGAGCCGCGGCCTGAAACACAATGGAGCATACGGCCAAGCAAAGCGTCGGTGGACGCATGTTCATTGGGTGTTAAGAAGCAAGCCGACGGTACCAATGATACACCTTGACCTGTGCCGAACCCTCGAACTTACACGTGGAAGGCGGGCTTCAGCCCGCGCGAGCTTTGGCCTCGCTCCCCCAGCGGGATTCAAGTCCCGCGTGGGCCAATAAAGTCCGTTCTCCAACAATGTCTTCACCGAGCCGTCTCGCTGCGGATGAATTACGGGCGGGAGGCGATTCCAAAATATACGCTCAACGCGAGCATGACAAGATGGATGGAGTGAACTTGGCGAGCCCGCGGCAAATATGATGTCGGACCCCGTCTCCCTTCTTCTGCCTGCATTTGTTCTCGCCGTGGGGCTTTGGCTCCTGATTCGGATTGCTGGCCGGGCTGATGTGCGGTGGCCCGAGTCATGGATTGCGCTGTTCGCCGCGGTGGGGACGTTTGCCGCCACGTCCCTCGTGGGACATTACTCAATTGAACATACCGCGAATCTGGAAGTCGATATGCTCGTCTCGGCCGGGAACATCGTCGAGGCCGATGCTAACGATTTGTCAGTGCCGCCGTTTCAACTGGCCATCATTCCGAACGAAAGACATACCTACACATTTGAACACCTCCCCGCAGTCATAAACTACCTCAGACTTGAACCCACGGATTCGGCCCAAGCTCACATCTCCATTTACGGGGCGGCCGTTGTTTCGGCGGGGCAAGTGGTTCACAAGTTCGGGCCCGCGGAGTTGCAAAGCTGGCACTTGTATAACCTGGCCCCATCCTCGGGAGACTTGGCGGCCATGAACCTCGTGAATAGCAGCCCGGCCAATTTCTTGGCCGCGCCAGTTTCCATCAATACTTCCCAGCGCCGAGCCATCGTCCAATATCTGGTGGGCTTGTTCCATCGCGCCGGTTTTTTCACTCTGCTGTTCATTACATATTTTCTGCTCGTCCTCGTATGCGGGCTTTCGGCGCCTGGCGGCGCGATCGAGGCGAGTTTGGTGGGAACTGTAATAGTGCTCGCCTATCCGATTGCCGCCCTTGTTGCAAAGTGGCCCGGATCGCCGCCTTCGATCTCCCAAGCCGTCGGGAACGCAAGCTTCATGGGCTACCCAAAATCGACGGACTACATGATTTACTTGGCGCTGGCCGGCCTATGTTTCGCGGTGGCCTGGATCTCTTCAAGATATAGCGGGGCGAAATACGCCACGGAGCTACGCGCCGGCGACGCTTCTGAGAACCGCTCGCCCGCCAAAGCCCTCCCTGCCCGGCACGCTGCCGCGGCGGCAACTGCCGTCCTGGTCCTTTTGGCGCTTCTGTACTGCCCGAATCTGGGCGCTGTGCTGCAGCAGGTCCGTCAGGGGACGATCCAATCCACCGACACGCACAACCTCGTCCTCTGGGACTATCTGACGAGACACGGCAGCTTGCCTGTCCGCGATTTCCAGCGGGTCCGTCAGGGCACTATTGAGTCCATCGACAACTGGGACACACAGGTTTTCGTCCTATGGGACTACTTGATTAAGAAGGGCAGGCTACCGTTTCGCGATTTCTGGTATACCTATTCCGGTCTTTATTTGTATCACTTGCCGTTCCCCGTCGGACCCCTAGTGATATGGGCAAGTGAGGTGCTGCTCCTTTGGCTCCTGTATTTAGGTATGCAGTTTGTCATAGGTGAGACCCGGATTTCCTTGTTGGTCTTCTTACTGGCGCTTCTTCCTATCTGGCTAAATGAGTTCCAGGAATGGTATCGCTATGGTTTCGCCGCGGCGCTCATTCTGTTTTACGCGGTCCTCCGGTATTTAGACCATTTTGAATGGCGTAAGCAAGCCCCATTTGCAGTTCTCATCGGGCTGGTGGCGCTTTACGAGCCGGCGCAGGTGGTTTATGCCGGCGCCGCCATCCTTGTGGACACGCTATTTGCGGCATGGCCGGAGCGCGGAGCGTGGCGCGGCTGGAATTCCGTTCGCGCTTCTGTGTGGAGTGTCGCGATGCAGCGCTTGAGGATCATCGGTTTGCCTGCGCTGGCGGGGCTGACTCCCGTTATAGTTTTTTGGGGAATCAAGGGAATGCTCCCGGGATATATCCGGTTTCAACTGAGCTTGCCAGTGATGTCAGCCTATGTAGCGTCCAGTACCAGCGTAGTGGATTGGACATTCCCATCTCTCGGCCCGAATACCGTGTTCATGATGCCCTTCTTTGTGCTCGTGATCGGCTTTTATGCGTGGTGCAGGAAACGCAATCGTCTTGACGCAGTGACACTGGCGATGCTGTTGCTGGGCGTCACCGGATATATGGCGATGCAGAAGGAGATCGTGCGACCGTACATCCTGGAGCAACTGCAGATCTATCCCTATCTTGCCATGCTGTTGTATTTCGTCGGGGTGTGGCGGCGGAGAACAAGGGCTCAAACAATAGCTCTCGCGTCATTTGTGGGATTTGTCCTCGGATTCGCCCAGTACCGCGGAGGCGCGGGTGGTATGGCACGGACTGTGGCGGAGGCTCCCAAAATAATTGCGGGCGATTCGACGATGCTGGCGGTGGAACGGGCGGAGATCCGGAGCGTGAACGCCCAACAATATGAGCCGGATCAAATTGCGGGATTTACTGCCGAAAAGGCGGCCCTCAATACCCTAAGAGATGAGTATGGATGGAATTCGCGGGAAACCATCTATGTGCTTGGAGATGACGCGGTGTTTTATATCCTGGCCGGTCAGGACCCGCCATACATGTCTAACACCTATAACGGTTCGCCTCTGAACGAGCAAGAGCGCGTTCTCGCGTGGCTCCAGGAACGCCGGCCGCGCTTTGTCCTCTGGAATCCTTCTGACACTTCCTTCGACGGAGTGCCCCAGATCAGTAGGCTTCCCCTTATATACCAGTACATCGCGGAGCACTACCGGCAAGCGAAGGCCGTAGGTCCGTACCAGATCCTTGTGCCCGCGGAACGGCCTGCCATCGATCCGGAGTTCTGGAAGCGACAATTTGGCAGCGCGATCGACTTAGGACACATTCCGGGTCTGACCGGTGAATCCAATTACCGGAAATGCACCGGCAGCAGCGCAGAATCGTGCAGAACTGTGCTCGTTGTGCGCTTACCTGGCGCGACGCCTCCTGGCCAGGAGGTTGTCAGCTTCGACTCCGCCTATGGCCCATTCCAGGTGACATTCTCCCGGACCGCGGGAGAACGCGAGTACCGGATCGATGTCGACCGGCTTTGGTTCCGCAGTTACATTGGAATCAGACCTCTCGCCTCCACGTCGACCCCGACGGGCGAGGTAATCGCGGAACTTCGGCAGCGCAAATCCGGCATATTGTATTGAGGGGAGTTTGCAAGCCCCTCGTCTTAAACATAGCCAAGGATACTTGAAATCTTGAGGATAGGAGCTTTCGGCCTTCAGCGATCAGCGTTCAGCTCCTGAAGCGGGGCGGTCGGCATTCGTTTCATCTCGATAGCACGCTGCGACAGCTCTGCGTGATTGTTGGCCGTCGTCTCAAAGATCGAATCCAGCCGTAGGCTGATCGCTGAAAGCTGATACCTGAATGCTGAATGCTGACAGCGTGCGACTAAAGAAAGACCTCGAAGCCCTTGCCCGCAACGCGGCAGCAAGCGATCTCGGAATTTCTTCCATGGGTGGCGAAAATGGTGCGCACCTGCTCGCAGACTTCTTCCGATCCGCGCTCGTGAAAGACGAGGATCGATGGCCCGGCGCCGCTCAGTGCGCATCCCAGCAATCCCGGCGCGCGTAGACGCGTAATCTCATCGAGGCCGGGAACGAGATTGAAGCGATACGGCTGGTGCAGGCGATCTTCGAGCGCCGCCGGAAACGCCTGGGTGGCGCCACGCGTCAACGCCGCGATCAGCAACGCGCTTCGTTGCACGTTGAAGATGGTGTCGTCGCGCGAGTAAATTTCGGGGAGAACGCGGCGCGCCTCCACCGTGGGCACGACAAAATCCGGCACCACCACCGCCACGCGGTAATGGGGATGCAGTTCCATACGCACGGCGCGCGCGATGCCTTCCGAATCGATGGCGCTCGCGACGATCGATCCCAGCGCGCAAGCCGCGACATTGTCGGGATGGCCTTCAATATAGGCCGCCTCGTGCAATACCCGCTCGGTGTCCCATCCCAGATCCAGGACCTGGCTGGCAATCACTACGCCGGCCACCAACGCCGCCGCGCTCGATCCTAAGCCTTTTCCGACGGGAATGTCGTTGTCGATTTCCAGCTCGATGGCGGGCATATTCGAGGCCGTATCCGCGGCGACGCGCAGAGCCGTCTGCCAGATCAAATTCTCTTCCAGCGCCGGGATCAGCCGCGCGTCTCTTCCGCGCACTTGAATCGAGAGCGCGGGTGCGGGCCGGAAGCGGCACACCAGATAAAGATCCAGAGCCAACGCCAGCGCGTCGAAGCCCGGACCAAGGTTCGCGCTGGACGCCGGAACGCGCACGGTCTTCCAGCCGTCACGCTGGATCTCTGGCATGAAAATCATTCTGGCACACCTCCAATTTTCAGCCCCAGCCGGAGCTCGCCGCGACAGACGCTAGAATGAAGCTTCGCGTCATGAACCGTTTGCTGTTGCTTTTGATCGGCCCCACGATTTTTTTGAGCTCCTGCGGATCGTCCGCGCCCGCCAATGTCGCCGCGACGGTGAATGGCCGCTCCATCACCTACGCGGAGCTCGATAAACAGTACGAATCGCAATTCGGCGCATTGAACGAACGCCCCAATGACGATCAGGTTGTGATTCAGCGGCTGGAAGTGTTGCGCACGCTCATCGACAACGAAATCATGTTGCAACGGGCGGAAAAGATGGGGTTACTGGCGGTGGATTCCGACGTGGACGCGAAATTCACGGAAATGAAATCGCCCTATACGCAGGAAGAATTTCAAAAGCAATTGGCTTCGCGCAAAGTCACCGCCGAGGAGCTAAAGGCTCAGCTTCGCCGCGATCTGACCGTGCAAAAGCTGTTCAACAAGGAAATCACTTCCCAAATCAGCATCAGCGACAACGACATCACGGAGTTCTACAATTCGAACAAGAACAACTTCAATCTCGCCGAGCCGCAGATTCACATGGCGCAGATTCTGGTCACGCCCCTGCCCGATCCGAACGTGCACAACTTGAAAAACGACAAAGCGCAAAGTGAGGAGCAGGCGCGGAACAAGATCCAGCAGCTATATCAGCGCGTGAGTCAGGGCGAAGATTTCTCGATGCTGGCGAAGAATTTTTCCGAAGATGCCGCGTCGGCGCAGAACGGCGGTGACTTGGGTTTCATCGCCGAATCGACTCTGGACAGGGCGAACGTCGAATTGCGGAAGACGATCATGGGGCTTCAACCCGGCCAAAACACCAAAATCATCCACACTGAGGAAGGTTACCGGATCTTGAAAGTGATCACCAAGGAGCCGGCCGGCCAGCGCGCGCTAAGCGATCCCAACGTGCAGCAAACCATCCGCGAGACGCTGCTCAATCGCAAGGATCAGTTGCTGCGTGCGGCCTATTACGAAATGGCTCGCAACGAGGCAAAAGTGGTGAACTACTTCGCGATAGGGATTGTCGGAGCGAAGAAGTAACAACCGAATACCGCGACAACGGGCGCGCCCTGCCCATGGACACGACTGTACAGAGCTATCAGCCGTCAGCCTTGGGCTGATAGCTGAGAGCTGATAGCTGACAGCTTGGAGGTTGAAATCGTGCGCTGCTAATCCAGGCCCGCGAGAAACCCGCGGATCTCGCGCAAAACGTCCGCAGCGTTCGACAGAAATATGAAATGATCCGCATTGGGCAGCGTCACCACATGGGCTGCGGGTACTGTATCCTTAACGGCCTTCTCCTGCTTGTCGGTCAACGCTGCTAAAGCAGCCGAATAGGCATCCGCCGCTGCCCGCACCGAAGCATCAGTGCTGCCTTCGACCCAAGCACCTTGACTATGTGGGTTCGAAAAAATGAGAAGCGCAGGTACCGGTATATTGGTGTACTTCCTTGGATTCATGAACAGGGAGAACAACATCGCGTTGCCCGGAAAGTCGCGTTGCTTAATAACCCTTCCGCCGGCCGTCGATTCCCATTCCTCACGCAGTTCTGCCTCTGGAAATCGGAACCCGTCCACGCGCTCAAAGTATTTCTGGAGTGCGGTAAAGCTGGCCAAATCCGCTGGTTCTGGTGGCGGGGGTTGGGGTCCTCGGAGTGCTTGCATCTCACGAGCATCCGCTCCCTGGCCATTGTCGAAGGCATAACTATGGGCGGCATCCAGGTAAACCAGACCCGCAATCCGCCCGGGATGGTTATTTGCCACCGAACTGAGTTCTGCGCCGGCAATGGAATGCCCGATCAGGATCGGACGCTTGAGTTTGAGGGCATCTATCACTGCGAATACGTCATCGCCGAAGCTGTCACCCGAAGCGTTGACGCGCACAGCGAATGCGTTGTGCGCGTTAACGTTCGTCGCTGAATAGCCCGACGAACCGTATCCGCGCCGGGTAATACCGTAGACATGCCAGCCCGCACCGAGCTTTGGTGCGAAATCGTCAAATATATGAGCCGTTTGACCGCCTCCGGCCAGAAGGATTATTGGCTTTCCGCGCCCGCCCCAATCCAGCACCTCCAACCGGACGTTCCTTTCGACTCTCACGAACCGTATCCTATGGCCCGACGGATCTTTCCATTGGGCGGGACCCTGGGCGCAGAGATGGGTTGTCAGAAACGCGGCCAAAGCGCAAATGCCCAGCCGATTCTGCGGAGGCATGGAGGTTTCACCCCTTCATCGACCGTGTACGGCGCTCCGGTTCTCAATGTTCCCTGATTTCGGAATACATCAAGGGGTAATCCTAGGCCGCCAACCGTATAAAATCGAGAGATGATCGAAATCACCTGGCTTGGGCATGCGACCTTTACCCTTCGCCTTCCCGGCGGCGAAGTCGTGCTGGTGGACCCATGGATCGAAGGGAATCCCGCCTATCCTAAGAATCACCAGCTTGATCGCGTGGATGTCATTCTCCTGACTCACGGCCACTTCGATCACATCAGCGGCGTTCTGCCGGTAGCGAAACAGTTCGCACCGCCCATCGTCACGATTGTCGAAACGGCCCTCTGGCTCGAATCGAAAGGCGCGAAAAACACAGTGGGCATGAACAAGGGTGGAACGGCCACAATTGGTCCCGTCTCGGTGACCATGACGCACGCCGTGCATAGCAACGGAATCATGGACGGAGATCGCATGATCTACGGCGGCGAGCCGGCGGGCTTCATCGTTCGCCTGCCCGATCGTCGGTCCATTTACTGCGCCGGCGATACCACTGTCTTCTCAGACATGCAGCTCATCGCGCGCCTGTATCATCCCGAGCTTGCGTTTCTTCCCATCGGCGATTTCTACACGATGGGCCCGCGCGAAGCGGCGCTGGCTTGCCGCATGCTCAATGTCCGCCGGGTGATTCCGATCCATTTCGGCACGTTTCCGGCGCTCATCGGCCGGCCTGAAGAGCTCCGCGAGCTGATCCGCGACATTCCGGAAACCGAGGTGTGGGCGCTCCAGCCCGGCGTTCCTGTGCTGTGGTGAAGCAGTTCCTTTGGGTAGCGGCTCTTGCGCTTGCGCTGCGCGTGCCTTTCCTTCGTCAGCCGGTTCAAGGCGACGATCTGTATTACCTCTACGGCGCCGAACACGCACAGATCGAGCCGCGCCATCCTGCGCACACGCACTACCTGTTCCTGGGCGATCGGGTCGATATGCGCGGGCAATCTCATCCTCCGCTCAATAGCTGGATTCTAGCGGGGCTCCTGGCGCTCGAAGGGATAGTGCGTGAAGTGCCGTTTCATTTGGCCTACGTGATTTTCTCGATCATCGCGGCGGCGGCGATGTGGTCGCTCGCGCGGCGGTTTTCGACGCGGCCGGCGCTGGCGACGTTGCTGTTCTGCGCCGCGCCGGCGTTCGTGATCAACGGGAATTCGCTGGAGGCCGATCTGCCGTTTTTGGCGTTCTGGATGGCCGCGATCGCGCTGTTCGTCATAGCCGTGGATCGCGCTTCCGGCCTTGCACTTTTGGCCTCCGCAGCCGCCTCCGCTCTCGCGGCTCTGGCGGCCTATCAAGCGGTATTTCTCACGCCGATCCTGGCCATCTTTCTGTGGCGCAAACGCCCCCGATGGTTGCCTGGATGGCTGGCCGTGTTCGCTGCGCCCACGATTCTGGCGGCCTGGCAGATTTGGGAACGCGCCGCGACCGGAGCCTTACCCGCGTCCGTTCTCGCGGGCTATTTGCACTCATACGATTTCGAGTCGTTGAAACGCAAGGCGCACGCGGCTATTGTGCTCATCGTTCATCTGGGCTGGATCATTTCGCCGCTGATCGTCTTCGGCGCAATCTGGAAGTCTCAACGTTGGCAGTGGATCGTGGCGATCGCCGCCGCGATCGGAGCCGCCATCTTCAATCCCAACCCGCTGTTCTGGATTTCGTTCGCTTGCGGCGTCTGGCTCCTGGCGTGGTGCCTCAACCAGGGATGGCTGGGCTGGTGGGTGGTCATCTTCTTCGCTTGTGCGGCCGCCGTGTTCTTCGTCGGCTCCGCGCGGTATTTGCTGCCGGTCGCTGCGCCACTTGCGATCCTGCTGGCAGAGGCTGTTCCGACGCGCCTGGCCGCCGCCGGGTTCGTCTTACAACTAAGCCTTGGGTTGACGCTGGCCGCAGTGAATTACCGGCACTGGAGCGCCTATCGCGATTTAGCCAATAATCTCTCGCGTCAGACCGGCGCGCGCCGCGTGTGGATCAATGCGGATTGGGGATTGCGTTGGTATCTGGAGGACCAGGGCGGCTTGCCGCTCGCCAAGAATCAATTGGTTCAACCCGGCGAAATCGTCGTGACCAGCGAATTGGGCAATCCGTTGCCGGCGGGCGTGCCGCTCGCGCCTATCAGCGAATCGGAAATTTCTTCCCGCATCCCGTTGCGGCTGATCTCTCTTAATGGACGATCCGCGTATTCCGCGGGCAGCGGATTTCTGCCGTTCGAAATTTCGCGTGGTCCCATTGATCGCGTTCGCGCGGAAATCGCGATCGAGCCGCGCCTCGCTTACCTGGATCCGCGAGACCCGGCCGCTGCCCCGCAAATCGTCTCCGGACTTTCGTCGGATGGCTGGATGTCGGGCGAAGCGAAGCTGCTGTTGAAAGCGCCCGTCCAGGCCACGCCGCTCAAAATTTCCTTCTATGTATCGGACAACGCTCCCGCCAGGCGTCTGCGTGTCTCGATGAACGGAGTCTTGACCATCGACAAGCAAATCCCCGGCCCCGGCCTTTACTCCGTCTCCGCGCCGGCCGCTTCGGTTTCGGGCAGCGTGGTCGTGGCCCTCGCAGTGGATAAGACCTTCTCGGTTCCCGGGGATGTGAGAGCTTTGGGGGTAGTCGTTCGTGGAATCGGATTCCGGTAAATATTTGAACCGCTACGCTCTACCTCGACGATTTACCCGCGAAATATCGCTGCCATTTCAGAAATCCGATATGGGTCTTGGCATCCAGGATCTGGCCTTGTTCGATCATGCGGTCGAGTTCGGCGGCGGCGAACCAGCGCGTCTCAATGCGCTCGTCTTCCATCGGCTTCATTTCGCCCTCTGTTAGCCCGGTGGCGAGATAGATGGTCATCTTCTCGGCGAGAAATCCGGGGCTTGGATAAAACACCGCGAGCTTTTTCCAATTCCGCGCCCGGTAACCGGTCTCTTCGACGAGCTCTCGTCGCGCCGCCTGTAGCGGCGTTTCTCCCTCATCGACGCGTCCGGCGGGAAGCTCCCACAAATACGCCCGAGCGGGCAGCCGGTATTGCCGGACCAGGAGAATGCGCCCGCGATCGTCTACGGGCATCATGACCGCCGAGCCTCCGTGCTGCACAATCGCGCGTTTGATTTCGAAGCCGTCGGGATCGAGGGCGCGATCCATGGTGACATGGAAGATCGGTGTGCGAATCAGTTCTTTGGACGAAATCGTCTTCATGCTTCAATTTACGATGAAGACGCGCGCGGCGTAAACGCCAATGGATCACCGCTCATTGAGCAACAGATTGACGATGTTCTCGCACTCGCTCTTTTGCAACAGCCCAAGATGCGTAGACGCTACGCGGCCTTGTTTATCGATCATCAGGGTGGTGGGCACTGCCTGCAAACCACCGAATAGATCGGCGATTCTGTCGTCTGCAACCAGTACGGGGTAATCGATTTTCCTCTCCTGTACGTAGGGTTTGACCGCCTTCCATCCGGCGTCGTCCAGAGCGACGCCGAGGACGGCAAACCTGCCGTCGCGGTGGGCCCTTTGAAGTTCCATGAGCATGGGAATTTCTACTCTGCACGGGGCGCACCATGTCGCCCAAAAGTTCAGCAGCATCACCTGGCCGCGAAACGCCGAGAGCGTCACCGGGGCGCCGGTGGAATCGTTCAGAGTGAAATCCGGCGCAGGCTTTCGGTTCTGAGGTTCTATCAACGCCCCGCTAGTAATTGGACCGGAGACGCGCAAGTTCAGCAACTGGCCGACCCTGCTGGTTTCGCTCACACAGGCGGAAAGGCATCGCTGCGCAAACGCTCGGGTGAGGGGGGTGGCCATGGCCAGGAGAAACGTCGCGGCGACCATCGCGCCGGCCCAGACCCATCTTCGCCCAACCCTGCGTTTCTCGCTACGGCGCTCATCGAGCAGCGAGGGGCCGCGCTGGATATCCGGTTCCCAATTGTCCTCCGGCTCGAGCGCCGCAAGCTGTTCGTCAACCCAAGAGCCGGTGTCTGATTGATTATTTCGAGTCAAGTGTTCTTGTTCCATAGCGTCGCGTGTACTCCTTTCTGAACGCCTGCTGCGCCCGGCTGAGAAGCGTCCCAACAGATGCGGGATTCAGACTGAGGCCTGCCGCCAGTTCCTCGTAGCTGAAACCCTGATTCCGCAAGACCAATAACTCGGCATGGCGCCGGCCGATACTTGCGAGAACCTGCCGAACTCGCTCCTGTTCTTCTTGCCCGGCGAAAGCTTCCTCGGGCGTCGGTGGCCGGCGACAACACCTTCCAGGCGTTCAATGGCCGAACCGGGAGAGTCGAAAACGGCGACGAATAACGACGCCGCGCGGCAGGCCCAGCTACAGAATGACCGCGATACCGAAGGATTGCGTAGCGTTCTTTGCTGCGAAGAGCCCGCTGAACCTTAGGGCTGGATTCGATCTTCAGGCCGATGGCAGCAGTCGCGCGCTATGCGGGGACCGAATACTGACCGCACTGCGTCGGAAGCTGAATGCCGATCGCTGAAAGCTCTTAGGGCTGACTCAACTGCCCCACCAGATGCTCGGCGGCGGCCATCTGTGCGGCAGTACCGCGCAGCACCATGATGCTTCGTGAGCCAAAGCTGAACGCATACTGATTGCCGGTGGAACTGCGGATCTGGGACACCACATTGGGCAAGTCCTGGCCGGCCTTAGCTTGGGACAGGTCGAACACCTGCACAACATCGTCGGCGCCAGCGGCTCTGAAGAGGCCGGAAGCCGGCTCATTGCCGGGCTGATCCAGGACGTTGAAGAGCCACTCGGCCATGCTCAACTCGCTCTCAGTGCCGCGAAGCGCGATCGCCTGTGCCGCGTTATAGGTGTACACGCGCCGGAATTGGGCGATGGTGCGCAGACCTGTGGCCAGGGATTGAAAATCCTTTACGCTGGGAGCGTATCCGACGTAGAAAATGCGCGACGTGGGGCCGTCGAGCGGATCGGGCGTCGTGTACTGTCCTGAAATCGAATGTTGCGGCTTCGCGTCGACGGGCCGGTCCATCAGGGGTAGAAGCCAGTCGAAGAAGCTCATCTGGTCCGAGGAACCGCGTGCGACGATGGCTTTTTGCAGATTGTAGGTGTACAGGCGGCGGATATCGGCGATCGTGCGGATGGCGGTGGCGACCTCCTGAAATTGCTGGATGGTTTGCGCGTTGGTGACGTAGTAGACACGCGCGATGTTGTCAGTGCCGGCTGGGAGCTGATATTCGCGCATGCTCCCGACCGGTTCAGCCTGATCCAGTTGCGTGAAGAGCCAGGCGGCGGCTTTGATCTGGTCAGCCGTTCCACCCAACGTGAGTGTGGAAGGCGGGTTGTCGTCGGACACCTTGGCCTGCGGGATGTCAAGCACGGTTCGGATCGCCGTTGCCATTTCCTGGGCGCTCTTTGTATCTTGAGTGTGCTCGAAGTGGAACACCCCGTTGGTCTGGGCGCTGGCTGTCGCCGCGAGGGCGATCAGGAAGTAATAGGATCCGGCAAATTTGAGTCGCATGCTCGCCTCCTGGCATACCTGACGGCACCCGGTGCGGAAGCGTGGAGCCGCTTACGGAGCAATCCCATTTTAATCCGTTCTCTCGAATGTGAGGATTCGCCGGAAATGGAAATCCCAGCGCCTGCTACAGGGGACGAGGCCTGAGGAATTGACAAGCAGGCGCAATTGATCAGGAGGGCCATCGTTGTGGGATAGTGCGCGAAGCAGGGAGACCACGACTCTAAGCCAGCTCCGGCTGCACGTAGGACCAGTGCGTATGAATAATCCGCCAGCCTTCCGGCAATTTTTGATAGACCTCGGTGGCATTCCAGTTCATCGAACCCTCGCTCCCACGGCTGAAGAACTGGAATGACAGCACCGCGACATCACCCGCCTCTTGCACGCGAGCATTCACAATCTCGCTCGATTCGATATCGATCGCGCCTCGGAGCTGGTCGTATAGCTCCGTCAACTCCGCTCCGTCACGGAGCGGCCTTTGCTGAACGGGGTCGATATAGGAGACATCTGGCGCGACGAGTTCCAAGAAGCCGTCCGGGTCGCCGTTTCCCCAGCGGTCGAGTGCGGCTCGCTCCAGGGCAAGAATGGTGTTTGCTATAGATTCCATGTTCAAATCCTAACCGTTTCAAGATTCACAAAGATAGAAAAAATGAAAACTACCGGATTTGCTGCCCCCTCCCCGCGCATGCTATCGCGAACATCGGCCCTGCTCGGTCCTCGTGTCACTCAACTCGGGTCACGCTTGGCGGAGACCGCAGCAGCCGGTGGTTACTTCGATCAGTCCCATATGATCGCCGAACTCCGCGGTTCTCGCGTATGACCCCGGCCGCAATGCAACCGCCAGCGGCTATTACATCGCCTATGATCGCGTGAGTTAGCCGCGCGATGAGCCAAGGCCGCGCCGGGCCTCTTCCACCATTTCGCGAAGCGACTCGCGCGAGACGCTGTGAACCATCGGTTTGATCAACCACCCCAGCCCGGCCGGGATATCGCGAGAAAGCGAGATCGTTCGGCACTCCATATAGAGACCGCCGGGTCGCGGCACGAGTAGCCAATAAGTATTCAGCCCCCACAGGAAGCCGTTGCCGGTTCCCGGCGGGAGCGTCTCGCCCTTATCGACTTCCGAGATCCGCGTCGAACGCGAAATAATCGCCCACTGCCCTTTTTCGAGGGGCCTGTATTCGATTTCGTAGTCGGTATCCAGCACCACCGTCACCACATTTTTGCGTTGCAGCCGCAGATGAACCTCCCAGAAGTTGCCGGACTGGCTTAGAACGTTCGCCTCCGTCACCTCGGGAGCGAAAATCTTTGGGTAATCGCCGTAATCCTGAAACATCGCCAATGCCTGTTTTACAGACGCCCCGGGCACTTCTACTCCAGCGACCCAATCGTGGATCAGCCCTCGGTTCACCGCCGTGGAAGCTTTTCCTCCCCAAGTCGAAACTTGGACCATGCCCTCCTTAGGCTCTAGGGCCGGCTGCCAATCCATTTTCCTTTCAGCACTTTGAACATAGGAGTCGAAGGCCGATTGGGTTCGTTCCGTCAAAACGGCCGCAATCTGAGCTGAAAGAGAACCAGAAAGCGCAACCGCAAGCGAAACCCTTCCCAACATCCGTATATTGAGATCGCAGCGCCGAGGCAGTGGTTTCGTTTGGTGGCCAAACCTGCCCGACCGCCAATCCGCCCTTCGAAGAGCATTTTCCAATCCGAGAAGGATCATAAAACGAGGATTCGTTTCCAATACAAGAGGATCTGAGAATTCCGGATGAGGAGGCCGCGCAGCGGCCGCAGAACGCAAGATCCGCCTACTCTTTCATGATCATCTTGTATTGGAAACCGGTTCGCGTTCCATGATCATCTCCATTGGATAATTCTTGGAAGTTGACAGATGTCCCGCCGCAAGGTATTCTAAATCTAGGACCAAAAAGGTCCTAGAGGGCTGGTCCGTTCACGAATCCATGCTGAAGCTAACCAAAAAGGCAGATTATGGGCTGATCGCCCTGTGCCACTTGGCGGGCGTGCGCGGCTTCCACCCCAGCGCCTCGGCGAAAGATATCGCGGAAGCCTACCGCATCCCCCTGCCGCTGCTATCTAAAGTATTGCAAAAATTGGCTCGCGCCGGTCTTTTGATTTCCGAGCAGGGAACCAATGGCGGCTATCGGCTAAGCCGCGACGCCCGGGAAATCAGCGCCCTGGAAGTGATCCGGACCATTGACGGCCCCATCATCCTGACCCATTGCTTCACCGAGCACGAAGGCCAGGTGGAATGCCTCCAAAGCGCTCTGTGTCCAGTCCGGAAGCCGTTGCGCAAGGTTCATGAAGGCATCCTGCGGCTGCTTTCCGGAATCAGCATCGCTGATCTTTCCGGCCCCAGTCTTTCGGGCGATGACATGCAATTTCCCGCGATCCAAGCACCCGGCATCCAAGCGCCCCGCATCCAAGCAATAGTCGCGAGCATCCAACCAACGATGGGATCTGAAACGCCATGAAACTTCCGATCTACATGGATAACCATGCCACCACGCCCGTGGATCCGCGGGTGTTCGAGGCCATGCGTCCCTACTTCACTACCACTTTCGGCAACGCCGCGAGCCGCAATCACAGCTTCGGCTGGGAGGCCGAAGAAGCGGTGGAAAAAGCACGCAAGCAAATCGCTTCCCTTATCGGCGCGACGGCCAAGGAAATCGTGTTCACCAGCGGCGCCACCGAGTCGAACAACCTGGCGATCAAGGGCGTCTTCGAGATGTACGCCGAAAAGGGCAACCATATTATTACGGCCGCCACCGAGCACAAAGCCGTGCTCGACACCTGCAAACGGTTGGAGAAAGAAGGCGGCCGCGTCACCTATCTGGCGGTACAGCAAAACGGGTTGATCGATCTGGATCAGCTTCGAGCGGCGATCACCGATAAAACAATCCTCATCACGATCATGTACGCCAATAACGAAATTGGCGTGCTGCAACCGGTCGCGGAGATCGGTAAGATCGCGCGGGAACGCGGCGTTCTGTTCCACACGGATTCCACCCAGGCGGTAGGCAAAGTTCCCGTCGACGTAAATAAAGACAACATCGATATCGCTTCTATCAGCGCCCACAAGATGTATGGGCCGAAGGGAGTGGGGGCGCTGTACGTGCGGCGCCGTAATCCCCGCGTTCAGTTGACGGCGCAGATCGACGGCGGCGGACATGAGCGCGGCATGCGATCCGGCACTCTGAATGTTCCCGGAATCGTGGGCCTGGGAGCGGCCTGCGAGCTTGCGCAAAAGGAAATGCCCGAGGAATCCAAGCGCCTCGCGTATCTGCGCGATAAATTGAAGGACCGTTTGCTCGCCGGGCTCGACGAGGTTTACATCAACGGAACCACGGAGCATCGGCTGCCGAACAATCTCAACATCAGCTTCGCCTATGTGGAGGGCGAGAGCTTGCTGATGGGAATCAACGATGTCGCTGTCTCCAGTGGCTCCGCCTGTACTTCCGCCACGCTCGAGCCCAGCTACGTCTTGAAAGCGCTGGGCGCCGGCGACGATCTGGCGCATTCCTCCATCCGTTTCGGTTTGGGCCGCTTCAATACGGAGGAGGAAGTGGATTATGTCTGCGCGAAAGTCATCGATGTGGTGAAGAAACTGCGCGAGCTTTCGCCGTTGTATGAAATGCACAAAGAAGGAATCGATTTGACCAAGGTCCAATGGACCGCGCATTAACCGCGCATTAAGGGAGAGGAGACAAGATGGCGTATTCAGATAAGGTTCTTGACCATTACAACAATCCCCGGAACGTCGGCTCGCTCGACAAATCCGATCCCAACGTCGGCACCGGGATGGTCGGCGCGCCGGAGTGCGGCGACGTGATGAAGCTTCAGGTGAAAGTGAATCCGGACACCGGCGTCATTGAGGACGCGAAGTTCAAGACGTTCGGCTGCGGCAGCGCCATCGCCAGTTCTTCGCTGGCCACCGAGTGGCTACGCGGCAAGACCGTGGACGAAGCGTTGGAGATCAAGAACACCGATATCGTCAATGAGCTAAGCCTGCCACCGGTGAAGATCCACTGCAGCGTTCTCGCCGAAGACGCCATCCGCGCGGCGATCGGCGATTACAAGAAGAAGGTGGAAACCCGCGCACCGGCCACCGTCAACGCGTAGACGTGGAGGGCGGGCTTCAGCCGCCTTTAAAAAAAGGCAGGCTTTAGCCTCGCTTCCCACCAGCGGGACTAAGTCCCGCGAGGACTAAAGTCCGCCCTCCGGCGGTTGTCAATTATGGTCACCGTCACTCCTAAGGCCGTCGAAAAGATCCGCCAAGCGTTCCACCGCGAAGGCGTCTCGGGAGGGCTGCGCTTGGGCGTTCTCGGCGGTGGCTGCTCCGGTTTGAGCTATCTGTTCAAATTCGATCCCAAACCGCGGCCCACCGACAATGTTTTGGATTTCGAGGACGTCAAGGTCTTCATCGATCCCAAGAGCATGGTCTTCCTGGACGGCATGACGCTCGACTGGAAGGACTCGCTGATCCACTCCGGCTTCGTTTTCGACAATCCTCACGCCAAGAAGAGCTGCGGCTGCGGCACGTCTTTTTCGGCGTGATGACGAGTGGATTTCAGCTCCACCCATCGGGGCGTGGATTCCAGCCCCGCTGTGGATTTCAGCCCCGCCGATAATGGAATACTACCAAGTCCTCGGTCTGGAACCCAAGCTCTCGCTCGATCCGGAGGATCTCAAGCAGCGTTTCTACGGCCGCAGCCGCCTGTGGCATCCCGACCGCTTCATTCACGCCAATCCGCTCGAGCGCGAGCGCGCCTTGGATATGACCGCGCTCCTCAACGACGCCTTCCGCACCTTGCGCGAGCCTGCCTCGCGCGCGGAATATTTCCTGAAGCAACACGGCCTCGAGCTTTCCAAGGATCCTCCGCCCGAGCTTCTGGAGGAAGTCTTCGATCTGAACCTGATGATGGAGGAATTGCGCGAGGGCGACAACTCCGCGCGTCGCGATCTGGAATCGGCGCGGGACCGTTTCGCGGGCATGCTCGCGCAAATCGATGCCGAGCTTCAAGAACTGTTCGCTGGCTATGACCTGTCGCAAAGCAGGGAAATTCTGGATGAGATCCAACAAGCGCTAAGCCGGCGCCGTTATATTTCCAATCTGGTTCGCGACGCCAACAAGGAACTGAATGTCCCAGGAACTTCGCACAGCAATGCCGCAAATTGATTTCGGCAATCGGGATTTGAGCCAGACGGCCGGGAAAATCGTCGGCATCGATCTCGGAACCACCAACAGCCTGGTGGCGGTGATGGAGCTGACCGGGCCGCGGATCTTGTCCGGCATCGTTCCCAGCGTGGTTTCGGTCAAGCCGTCGGGCGAAGTGTTCGCCGGGCGCGATGCGCGCGAAGCCTTGATTTCGCATCCCGAGCGAACCGTTTATTCCGTGAAACGCCTGATGGGTCGCGGCCTCGCCGATATTCAAGACGAGTTGAAGCTATTTCCCTTTCGCGTCGCCGAAGCTAGCGAATCGGTGCTGCGGCTGCGTCTGGGCGAGGCGGTAATGACGCCGCCGGAGATCTCCGCGCACATCTTGCGCAAATTGAAGCTGGACGCCGAAGCCGCGCTCGGGGAAACGGTAACGCAGGCCGTAATTACCGTGCCGGCGTATTTCAACGACGCGCAGCGCCAGGCCACTAAAGACGCCGGCCGCATCGCCGGGCTGGAAGTCCTGCGCCTGGTGAACGAACCGACGGCCGCCGCGCTCGCTTACGGCCTCGACAAGCGCAAACAAGGAGTCGTCGCGGTTTACGATCTGGGCGGAGGAACGTTCGATATTTCCATCCTGCGTCTGCACGATGGAATTTTCGAGGTGCTTGCCACCAACGGCGATACGCATTTGGGCGGCGACGATATCGATCACCTGCTGCTCGCTATCTCGCTGGAGGATATTCGCAGCGAATGGGGCGAGGATCTCTCCGGCGATAGCGCCGCCGTGCAGCTTCTGCGCCGGGCCGTGATCCAAGCCAAGGAAGAGCTGTCGTTCGTTCCCCAGGCCACCATCGATCTGGAGTACGGGGGCAAGCGCTACCAGCGCAACATCGCTATCGATTTATTCGACCGGCTGATCCAGCCGATCGTCGAACGGACTCTCACGCGGTGCCGCGCGTGTCTGGAGGATTCTAAACTTCAGGTCGACGAAATCGACGAAGTGGTGATGGTGGGCGGCTCGACGCGCATTCCGCTGGTGCGCGCCGAAGTCGAAAAGCTGTTTCGTGCCCGGCCGCACACCGAGTTGAATCCCGATGAAGTGGTTGCCTTGGGCGCAGCCGTGCAGGCCGGAATTCTCTCGGGCGATGTGAAGGATCATCTGCTGCTCGATGTGACCCCCCTGTCCCTGGGAATCGAAACCATGGGAGGATTGGTTTCGAAGCTGATTCATCGCAACTCGACCATCCCCGCTTCCGCCACCGAAACATTCACCACCGGCGTCGACGGCCAAACCAACGTTCTGATTCACGTGGTGCAGGGCGAGCGCGAATTGGTGAAAGACTGCCGGAGCCTCGCGCGTTTCGATCTGAAGGGCATCGCGCCGATGCCCGCGGGCCTCGCGCGCATCGAAGTGCGCTTCTTGATCGACGCCAACGGAATTCTGAACGTCACCGCCCGCGATCTGCGCACCGGCAAGGAGCACAGCGTAGAGGTAAAACCCTCCTACGGCCTCACCGACGAGCAGGTGGAAGCCATGATTCTGGAATCCTTCGAGAAAGCCGCGGAGGATTTCGCCGCGCGTCAGGTCCGCGAGGCGCAGGTGGAAGCCGACGCGGTGCTGTCCGCCACCGAGCGCGCGCGCAAAGAGCCGGGTTATTTCGAATTATCCGAAGAAGAGCGCGCCGCAATCGATCGTGCCGTCAATGAACTGCTCGTCGTTTACCATGGCGACGACCATGCGCTCATTCGCGCCAAAATCGATCAGTTGGACGTGGCCACTCAGAAACTCGCGGAAATCATCATCAATCGCGCGGTGGGCACGGCGTTGAAAGGAACCCCCGTCGATGGCTAAATTGAACTGGAACACCCTGGACGATATCGCCTTCGCACTTCACGAAAAATTCCCCGATCTCGATCCCGCCACCATCCGCTTCACCGATCTGCACAAATGGATCACCGAGCTTGACGATTTCGATGACGACCCGCTGAAGTCGAACGAGGCCAAACTCGAGCGCATCCAGACGACGTGGATGGAGGAATACAACGAGGACCGAGCCTAGGCCAGTGTGGTGCCGAGAAAGGCTGGACATTCGGCGCACCCTTCAAGCAGAGGCTCGACCGTAAGGGACTGCAAACTTCGGGATAAACTGGCGTGCAGTCGGGGATCAAAGAGCCCCACAAGAAAGGAGTAGCGAACCATCTTGACCTCGAGTCTTGCGGGGTGAAGTGTAGACGGAGGCATCGACGGGCGAGGAATCGAGCTTCGATAAGGTATACAACCGGGCGCCACTGAATGCTCCCAACGGGAAGGCCACACTGGGGAAGCGAAAACGCGGGGTTCCACCAGGCCCGGCGTAGTCCAAGAGCCATCCGCACGTCGAAACGGGGTCCCTGCGCCGCGAGAACCGAGAGACCTCGCCTGGCCTCCGCCAAGCTTACCAGCCAGCGGACCAGCCCGGGAAGCCAAAAGCACAATCCGAGCAGGCACGTCGGCGAGGAGTCGAACCCGAGCATAAGTGCCTGCGAGGCCGCCGAACAAGGCCGGGACAAGCCGGCGGCGGAAGTGGTGGAGGGAAGGCCCGTGACCAATGAGTACAGCATGGAATCCAACACTCGCCTGACCCAGAGCGGGGAAAGGTGACCCAGGGATTACGTGGTGTGCGAGAACCAGCACGGAGCAACAAAGAAGAGCGGTTCACCGCTTAAAGAGATTCTTCGATACGATCTCGAAGAAGGTCCCGGTTCAACTGATAGAGAAGCGGATCGCCGATCCGAGAATTCTGGAGGCAGCTAGGTCCGGTCTTCGTCCACTGGCTGCCCACCGCTCAAGTGGTGCATCAGCACCCCGATGCGCGTTTCGACGCCAGACGCCTCGCGGCGTCGCATCCAAGGTACGAACCGTATGCCGTAGTTCCCGCAAATACGGGTCTGTGCGGGAGGGTGGCCGGCAACGGCCATCCCTACCGCGTCGGTCCCGGTCGGCGCGCGAGACTGTCCATTCGGGGACAGTACACTGGAACTGCTTACACTAGAACCGCCCGGCACAGTGGGGCAATGATATACTCGAACTGGAGGCTTCGGGGCGTGGCTCAGCCTGGCTAGAGCGCCTGGTTCGGGACCAGGAGGTCGGTGGTTCGAATCCACTCGCCCCGACCAATTCCTTCAATAACTTGCAGGGATTGGACGACCAAACAACCCACCCAACTGCCCACCCAGTTCCAAAGTTGCTGCCGGATTCGTTCGCTCCTATACTGCGGGCATGGCGAAGAACGCAGCCACGCATGCCGCACCCGCCCCTTCTTCCGCCAGTCAACCAGCCGATTCTCGCCCCGCACTCGCTCCCGTAATCGAGATCAACGTTAGCCACATCGGCCGCACGCCACAGCCAGAGAAGTTGACTGGAAGCGAGGCTCCGGATGGCTGGATCAAGAAGATCGACCGGCCGCGCGAGGGTAAGGTCTGGGTCGGCTTTTTCCATCTCTACGTCGCGGATCCCTCCGGCAGGACCGTTCGCAAAAAGAAGGAAAAAACGCTAGGCCCTGCCACGATGGCGAAACATGAGGCGCAGCAGAAGCTCGCCGATTACATCGAGGAGTACACCGGCAAGCTCGTTCGCCAGGGAGAATCCATCGAGAGTTTTGCCGAGCTTTGGAAGGCGTTCTCGGCGGTAAAAGCGGGCTCCTGGGGCAAGAAGATGCGGGAGGATATGAAGTACCTGTTCGACAAAGCACGTGCTTCCCGTCCTCGGCCAATACTCCCCCCGCAAGATCACGTTGACTCCGCTTCAGTTGCTGCTGAACAAGATGGCTGAGGATGGGCACTCGAAATCTGCAGTAACGCATATTCGCACGTACTTGAAAGCTGGCTTTGAATATGCGATTGACGAAGATCTCATTCCTAAAAACCCCGCGCGGAAACTCGCGCTGCCGAACATCCACAAGAAGCCTTGCGAGCGGTTCCTCAGCGTCCAGGAAGTGCAAGCCCTCCTGACGGCAGCTTCCCCGCGGGAGCACCTCGTGTTGCGGATTCTCGCTGTGTGTGGCCTGCGGCCGGGTGAGGCTCTCGCCTTGCGAATTGACGATTTTGAAGGCAATCAACTTCGCATCGATGAGGCGCTGAAGGAACGTCAGTTGGGAGAGGATCGGTTTGGCGATACGAAGACGGACGAGAGCGACAGCCACGTACCTGTACCACCTGATCTGAGCCGCGAGATTGCGGAATGGATCGCAGTTCATCCGCAACGCGACGACCCGCGCGCGTTTCTATTTCTCAATCGCAGGGGAAGAGCCTTCAGCATCGGCAACTATCTGAAAAAACAACTGAAGCCTCTCGCGAAGAGTGTCGGCATCTCAGATCTGACACAGCAGGCGTTCCGACGCACATCCTCCACCCACATCCAAAAACATGGCACGGTAAAGGATATGCAGCGTCACCTGAGGCATTCGAACCCGGAGACGACGCTCAAGCACTACGCCAGGGCCATCCCGGAGAGCCTGCGCACCGCCGTCGCTGCGCTCGATGCGCAGATCACGGGAACGCATAGCGAGCCGAAACCGCTGGCAGTTGCGAAGCCCTCACAGGAAGGTTCGTAGCTCGACGTCCCGACGCCCCGCGGCAAAAACGGCCGTTACCTAACTTTGCTCCAAGTGCCTGCGACGCTCACGTAGTAACGAACTGCGAACCAGAGCGTCCGTTTGACACAATTCTGCTTCTTCCGTAAATAGAAAACATGAAGGGACAATGCCAAGCCGTTCGGCCGCGCCGGCCGGATCTGTGGCCGGCAGTTGGTATCCAGTTCACCACCAAGTTCGATCCCGAAAAGATCCAGCGCACCATCGCTGCCGTTCGACGAAGCCGAATCGTATCGCGTCTGCTCTATCTTCAAGTCGACGGGCCCATCACGGAAGCCGCCTTCCCAATCATCCGTCGGTTGGTTCGGCTGACGGCCACGTTCACCGACGACAAGGGCTTCATATCTGTCGTTTTGGCATCCGATGCCCAAGGACAATATGGAATCTGCGATGCCCGGGCCTTTCCCGTTGAGACACCCAACAAGATCAGGTCACAGAAGAAGGAGGAGAAAGCAGCATGAAACGCAACGCAACCTTGATTCCCTAATGCTTGCCGCCTTACCGCTGATCGTCCCGGTCCATGCAGAATCCACATCAGGCGTGACTTTCCGTATCGAACGCGGCGATACCTATATGAACCTGTTTGGAGCCGATTGGGAGAAGGCATACCACCAGAACAAGACGACGGTTGTCCGATCAGGCCGGCCCGTCACTTCGCCAGACATCCTTGTCGAGGGCAGCATACTAACCGTATCGCGAGACGTCCACCTTAGCGCTCGCGCGCTCGCGCGCCTGGCCACGCTACAGCGCCGGCGGGAACAGCTCAAAGCCCGGCTGGTCAGCCTTGGCCCCACGCTCTCGAAACTCCCGGAAGCACAAGCCATCGCTGTGCAATGCCGTGACTTGCTGAACAACGATTTACGCTTCGCTGCAGACGTAGAGTTTGCGGAACGCGAAGTCGCTCACCTGGAACGGCTGGCCCGAGGCCCTATGCCTCCGAACACCGGTTCAACCGCGCGTTTCCCCCTTCTATACGTACTCGCGGTTTGCCTGACGTTGGCCTGCATATCGATCGTAGGCTTGTGGCGTCGGGCACGCCCGCGCTATCCCGAGGGCTCCGTCCGATATCAACAAGCTCTCTCCGATGTGAAGACCGCATTCAAAGCAACGGGCCTTGCCGTCTGATGGATGGGCTATCAAGAACGAATGGAACTTGGCCGCGGTGCCCGCAACGCCGCGGCTTCCGTATTTGTCCTGACGCTGCGCCCGAACTCTGTGATCGGATAGTTCCAGGCATTTTTCGCCTTGGCGGGCTCCCGCGTTGGCGCGCGTTTCGGGCTTTCTCTTAACTAGACAACTTCTGCTTATACGCTTGTTTCAGGAAGCCCCAAGGGATTGGGGTTTTGGCTTGTTAAGATCCGCGGCACCCCGTATCTGCTTATAATGCATTGGCTTGCGGCCGGTTCCGAAGCCGAGCAAGGTTTGGAACGACGCCATCGGTAGGCGGCGTCGATTGTGGCGAAAGACGAACTCATCGAGATAAACCTGAAGCTGTTCGCGACTCACGCCATGATAGGTTCCGATCAGCCATTGCTGCAGATTGCCAATCGCGCGGGTCCGCCAAGGGCACTACCGACTCCGCGCCTTTCCGTAGGTCGATTCGCAACGGTTGGCTACGTGGCACGTGCTTGAAACCAGCCTCCTGCAGCCCGGTGAAGCTTTACAGACCGTCGGTGTACACCTTCGTACCAGGCGCCACATTTCGATTTAGAAGTCGATCAGGGTAGTGCTCTTGAAATCTGGGATCACCTCCATGCGAGCGCGTCCGGTGCCGCGGCCCCGCTTCTCCACCGCCACCAGGACCAGCGCCGCTTTCCGGCCCTTCAGTTGGCGGCTTCCGCGCAAGCCGGCCTGGGTTCCTCCAACCCATGTATCATCAACTTCTATCTCGCCTTGCAGCGGCTCGCGTGTCCCATTGACCATAGCGCGCCGGAATTTATGCAGTATCATCCATGCCGTTTCGTAACGCCGAAGAGCAAGTTGTCTTTGAAAAAGTAGTGCAGAGACACCGCGCTTATCCGTGGTCATCAGGTAGGCCGCCCAGAACCAAACTGTCAGCGGAGTTTTCGTATTATGCAAGATCGTCCACTCGCATGGCTTATGAGGCCAGCATGACACCGGTTCACTTGCCCGCAGAAGAAGTTGGTCCGGGAAGCTGGGGTAGAACCAATGGCCTCTCGATTATCGCTCGAGTGCTCAAACCACGCTGAGCTTTTCCCGGTCGTGCTAAGTACGCAAAGAGTGGAGCCCCGTGCCAGATTCGAACTGGCTTTTCCGGATTACAAATCCGGCGCATCGCCGACTATGCTTACAGGGCTCGTGATTCTGGAGCCAATGGAGCGAATTGAACGCTCATCGGTTGCCTACCATGCAACTGCTCTCCCGTTGAGCTACATCGGCTTGGAGCCAGAGGGGGTATTCGAAACCCCGACCTCCGCGCTACGAGTGCGGCGCTCTTCCACTTGAGCTACTCTGGCGTGGAGCGAGTGCGGAGAATCGAACTCCGTTTGTCGGGGACAGGCGATCCGATGCCCAACCAATAGCCACACCCACACAAACTATGTAGCGGACGGAGATAATCGAAATCTCTTCTCTGGGTTGGAGGCCCAGGGCACACCCTATATACGTGAGCGTCTGGTGAACCCCTCTTCCCAAGCAGCGCGAAGCCGTGGATATTGGGAACATGAGCACCACCACGACCGGGAAACAGGTTCAGACGCGGCGACAGCATTGGCAGGAGATGATCAAGAAACAGGCGCGGAACGGACTG
>DATDGT010000223.1:0-24373 GCA_036521975.1 Bryobacteraceae bacterium
CAGACGCTCAAAAACGCCGAAGGCACTTACTTTGGATCAAGCTGAAGCGCCATGCGTGCGCCTCGGCTCAAACCGGGGTTATCTCCTGAGTTTTCATTGCCACCTGGACGTTCAAACGGCTAATTCGGACGCGAGTGATATGCTTCTGACAAATGAGAACCGGGCCGGCGTGGGGGCACATTGGACCTTTTTGTCAGATCCGGGGCGCAAGGTTCAAAAGGATCTCGACATCGCCGAATACACGGACCCCGAGCACGATCCCATGATCCCGCACGTCATCGTCCTCGAACCTGGTCTCCTGATATTCAAGATCTACAACGGTTACTGGTTTTTTGGCCGGCCGACCGTCGAAGAGCTCCGGCAGGACTTACGAGCCGTTCTGAAGAAATGCCGGCCGGATTGGGATATCACCAGGCCCGAGCTGAAAGCCGCTTGGGAACGCGGTGAACATGATCGCTTCTATCCCTACGGCAAGACCTACGGACAGGTCTTTCGAGAGCAGGACTAGACTCCAGGTACTATTCCTATCGCGAACAAGAGTCATGTCGCGAACAAGAGCTTTTTTACCGGCAACGGAAAAGTTTCCACCGGCACGACCTCGACAGATTATTTGAAAAAGCAGGAGATATTCGATTTAAGCGAAGCGGCAGATGGAATGCAATTGTGCCGGGCATGAGACTGACACTCACCCTGGGGCTCGCGGTGATGCCGCTCATCGCGCAGAACATCCCCAATCCAACACAACAGACCTCTCCGGCGCCGGTGGAAATCCAGCCGACGCCTATCTTCAAGATCAATGTCGTCGCTCGCACGATTCCGGCGGTGAACTACCTCCATCGCGGAGGGTCCACCAAGATCAATTTCGCGGGCACGGCCCTGGCGGCTCCCGCGCATGGCACGGCGACCGTGGAAAGCCAGCGTGGAGTGATCCACGTCTCGGCGGAATTTCGGAACTTGCCGCAGCCGAGCAGCTTTGGCCCCGAGTATCTCACGTATGTCCTCTGGGCGATATCGCCGGACGGCCGTCCGGTAAATCTTGGTGAGCTGACGCTGGACAGCTACGGCGCCGGCTCCAGCAGCAAAATTGACGCGACCAGCGATATTCAGACTTTCGGCATGATCGTCACGGCCGAGCCTTATTACGCGGTAACTCAACCCAGCGACGTCGTGGCGATGGAGAACATCGTCCGCCCCGATACTCGGGGGGTGGTTGAATCGGTCAACGCGCGCTATGAGTTGTTGCCGCGCGGGACCTACACCCTGCAGGGTCGCGCGCCTGGGTTCGTTCCCGTGATCGTGAGCAAAAAGAATCCATTCGAGCTCTACGAAGCCGAAAACGCCGTGCGGCTGGCGCAAATCGCGGGGGCGGATAAGTACGCGCCCGAGAGTTTCCAGCAAGCGAATGCCGCTCTGCAGCAAGCGGAGCGCTACCAGCTTCAACATCCCGGCCAAAAGCCGGTGATCACGATGGCGCGCGAGACGGCGGTTCGGGCCGAAGACGCGCGCGTGGTCGCTCTGCGACGCGAGCAGCAGGAGGCGTTGGATAATGAGCGCGCCGCGGCGGCAGCCCGTGAAAAATCCGAACGTGAGGCGGCGGAGGCCGCGAAGGTGAAGGCCAACGAAGCCGACCGCCAGCGCGCAGAAGCGGAGGCCGATCGCGCCGCTGCGGAACGCAGCAGGGCCGAAGCCGAGCGCAGCAAAGCCGAAGCGCTAGCGGCCGCGCAGCAGGCGAAAGAACAACAATTGGCCGCCTTGCAAGCCAAGGGCGATGCCGAAGCGGCCCGTCAGGCAGCTTTGCAACAACAGCAGCAGTTGGCAGCGGAAACAGCGAAAGCTCAGCAAGCCGCGGCCGAAGCCGACGCGCTCCGGCAAAAGGCCGAGCAAGACCGGGCGCAATTGCGACAACAACTACTCGATCAGTTCAATCTCATCCTGCAAACTCGCGACACCGCACGAGGGTTGATCGTGAATATGTCCGACGTATTGTTCGACACGGGGCAATATACGCTCAAACCCGGCGCGCGGGAGAAGCTCGCGAAAGTAGCGGGAATTATCCTGAGCCATCCAGGGCTCAAGATCGAAGTCGAGGGTCACACCGATAGCGTCGGCGGCGACGAATACAATCAGCAGCTCTCGGAAAATCGCGCGAACGCGGTGCGCGACTACCTGGTTGGTCAGGGACTGAGTCCCACGGTCGTCGCCGCGCGAGGCTTTGGTAAGACTCGTCCGGTGGCGGACAATTCCACGGCGGCCGGCCGGCAGGTGAATCGCCGGGTGGAGATGGTGGTTTCGGGCGATATCATCGGCTCGCCGATTGGCGAAATTCTGAGGCCAGGAGTGCAAGGGGGATCCCCAATCGCGGGCATAAACTGAGGGCGCCGCGATTACGCACTAGAGAGGGCACAGCCCGGCGCGGCGGGGAGTCAGGGTAAATTGGGAGCGCCCGTGCCGGGCGTTGTGCGCTCCTTACTGACTCAGCGCACAGACTAGCGCGGCGGGTAGTCAGGATCCGGTGAGGGCACGGTCCCGCGCCAGGCGCTGTGCGCTGGAGCTTGTCCTACTTCGGTGTTTTCTCCAGTTGTTGCTTGGCCCATATGCGCCCGGGGTCCAGGCTCACTGCCTTTTCCAACTCTTTCCGTGCTTCGGGATCGCGATTGGCCTTGCGCAACGCGATGCCGAGCCACAAGTGCGCCTCGGCGAGGCGCGGATCGAGATCGATGGCCTTTTGAAAATCCTTGATCGCCACGTCCGCGCCGCCGCCCATCGCAGCCGGCAAATAATAGTTGCCGGCTCCGCGGCTCACGTAAGCGATCGCCACCTGCGGATCCATCTGGATGGCCTTATTCACCTCGTCCTGCGCGCAGCGGCCATACTTCAGTCCGGCGAGCACGTTGGCTGGAATCGCCTGCCCGCACAGCGTTCCCCAGATACGGTGGTATTCGGCGGACTCCGGCTTTAGCGCCGCGGCGCGCTCGGCGGCCTTGATGCCGGACTCGGCGGCGGATCGCGCCTGGTTCTTATCGCCGGTCTCCATGGCGATCTCGGCGAGGTACGACTGGGCGAGCGCGAAACGATAAAACGCCGCCGCATCATCGGGTTGTTTCGCGGTCGCGGTGGAAAACTGGCTCGCCATTCGCTCGAGCGCCCCGCGATCCTGGGCGTCGCGCGCTTTTTCAAGCTCCACGGAGTTGAATAAGGGCGATTGGAAAAAGAAAAAAGCGGCCGTGAAAACACCGGTCAGCATAGGCACCCCCCGGAAGTTAGCTCGCCTGTTTTAAAACCGCCTTGCCCTCGCGGCCGACGCATTGCTCCAGACGGTCAAGAGTTTCCATCGCGTCCAAGCACTGCGCGACACTGGCGTTGGGTTCGCGGCGCTCTTTGATCGCCGCGAAGAACTCGCGGTCTTGAAGCTCGATGCCGTTCATCGACACATCGACCTTCGATAAATCCACTTTGTTCTGATCACCGTCGACCAGATCGTCGTAATAAGCCACGTAGGTTCCGTTGTCGCAAATGTAGCGGAAGAAGGTGCCCTGCGGCCCTTTATTGTTGAACGAGAGCGACAGTGTGCAGATGGCGCCCGAGGAAGTCTTGAGCAGGATTCCCATGTCCATCGTGATACCCAATTCGGGATGAATCGGGCCTTGGACGGCTTGCGCGATGACGCTCGGCTGGCCGGTCTGATAGTGGAAGAGATCCACGGTGTGGCAGGCGTGGTGCCAGAGCAGATGGTCGGTCCAGCTTCTCGGCTTCCCCGCGGCGTTCATGTTGGTGCGGCGGAAGAAATAGGTCTGCACGTTCATTTGCAGCACCTTCAGCTCGCCCGCTTGAATCTTCCTGTGAACCCACTGATGGCTGGGATTGAAGCGGCGAGTATGCCCGCCCATGGCCACCACACCCGTTTCTTTCTGCGCCTGAACGATCTTTTCCGAATCGCCCAGCGTATCGGCCACGGGGATTTCCACCATAACGTGCTTGCCGGCGCGCATGCACTGAATCGCCTGCCGGGCATGAAGCTGTGTGGGCGTCGCCAGAATGACCGCTTCCACACCAGGCTGCCGGAGACTTTCGCTTAGGTCTGAGGTCCAATGGGGAATCTTGAATCGCTGGGCCACTTCCGCCGTCCCCGCCGGATTTCCCCCGGCAAGCGTCACTACCTCGATGTCCGGAATATTGGCCAGCGCTTCCAGGTGTTTTATTCCGAAAGCGCCCTGACCCGCGACGGCGATCCTCATAAGGTTTAGGATAACTCTTGGATGAAACCCTATTCGATCGGAGTGGATCTGGGCGGGACAAATCTGCGCGCGGCCGCCATCAGCCAGGAGGGCGTGATTCTGGAACACATCGAGGGCCGCACGCCCATTCAAGCCGGGCCCACCGCGGTGGTCGCGGATATCGTCGCGTCGATTGAGGCATTGGAGCGGCGGCTAAGCGGCGGGAAACTCACGGGCGTGGGGGCCGGCGTTCCGGGATTCATTGACCTGAAGAAGGGAGTGATCGCGGGATGGGGCAACGCTCCCGCCTTCAACGGCTATCCCATCCGCGACGAGATCGAGCGCATGCTGGGGGCGCGCGTGATTCTCGAAAACGACGCGAACGCCGCGGCGTTGGGCGAAAAATGGATGGGTGCGGGCAAAGAGGTGGACGATCTGGTGCTGTTGACGCTCGGCACGGGCATCGGCGGCGGCATCGTCATCGGAGGCCGCATTCTTCACGGATATATGGGGCTGGCGGGAGAGTTGGGACATCTGACGATCTCGCCCAACGGCAATCCCTGCGGATGCGGCAACAACGGGTGCCTGGAGAAACACGCCTCGGCGACGGCTGTCGGCGCAATGGGGCAACTGGTGAATCTGGGCGCGGGGCTCACATCGCTGGAGGTTTATAAGCTCGCCGTGGAGGGCAGCGAGCGGGCGCGCGCCGTCTTCCGCACAATGGGCGAGGCGCTAGGCATCGCATTGGCCGGCCTGGTCAACATTTTCAATTTTCCGCTGTACCTGCTGAGCGGCGGTCCTCTTCCCGCGTGGGAATTTTTCGCGCCCGCGATGCTCAAGGAGGTCGAGCGGCGCAGCTTCACCTATCGCACCGCGCCCACGCGCATTGAGCCCGCGAAGTTGGGCAACGAGGCCGGGCTATATGGCGCGGCCTATCTGCCTTTTCAGGCGGATTCTTCCACCCCCAAGAACACGCCGCTTCCCGCTCGCGACGCCTAGCTTAGCTAGGCCAGGGCCTTTCCGTACAGGACCAGCAAGCGGCTCCAGGCCTTCTCGGCATCGGGTTCGTTGTAGACCGTCGAATCCGGAGGGCACCAGCCATGCATGCCTTTGTACACCTCGATTTCCGCTTGCAGGTTTGCCTTGGCGAAGGTGTCCTTCAGTGTGTCCTTTTCGTTCGGCGCCTGGGCGTCGTCATTGGATGCGATCGCGATGAGGAACTGCGCCTTGCTCTTCGCGGCCTGAAGATGCGGACTGTTCGGCATATTGGTCGCCAGGTTGTTGCCGCCGTGGAAGGATGCGACTGCTCCGACGCGGTCGGGTACGGCCGCCGCGGTTCGAAACGCCATCGGGCCACCCATGCAATAACCCTGTGTGCCCACCTTGCGATTCTTGTTGACCGACGGTTGCTGATCCAGCCACCCTATGAACGCTTTTGCATCCGTAAAGTGGGTAGTTTCGTTCAGGGTCTGCGCCAACGGCAATACTTGCGCGATGGGGGTTTTCCCGCCCTGATCCGCAGTGGGGGCTTTCTTCGTACGGTAGAACGGGTTCACCACCAGCACGGAATAGCCCGATTCGGCGAGCCGCTTGCCCATTTGCCGGACCGCCGGCCGAAGTCCGAAAATGTCTGGCCAGAACAGAACGGCCGCGGCCGTGCCGGTGGCCGGATGCACGAAGTAGCAGTCGGCCGTGCCGTCCGGCGTTTTCACGTTCACGTCCTCTTCGACCACCGTCACCGCGTTCGCCACTTTCGGCAGCAGCATGGCCACGCCCGCTCCTAGCATCATGCCGAATTGCTTTCGTGTCACTAAACCGAGCTTTTCATACTCTTCCAGGTCCTTTTCCAAATGATCCTGATCGCACATATTCGCTCCTTGATTTTTGCTCCTGTCTCGACGCTAGACGACGCGGTAGACCGCGCGCCTACGGCGCTATTTTACTCCACCTGGCGGGCTGAGGGTTGAACCATGACGATCCAAACCGCTGTTTGGGAAGTCAGGAGTCTTGGGAGACGCCGCAAAGCTGCTAAGAAAGAGCTTGCCGAATTAAGGCTACCAAAGCCGCGCTTCGATACGGCTTGCGGATAAAATGCTCTATTCCGCCCCCCACCGAAGCTGCGGAGATTTCCTGGCTGTACGCGCTTGTAATGATAACCCTCATCTTCGGTCTCCGGCGTCTGGCTTCTTCGAGGACCTCCCTGCTCGGGGTCCCGGGGAGGGTGAGATCCAGAAAGAGGACATCTAGAGGATCCTTGTGCGCCCTAATCGTCTCCATCGCAGCGGTACCATCACCTACCTCGATTACTGTGAAACCAACCTTGCGGAGCATTTTCCCGACGGCAACCCGGAGTAGCTCTTCGTCCTCGACCACAAGTACAGATCCCACCGGTCTTGCCGTTTCACGCGCTGAAGCCGGTACCGCGATTTCGCTTCTGCTCCCCGGTCCCTCGATACAAGGCAGCAGACTCTCAAAGCGGGACCCTAGACCGTGAGAGCTCGCCACGTTCAGAGTCCCACCATGGCCGCGAATGATTCCCCGGACGGCGGCGAGGCCCAGGCCGCGACCTGGTCCTTTCGTCGTGAAGAATGGGTCGAAGATCCGCGCTTGTACATCCGGCGTCATGCCGCAGCCTGTGTCGGAAACCTCCAACTGCACGTAATTGCCTCCGGGCAGTTTCCCCGCGCCGTGGAATGATGAGCCTGCTTCGACCTTCACCTGTTTTGTGGTGACCCGGATAGTTCCGCCCCGGTCTCCGATGGCATCTGACGCGTTAATGACGATATTCATCACGGCTTGCCGGATTTGTGCAGCGTTGGCTAGCACCGCAGTGAGGTCGCTGCTCAAGTCGGCTTCAAGAATCGCGCGTTTGGAGATGGAAACCTTCAGAAATCCAAGTAGTTCGCCGACTAGCGCCGAAATGTCGAGCGGCTCGAACGTAGGCTTCTCGTTCCCTGCATAGAGCATCAATTGACCCACCACTTCCGCACCACGGATGCAGGCAGTTCTGATTCTCATTAGCTCTTGCTCAACGGATGGCACCTGGGGGGCGTCCGAGAGCGCCAGTTCAGCGGAGGCTAGGATACCCCCGAGCAGGTTATTGAAATCGTGGGCGACGCCGTTCGCCAACACGCCCAGACCCTCCAGTTTCTGTCTGGCGAGTGCCTCTTCCTGAATTTGCTTGACTTCGGTGAGATCATTGCAACAACCAACGATCCGATAAATGTGACCCTCCGCATCTCGTACGGGGATGAGGTGCGTGCGGAAATAGTGCAATCCGGTTGACAGAGGGAGTTCTTCCTCGTAGGAGATGATTGTGCCCGCATCCAGGCAGCGGCGATAGTGGGCTGTGATCTTCGAGGCGGTGCCTTCCGGGACGATGTCCTCCACAAATTTGCCCGCAACATCACTGCTCAACATACCGACCACCTTTTCCTCGGCCGGATTAAAACTTACGATCTTGAAGCGACGCTCAGGTGTGACATCCAGCACAAAGATGCAGTCCGGAATGTTGTCAAGCACCTGCTTGTACACAAGTTCGCTTTGCCGTAAGGCGTCTTCGGCTTGCTTGCGATCCGTAATGTCCGCCGTCACACCGATCAACCGGACTAACTCGCCCCGTTCATCAAAATACCCTCGGGCGGTCTGCCGGAAATTCACGATCTGACCCTTGGGCCGAACTACCCGATATTCGACCTCATAATTGTCGTTGGCGGGCGTCAGACTGCGGACGGTGCGGACGAGACGTTCCCTGTCGTCCGGGTGGACACGTTGGTAGGAATCCATTCCCATTTCCCGAGTCGCTCTGTCGGTGAGGCCAATAATATCCCCGGCTTCTTCAGAACGCCGTTCTTCATCGATGCTCGGATTCCATTCAAAAGCGAACATTCTACCCGCGTGCATCGCGAGTCGGGCCAGGTTCTCGCAGTCGCGGAGCACTCGTTCTATCGCTGCGCGTTCGGCTTCGGCGCGTCGGAGATCGTCTTCTCGGCTTTCTTTAGTGGGGTGCATTTGCCAGACGCGAGGACAGATAGACGGGGATTTCCCGTTGTGAGCCTCCCGGTACGGCTCAGTATACATCCATTCGCTATTTTTGATCCAGATCCAGAAGGGTGCCCCGCCGCCCGATCCGCTGCCCGATTTCGCTATCCTCTATAGAACCGAAGAAATGGAACCAGAATCGGAACGGGCCTTCCGGGAGCGAACGCTCGCTTTCGAATCTGCCATTGAGGCGCTGCGGCAAGACCGGCAGCGCCTGGAGGCAGAGCTGGACGTCGCGGCGCGGCTTCAAAGCGTCGCAACGCAATTGATAAGTACCCGCGGCACGGCTGAGCTGTACGAGGGAATCCTCGATGCAACGAGAGCCATTCTGCATGCGGATTTCGCGAGCATCCAGATGTTCCACCCCGAGCGTGGAACCCAAGGAGAACTTCGTCTCCTGGGCCACCGCGGGTTCAGCGAGGAAGCCGCCACGCACTGGGAATGGGTGCGCCTGACCACACAGACCGCCTGGGGTCAGGCTTTGCGCACTGGCCGGAGGGTCGTCGTACCGGATGTACGCGATTGCGATTTCATGGCAGGAAGCGACGTTCTGCAGGTATATCTGAGCGCGGGAATCAAGGCCGTGCAGACCACGCCCCTTGTTTCGCGCGCAGGTGCGTTGGTGGGGATGGTTTCCACACACTGGCGCGAGCCTCACGAACCGGCCGCGAGCGAGCTGCGCGCATTGGACGTTTTGGCGAGAATGGCGGCGGATTTGATCGAGCGTTCGCGCGTGGAGGAGGCGCTGCGGGAGAGCCAAGAGCACCTCGCACTGGCACAGAACGCGGCTCGCCTGGGAGTCTGGAACTGCGACTTGCACACCAATATTACGGTCTTTTCAGGAGAATATGCCCGGCTCTACGGCTTGCAGCCAGACCATCCTCCGCTGCCCCATGAGGAGTGGCTGCGGTTGGTTCATCCGTCAGACCGCGAGCGGGTAGAAATGCTGTTGCAGGAAAGTATCGCGGATACACATTCCTGGGACGCGGAGTTCCGCGTAGTATGGCCGGATGGGAGCATGCACTGGCTGCTCGGCAAAGGCGAGGTATTCCTCGATGATTCCGGCGCGGCTGTCCGCATGGCCGGGGTCAATCTTGATATCACCGATCGCAAGGAGGCCGAAGGCAAGTTGCGCGAGAGCGAAGAGCGCTTCCGAAGAGTGTTCGAAGAAGGGCCCCTGGGCGTCGCGCTTGTGGCGAGGGATTCTCGCTTCCTGAAAGTCAACGGCGCCCTGTGTCAAATGGTGGGGTATACGGAGGAGGAACTCATTCAGAAGACGTTTGCCGACATCACCCACCCGAATGACGTGCGGGCGGTTGTGGAGCTTGCCGAACAACTTTTCAAGCGGGAGATACCCTTCTATCGCATACAAAAGCGGTATGTGAAGAAGACCGGTGAAATCGTCTGGATCAACCTGACTGCATCGCTTCTCCGTGATCGCGATGGTGACTCCCTCCAAGGACTTACCATGATCGAAGACATCACCGAAATCAAGCGCACCCAGGAGGAAGCGCTTTCCCGACAGAAACTAGAGGCCGTTGGAACGCTGGCCAGCGGGATTGCCCACGATTTCAATAATCTTCTTGGTGCGGTTGTGGCACAAGCAGACCTGGCGCAAGCTGAACTTGCCGCGGGTTCGAGCCCCGAGGAAGAACTCAAAGCGATCTACGACGTAGCGATGCGCGGCTCGGAAATCGTCCGCGAGCTGATGATCTATGCCGGCAAAGAAAGTGAGGCCCTCGGGCTAGTCGATGTTTCTCAAATCGTTGAGGAGATGCTGGGGTTGCTGAAAGTTTCAGTTTCGAAACATGCAAGACTCGAGATAGATCTTGGTCACCTTCCCGCCATACAGGCCAGTGCGGCGCAAATTTCGCAGCTTGTGATAAATCTTGCTACGAACGCGTCCGAGGCTATAGGAGATCGGGACGGCGTGATACGCATGACTACGCGGCGTGTGATGCTTGGGCACGGTTCGTGGGGAATAGAGGGTTTGGCGGAAGGCGAATACGTCCAACTTGAGGTGTCCGACACAGGCCGCGGTATGTCGCCAGAAACGCAAGCGAGGGTGTTCGATCCGTTTTTCAGCACCAAGTCTGGAGGTCGCGGCCTCGGGCTGGCGGTCGTCTACGGAATTGTTAGGGACCTTGGCGGGGCAATTAATCTGGTGAGCGAGCCGAATCACGGCACGACCTTTCAGATATTGCTGCCTGGTACCGAAACTCCTCCTATCGTAATGCGCGGACCGGTATCTCACATCAGCCGACCAACCCTACCGTCTCAGGCAGCAATCGTCTTGGTTGTGGAGGATGAAGACCCGCTGCGGCAAGCTGTATCGAAGATGCTCGGTAAACACGGCTTTTCTGTTATTGAGGCGCCTGACGGGTCGGCCGCCTTGGACGTCATTCGAGCACAGAGCAATCCTCTCCATGTCCTTCTCTTGGACATCACGCTCCCTGGGGCTTCAAGCCGGGAGGTATTACAAGAAGCCCGACGCCTTAGACCCGAGATGAGAGTTATCATTACGAGCGCGTACACGGAGGAGATGGCCGCTGCATCGCTGCAAAGTGCAATCGAGCACTTCGTACAGAAACCCTATCGGCTTTATGATCTCGTGCGGTTGATCGATGCGACCAAATGTTGATTGTGCGCGAGGACTTCGCCTCAACGAAACAAAAAATCCCGGTATCGAGTCGTGAATCGTAGCTTATAGGGAGCAAGCCTGCTTGCGTGTTTAGCGTGTGCCCCGTGAGCTCGCCACACGTTAGGGGCCAGATCATGTTCGGGGCCGCGAGTGGTGGGGTTCGTCTGCCAGCAATTCTATGCGTCGCTCTGCTTGCGCCTGGCGACTTGCTTTTTAATCGCGCAAGATTCCGCAAGCGCCCATGTGGCGGCAAAACCGAGGGCACCCGACGAATTGGATGGCCTCGTGGCGTTCATCGCGCTTTATCCTGATCCGCTGCCGGCGCAGGTCTTGGCAGCTTCAATATACCTTTGGAGATGCTATGACGGAGATTTATGAACCTCAAAGAGGCGACGGACACTTTGCAAAACTCGTTGATCAGAGAACATACCGGCACATACCTTCTCCCATGCCAAAAGGTCTTTTTGAAGGTGCAGCTCCAGGGCCGACGCCTCCCCGTACAATTTTCCGCAAAAGATGAGGTCCGCTTCCGAATCGACGAAGATGGTATTACGGTCGAAAAGTTAAAGACGGGTGCAGTATATCGGCAATTCGCCTGGAAACAGGTTGAGAGCCTCGCTGCCGGCGAGCCTGAAACTGACAACGGCCCATTGTTTCAGGGGTAAACCGCTCATGTTTCCCAGCGTACCTCTTCCTAACTCCCGCCAAATTTTTATGCCGGCCGTGCCCAGTGCTGATGAAAGACCCGTTCCGGCGGAGCAGCCACGCCCGTCATCAAGCTCCATGCGCCGGTTTTTCCACAGTGCCGCGACATCCGCTCGCGCAGTTCTAAGCGCGCTCGGAGCAGGCGAGATTTCGCAGCCGCTACCGTAATACCAAGGTGGTCGGCTACATCAGTTATGGAAAGCTGCTTAACATCCCGCAGCATCATTACATTGCGTAACAGCGGCGGTATTCGCCTGATTTCCGTCTGGAGCAACTGCTGCACTTCCCGGCTGCCAAACTCACCTTCGGGGTCGACTTCCCCTGAAGAAAGCTCTACGGACATGCCGCCCTCAGTGCCCCGATCATCCAACCGAACCAATTGCACGCCCCGTCTGCGCCTGATCAGCATCAGACATTGATTTTTCACAATTCGAAGTAGCCAGCTAGAAAATTCAGCCTCGCCCTGGAATTGATCCAGGTGTTTGAATGCTTTCCAGCAGGCATTTTGCACTTCTTCCTCCGCTTCTCCAGGATCCCGGAGAATCGAAGAGGCCAGATTCACGCAGCGTGGATGATGGCGGCGAACCAGTTCTCCGAAAGCATCCTTGCCGCCTTGGCGCGCGGCTTCAAGAAGTTTTGTGTCGCTGAGACCAACCAAATGAGAGCAATTTTGCATTCAATATACCTCCTCGGATTCTTCTACTGGGAAGTTCCTTAGATGAATGCATTCGATTCGCCAACTTGTGGGATGGATAAGTCGCTATCTGCTTAGGTTTTACGGGAAATCGCTCCAAGTGTTCAGATTCAAATTTGGCCCGCGTGGGACTATTCGAATCCAGCCAGGTCCCAAACGGAACAGCTAAGGGAGTAAAACGGTCTGTCGCGAAAAATAAATTGGACCTCCGCTTGGCCGATCTCATCTGGACCGGTGCAAGCAGCACATTTCATTGTGTGCACTTAGTGGTCAACCTGTGCACTAGTGGGCGCCATGCTGCGCGGCCGAGATAAGCAGTACACGAAGGAGCAGATGATGAATGAACACATTACGTACTCACCCAATGGCCGAATCCGACTCCCCCAAAAGCGTTCCGTATTTCGTTTGGGCGATTTCTCATGATTTAAAGGAGCCTCTTCGCACAATTCTCTTGAGCGCCGACCTCCTGTCGCAGGGGCGCGGGATATTTAGCGACGACACGGATCGGCTTTTGAAATCCATGAGCGAGGCAGCGAAACGCATGCAGAAACTGATCGACGACGCATTGTCATTCGCGTTGGTGGACAGGGCCGGAGGGGGGAAATCCCCGGTTGATCTAGGCGAGGTTTTGCAGTTCGCGCTTTCGAACCTCCGGGAGGCGGTTGGGCAAGCCGGGGCGGTTGTAACCAGCGATGCGCTTCCCGCCATCACGGGTAATTTTGGTGCTTTGGCCCAAGTTTTTCAAAATCTTATCGCTAATGCGATTAAATTCCGTTCTGAGCAAGAACCGCGAATCCACGTGGGTTGTACACGTAGCGACACCGACTGGATCATTTCAGTCGCCGATAACGGAATCGGAATCAAAGCCCAGTATCGGGAACGGATCTTTGCGCCTCTAAAACGGTTGCACGGCAAAGGGCAGTACCCGGGAAGCGGGCTGGGTCTGGCGATCTGCAGGCGTATCATCGAATCCCACCGAGGCCACATTTGGGTGGAGTCCATACCCGGATCGGGATCGACTTTTTACTTCACTCTTCCCGCCTCCGGGGAGTTAACGATGTTCACCCAGCATGCCGGCGGGCGCGCATAGCCCAAAACCGATCTTTTCCGGCAGTTCTGTGGGCGCAGAAATGGCGGTTCTGAGCGGCGCGCGAGGGCAATCGGGTTTGGGGCCTTTGCAAGATCACGGCGCGAATGAAGGAAACATGAGGAATACAGCACTTGGAGCCTCTCTGTTCACGTTCTCCATGGCCTCTGTGTCTGGGCAGCCACGGTTCTGGTGGTCGTAATGTACGGAACGACATGTACAGAACGACGTCGAATAAAAATCAAAACAACCTGCGGTACGCCGCGGGCATCGTCTTTAATGCCGGAAGCCCTCAATAAGAGACGAAAGCCCGACGGTATTTCCGTGATTGAACCAAGGAAGCTTTCTTCGGAGTCCAACGCATAGACTCACATTCGGGCCGGACAAGGAGTCCGGCCCGAAGGTTTAAGTATGCGATAAAAATCCCTCCCCTCAACCCTCCAAATTTCAGAGCACGCAGTACTTGTTGGCGCCGAGCCCCACCACCAAACAGTGGTGGTAACATACTCCGTATGCATGGATTGAGGAAGGGCGGCTGCGTTCGAGCTTTGGGGGCGCAGGCTGCTTTAACCGTGGGGATTGTTTGTACCTGGTCTCTCGCGACCGCCCAGGAGCCTGTGCATACCCCAAACCGCGCCCTGCCGCGCCGGGGCGAGGTGCGCGAAGGGCCGGCCGCATCCCTTCGGACGGACGTCAACCGGGTGCTAATCCCGGTAACCGTCACGGATACCTATGGCCGTCAAGTTCAAGGATTGCGAAAACAGGACTTCCGACTCTTGGAAGATGGTGTTGAACAGACCATTTTGGAATTCTTCGTGGATGAGGAGCCCCTCTCGGTCGGCATCGTCCTTGATGCCAGCAACAGCATGACCACCAAGATCGATCCCGCCAAACAGGCGATCAGTGCGTTTCTTCAATTGAGTGCGCCGGAAGACGAATTCTTCCTGGTCACCGTCCAGGACCGGCCTGAGCTGGTGCAGGGCTTCACTGGTGACCCCGCGGAGATCGAGCATGAAATGGCTGGCGTTCACGCCCAAGGCTGGACTGCTCTCTACGACGGGATGTATCTAGGAATAAATCATCTAAAACGCTCTATCCACAGCCGTCGAGCCTTGGTGGTCCTGACCGACGGCGGCGACAATAACAGCCGTTACACGGAGAGCGAGATGCGGAGACTGGTGCGGGAGAGCGACGCTCGCATCTTCAGTATCTCTGTTTTAGGCCGATCCCCCGCTATGGAAAGGCTGGCCGAGGAAAGTGGCGGCCAGGCATTCCACATTCATAGGCTCTCGGAGCTATCGGATCTGGGAGCCGCCCTAAATGCTGTCATTCACGACGAATACGTCTTGGGTTTCTCCCCGGCAAACCACGTGCGTGATGGCAAGTACCACACCACCAGAGTCGAGATTATGCAGCCTACCGACGGTTCGCGGCTTCATGCGACCTGGCGCCACGGGTACTACGCGCCTTTTCAATAGATTTCGTTTTACTTCGTGCGTGTGTTGCTTGAATAACTCGCCGGCCGTTTTGTCGATGTCCCGTTCGAGTCGTGATGGTTTCCAAGCGGGGGGTGACAATTCCAGCCCCATGCGCTCCTACGAGGACAAAGCATTTCGAAGCGTCTGCACGAGCTCCGCGAATTGAAACGGTTTGCGGATAAAGCTGCGGATTTGCGGCAGGTCCATCTCATCCGCAATCATCTCCTGGCTGTAAGCGCTAGTGAGAACCACTTTTGCGTCCGGCCAGGCTCTTGCGGCTTCAGTCGCGACGACGCAGCTGGAGGGTCCCGGAATCGTCATATCAAGGAGAATGAGATCGATCTTGCTGCCCTTTGCGCGAAGAAGATCTATCGCGGAAAACCCATCGGCGGCTTCAAGGACCTCGAAGCCTGCCTTGCGCAGCATTTTCGCGACGGCTTGACGCAATAAGTTCTCATCTTCCACGATCAAAGCCGTCGGCGCCTGGAACGGCGGCACCAAGTCCGCATCTGGCTTCTGGCTGCGGATTTCTTCAGCCGCAGTTTCAGCGCAGGGCAGCAATATCTGAATAGTAGTGCCCTGGCCGGGCTCGCTGAAAAGGTGGATCGAGCCGCCAAGACCCCGAACAATCCCCTGGACTACGGAAAGCCCCAGACCGTGGCCGGCGGACTTAGTAGTGAAGAAGGGGTCGAAAACCTTCGCCTGCACTTCGGGCGGGATGCCGCGACCGGTATCGGAAACCTCCAGTTGCACGCAATCGCAGTCAGCCGAACCATCGGATAGCTTCACGCGCTTCGTCGCGACGCGAATCGCTCCCTCGCGGTCTCCTATTGCGTCAGATGCGTTGGTCACGAGGTTCATGACGATTTGCCGAAGTTGCGCGGGATTGGCGCGAACGGCCGGTAGATTGGGATCCATGTCCGTTTCCAGCACCGCATGTTTCGATACCGAGACTCCGAGCAACTCGAGCATCTCCTTGACGATCCGCGAAAAGTCCACCAGTTCCACAGCCGGGTTCTCTTTACCGGCATAAATCATCAACTGACGGACGATTTCGGAACCTCGCAAAGCCACGTTCCGGATTCCTTTTAGCGCGTCTTCGGGACGGGATCCGGCGGCAACTTCTCCCATCGCCAGTTCTGCTTGGGCCAGCACGCCGCCTAGAAGATTGTTGAAATCGTGAGCGATACCGCTAGCCAGTGTTCCCACACTTTCCAGCTTCTGCCGCGCCAAGTCTTCCTCTTGCCTACGTCGAAGATCGGTCACGTCCTGACAAGTGCCGAACATGCGATCAGCCAACCCTTCTTCGTCCTGTACCACCTCCCAAGTGCAGGAAATCGTCCTCCAATCGCCTTCAGGATGAGCAATCTGATAGTCCATTGAGTGCCCAGTCTTACGGGCGAGAGAGTTTCTGACGGCTTGATCCACGCGTTCTCTATCCCAGGGCGCGAGCGATTGCAGAAATTTCTCGTAAGTCGCTATGTAATTCTGTGGCTGCCCAAAGATTCGAAACATCTCCTCCGACCAAGAAATGTGGTTAACCCGAATGTCCCACTGCCAGTGACCTAGATGCGCAAGCCGCTCCGCATTCTTGAGGAGCTCTTCGCTCTTCCGCAAAAGCTCCGACGCGTTAACCTGGTCGGTAATGTCCTGAATGGAGCCGACCGTGCGGATCGTTGCACCTCGATCGTCCCTGATCGCTTCGACAATGGTGCGCACAAACCGCACTTCGCTGTCTGGCCGGAGGATTCGATACGAAAGTTCCACAGGAAAGAGATTCGAATCAACTTCTTCGGCGGCTTTCAGGACCTTGTCCCGGTCCTTCGGGTGGACAAGAATCAAAAAATCCGATAACGCCGACGGCAACTCCGATCGCCCGAAGATGCGAAGCGTCTCATCCGACCACGTGATGGAGTCGGTCTCCACGTGCCGTTCCCAACTCCCGAGCTTCGCCAGCCGCTGTGCGTCGAGGAGCTGAATCTGTTGGCTCCGAAGGCGCTCGGCCAAGAGCCTCTGCTGGGTTACGTCGACGGCGGAGCCGATAAATCCAGCGAACTCCCGCTCCCGATAGAGTGGCGTCCCACGATGTAGAATCCAGCGATACTCCCCATCGGCGCGCCGTAACCGGTACTCGATCTGAAAAGGGCGGCGCGCGTCAAGCGATGAATTGTACATCGCGAGGCAGCGGTCCAGGTCGTCAGAATGAACACCCTCCGCCCATCCATCGGCCAGCTCCTGTTCCATCGAACGGCCTCTAAAGTCAAGCCATGGTTTGTTAAGAAAGGTGCACAGTTTGTCTGTGCCGGAGACCCAAATCATCACGGGCGCCACGTCCGCCAGTTCCCGGAAGCGCGCTTCGCTTTCGCGCAGCCCTACCTCGGTTTTTATGTGCTCGGCAACCTCCGCGCCGACGCGAGACGCCCGTTTCTCCACCTCGTCCAAATCCATCGCGGCCCGCTCCTCTGCCAGGAGCACGAAACCACCTGAAAACGCAGCCATCTGCGCGCAAATGCCGAGAACGAGCGCCCCGCCGATTCCGGAGAGTGCTAACGGATCGCTTATAGGTGGCCCGAAGTAACAGTAAAGTGCCCGTGTCAAAAAAGTCACGGCGCACAGCCCGAACATCGCGCCCAGAACCCTCACGCCAAAATTGCGCGCCGGCGGGGTCCAGTGAAACAATCGGATGGAAACCAGCAAGAAGACAATTCCCATGAATCCAGAAATCATGCCCGCTCGGGCATTCAGATTAGGAACCACGTAGGAAAAGAAAGCGGCTGCGCCCATCACCGTGGCGCCGCCGGCATATGGCGGCCAGGTGCGAGGCGCAAGACCCTGAAATTCGCGGGCGCCTTCTAAGTATATGGTCGCAGCGGCGGCGAGAAACCCGTCCACGCTCACGGCGTTTATCCAGACCGGCGTAATCGATCGCAGACTCAAAAGCAGCAGCGCCAACAAGACCAGCAGGCTAGCGATCGCCCAACGGCCGTAACCGGGATAAACGCGCTGCGTTCGCCAGACCACAGCGGTCCGCACTGTGAACAGCAGCGTCAGCCAAATTATAAGTCCGGCTACTATGCGTGCGTCCATGCATCGTTCATTATGGGAGGACTGTCCATATCGCGGGCGTAGCTTTCGAGCGTGCGCTTGTCAAACGGGAGGCGACTTGAGTTCGTTATTGCCGAGGAGGATACCGATTCAACTCTAGGCATACAAGCCGACGATCCGATGTCCGTGCAGTCAATGCCCTAGAGGCAGGATGTCGGAGTCCATCATGAGCGCAGTACGCGCCACTCTGTGTGATGCCAGCTGCGCCCTGGGCGATGTAATTTTTTTCCGACAATCTTTCCGAGAACTGTAGTTGTCACGGTATATCATCCGAAACGGACATCGACAATGGACCACACTACGGCCGCCACGGTTTCATGCTCATCTGGCGGAGGAAGCGCGCAGAGCGAGGGTCGTGAGGCTAGCCACCTCCCGCCGCAACTGGGCGATGGATGGACTTAGGCACAGCCGCGTCGCTGGGATGGCCCGAGCCACCTGCTACACCCCCGCGATCGTCCCCGTGCTGTCGCCGAACTTGTCGCGCTCCAGGCCGACCTTCTGCAACAACGTTAGGTGCAGATTCGCGATGGGAGTGCGCTCGGGGAGCACGATGTGCTGACCCAAGAGCTTCATCTTGCCGCAACCGCCGCCGACCACGATATTCGGCTCCGGATAGTTGTTGTGCAGGTCGCTGTTGCTCATGTTTGATCCGTACATGAAGATCGAGTGGTCCAGCAGCGTCCCTTGCCCATCCGGCGTTTCCGCCATCTTCTTTACGAGTTCCGTGAATTTTTCCACGTGCCAGGTCTGGATCTTCACCAGCTTGTTGATTCGCTCGATATCGTTGGCGTGGTGCGAAACCGGATGGAAGGCGTCCGGAACGCCGATATGGTTGTAGGTCCGGTTGGTGCCCTCGGCGACCATGATGTACGTCGCCACGCGGGTGAGGTCGGCTTGAAACGCGAGCGCCAGCAGGTCGAACATCAACTTCACCTGCGCGTCGAAATCTTCCAGTGGCCCCACCGGAGCGTCGGGGATCTTGAGATCGCCCAGACTCTTGGAAGCGGCCTTCTGCGTGCGCCGCTCGATCTCGCGGACGCTTTCCAGATACCCGTCGAGCGCGGCGCGGTCGCTCGACCCCAGCTCGCCCTGCAGTTTCTTGGTACGGTCGAGCATCAGGTCGAGAATGCTGTTGGTCTCGTGGCTGATCGACGCCCGCTCCTGCGGCGTGTCGCCCTCGCCAAAAAGCTGCAGGAAGACCTTGCGAGGATTGTATTCCATCGGCAGAGGCGATTCCGCGTCGCGGAAGGAAAGGGTGGTATAGTTGCCGCCTCCGCCCGCGGCGCTCTGGACGATCGTTTCCGAGGCCAATTCCAGCGAAGGCAGCGGCGTGTCCTGGCTGATTACTTTCGCCATCACCTGATCGAGAGTCGTGGCCATGTGCGCGCGCGGGCCGCCGGAATCCGGACGCGTGGCGCTTAGCCACGTCGCGGGAGTGAACGTATGAACGGAGCCTGCCGTGGCGGCATTCTCAAGGTTCCCAAAAGATGACACGTACTTTTTGTAGGGCTCAAGCGAAGCCAAAATCGGACTGAGCTTGAAATCGGCGCCCGAGCCGCTGGGCGTCCATTTATCCATGGCCGGGCCATGCGAGGTGTTGTACATGATCGCGCCATGAGGGAGGTAGAAGAAGGCCGCCCGCATCTTGGGAACCGCGGCGGTTTGCGCCAGAGCCGTGGCGGCGGGAACCATGGCGTCAAGAAATGGCAAGGCCAAACTCGCTCCGGAAGCTTTCAGCACCGTTCTGCGGGAAATATGTTTTTTCGTGATGAACATGTGTTTCTCCTACATCAGTTATCAGTTATCAGTTGTCAGTTATCAGTCTTGAACCACAGCGCCTCTAACTGGCAACTCATTTAGCGGCCACGGATACTCCAGTCTGTTTCGGAGCGGGCGGCGGAGCCGCTCCCTGCTTGCGGAAAGCGTCGGTATTGACGATTCCCAAAACAATCGAAGAAAACTTATAGTTATCTTTCGCCGCCGCGCGCACCACCGCGCGAACCTGAGGCATATCGAAGTATTCCAGCTCCCGGTTGAGAGCGTACATCGTCAACTTTTCCGTCATCGCCTGTACAAACTGCGCGGGATGACTGGCCAATTGCGCCCTCAGCTCGACCACGCCATTGATCGGCACGCCATTCGGCAGCACGGTGCTCGCGTCGATAGCGGCGTTGTTGGCCTGGCGATCCGTGGTCCGCCACTGCCCGATGGCGTCGAAATTCTCCAACGGTAAACCCGTCGGATCGATCACGCCGTGGCACTGCATGCAGATCGCTTTCTCGCGGTGTTGCTCGAGCCGTGCCCGAATCGTCTTGGGCGCTTCGCCGGCCTTTTCATCGAGGTTGGTTGCGACGTCCGGCGGAGGAGGCGACGGCGGCGTGCCCATCAGGCTATCGAGCACCCACTTTCCCCGCAACACAGGAGACGTGCGGTCGCCATAGGAAGTCCGCAGGAGCACCGCGCCCTTGCCCAGAATGCCCCAGCGCTCTTTCTCGGTATCGTTCTGGGTGAGCGCGACTTTGCGGAACTGGTTCCCAACCACTCCGGAAATTCCGTAGTGCCGGGCCAAGCGTTCATTCAGGAACGTATAGTTGGCCGCCAGGAGATCAAGGACGCTATGGTCTTCCAAAAGGATGCTGCTAAGGAAATCTTCCGCTTCCGTCGAAAAATCGCGCCGCAGTTGCTCGTTGAATTCCGGGAACAACATCGGGTTCGGCTGCACCGCGTCGAGATCGGCTATGTTCAGCCATTTCATGGCAAAGCTGGTCACCAGGCTGGAGGCTTTGGGATCGGCAAGCATGCGTCTGACCTGCTTGTCCATTTCTTTATTTCCGGGTACTCCAGGTTTGGCAAATTCCCCCGCCGCTGCAAGCTTCAGCAGTTCGTCGTCCGGAGGGGTGTTCCACAGGAAAAAGGAAAGCCGGGATGCCAATTCCAGATCGGTTAGGGGAAAATCGCTATTGGGCGATGTCCCCACAGGCTTGACGATCGCAGTCCCGCGAATCGAGCGGAACAGGAACTCGGGGCTAGCGAGCACTGCCGCGATGATCTGCTCGATTCCTTGATCGAAGCTTCCTCCGCTCTCGCGGCCGGCCACATAGAACGGCATGAGCTGGGCTAGGTCGTCGGCGGTTATCGGACGGCGGAAGGCACGGCGCGCCAGGTTTTCCGCGATTTGCTTGGCGCAGGTCTGCTCGCCGGCTGTCTTTGTTTGATTTTGGGCTTGATTTTGGGCCTGATTTTGGGGATCGCAGATGAAGATCAGGGCGCGGCTCGCCGTTTGCGAAACGCCAGTCGGGTTATACGGTCCCAGGATTTCAATACCGTCGACGAGACGCGCCATGCGGTCGGCGACCGCGGTGGTGCCGGTCAGGCCGTTGAAACCCGCGGGGTTCGCGACATTCTCGTCGGATTCCACATGGGAACGATCGATGAATGCCACGGCCACGTCATGCACACCGGCATGAACCTGCACTGGGATTTTCGCGAACCGCTTCATGATCTCGTCGCGCCCGGCGGGTCCCTTGCGCTCCGCAAGCTCCAGATCGGCAGGCCCGCCGATCGGTTTGCGGAACACAATCTTGTCGTCGAGCAGGATGACCACCGTGCTCTCGTTCTCCATGCTGCCCGTATAGAGACCCACCGAAAGGTTCAGGATGTTGATGCGGTATTCGCCGTCGGCGGGAAAATTGTGCTTGAATCTGACGCCGCCGCGCGTGCCTGGAGGCAGGGGATAGTCGTTGTTTTGGTTGGCGGCGACGGAGTACTTGACGTTCGAAACGCGAGGATTGGAGCTTCCGACGGCGATTTTGGCGACCTGCCGCGCGGCGGTGATGTACTGATCCAGGAACGCCGGCGACACGCTCAAGGCGGCGGCGATATTGTCGAAGCCGCCGACCTGGATATCCTGCGGCAGGATTTCCTTGGTGTTCACGTCGACGCCCACCAAAGCTTTCACCGATGCGGCGTACTCGGTGCGGTTCAGGCGCTGAATGGGTACATAGCCCGCCTTTGGACCCTTAGCGTGAGAGTCCAGATTGCTCTCCATCCAAGCGATGAACGAATCGATATCTTTCTGCTCCGGCTGCGGATTGCCGGGGGGCGGCATCAGACGTCCGCGCAGCTTGCGCAGCGCCTTTTCCCAGATATCCGCGTTGTCGGCCGCCTTTTGAAGATCGAGCGCATCGAACGCGATTCCACCAGTCTTGAGAGCGGTGCTGTGACAGGTCACGCAGTAGTCATCCAACATGCCGCGATAGCGTTCCAGATTCGCGGCGGAGGCGGCCACGGATTGAGACTTAGGAGGAGTCTGCGCTTTTGTGTCGAGGAGGGCCGGGACGGCGAACAAGATTAGGAGGGCAGCCGGGACAAGGGCGCGTTTCATCTCTCTCTTGTTTTTATCACAAAATGCTGGTGGGCAGGGGCAGCAGGGATCACGGGCTCCGTCGAGGTCAGGGGGCCCCAGGGAAAAATTACATGAACCTGGCGCCGCAACCGCGCTTCAAGCCCGCGCGGGCGTGACGAACGACGCACTTACGCGCTGGTTCGGCTGGTGGCAGCGGAAGTGCACCACAGTGGGCCGAGGTGACTATATGCGTGGATTCGCTGCAGTAATTTTAGCTTCCGCAATCGGCTTGGGCTTAACCGCTACCGCGCCAAAAATGAATGCTCAAGTGAGCGTGGAAGTGGGCCCGGCCCCGGTTTGTCCATATGGCTACTATGACGTGCCGCCATACAATTGCGCCCCCTACGGCTATTACGGGCCGGAGTGGTTCAGCGGCGCTGTTTTCATCGGAGTTGGTCCCTGGTTCCATGGACCGGAGCATTTCACGGGGCATGTAGATAATCGCTTCCACCCCGATCACGGCTACAAGGGTCCAATGCCCGCGCGCGGAGAGAAAGCCACTCGCCCGGTAGGTAAAGTCGAGGGCTTCAAGGGCAATGAAGCGCGCGATGGGCGCGGGCACACGAAGTGAGCGGCGTTAAAAAGCTGCCACAATCGTGAGGTGTTCGCGAGCTGCCCCAAGCTTCCAACTTTGCTGATCGCCGGAGGTCTTGCCGCCGGAGTAGGTATCCTCGTTTTTCTGGGTATCGAAATATCGGTAGGCAAGACCCAGGCGTTCGACCGCGCAATACTGCTGGCCATGCGCCGGCCGGACGATCACGCTCCGGTCGGCTCCGCAGCCTTCCAGCAAACGGCTCGCGACATTTCGGCGCTGGGGAGCGCCACCGTGCTATGGCTGCTGACGGGAACGATTGCTGGATTTCTAACGTTAGATGGCAAGAAACGCCTGGCGCTTTTTATTTGCGGCTGCATCGCGACGGGACTTCTTCTTGAGACAATTCTGAAAGACATTTTCGATCGCCCTAGACCAGATATCGTTCCGGAGGCAACCTATACCAGGGGAGCAAGCTTTCCAAGCGGACACGCGATGATGTCCGCAATCGTTTACCTTTCGCTGGGAGCGTCACTTGCCAGATTTCATCGTCGAAAAGCGGTGAAAGCGTACTCGATTATTGTGGCGGTGTTCCTTACGATCCTGATCGGCGTCACTCGCGTCTACCTCGGCGTCCACTGGCCCACCGATGTTCTGGCAGGGTGGGCTGTCGGCGGCGTTTGGGCGTTGTTATGTCAGCTAGCCGCGAACATGGTTTTGCTTGATCGAGTGTAGATCGCGCCCTTACAAAAATGGCTTACCCCTTGCTTAAGAACTAACTGGAACCATGTCGCTCACGCTAACGAAGGATCGACTTAGCAGCGGGACCGGACGCCGCATTGCCGTTACGCTCCTGGCGTTGATCGCGGTGATTGCGATAGGCCTGTGGATCGCCGGCAGAATTCTTTCGCCCCTGTTGCGCTCCCGCGCGATCGCAGCCTCCGAGAAATATTTTAACGGCCAAGTCAAATTTGCAACCCTAAATATCGCTTTTACCCCGGAACCGGTCATTTCCGGAACGGATTTAACCGTTAGCTTGTTGGGACACTCGAGCGATCCCGCGCTTATATCCATCAAGCGCTTCTCGGCGCGGGTAGGTCTTATCGGCGTGTTGCGACACCCGATCCATTTAAGCGCTGTTTATCTGGACGGATTACGGATCACCATCCCGCGCGGCCCAGCGCCACACGAAGAGCTTTCACGGAAAAAAGACGTTTCCGGGAAAAAAGGCGCGCCGGCCTTGCTGATCGACTACGCCAAAGCGGATGGTGCCACTCTGATTATTCTTCCCAAGAAGGAAGGCAGTGACCCGCTCGAATTCGACTTACACAACTTAGGGTCCACGCAAAATTAACTTCCACAGATTCTCACAGATTGGGTGCAATGGTGTAGTTCCACCGCGGCAATATCTTGCCGGGTTTGAGAGCGAGCGATGAGATGAGTCGGCGGTTCGGTTTGAGACCGGTGGGAT
>DATDGT010000224.1:0-40941 GCA_036521975.1 Bryobacteraceae bacterium
GTTGTTGCAGCAACTCCGGTTGACCCTCCCGGATCGGTTCCAACAGAATCGCGAATGTAGTGTAGACTCGGCAATCGCCTGAGCTGATTCTTAAGGGCTTAGCCGATTTTCCGGCCCTTCTGTGACGAACTTGGGCTAGGATCGTGCCGGATTGCGCGGAAATCGCGATTTCGGCGGGGCGCCCCCGGCTACTTCTCCCGCTCGATGCCCAGAGCCTTGATGCGCTTGTGCAGGTTGGTGCGTTCCATCCCCAGGGCGCGCGCCGCGCTCGAGACGTTCCATTCGGCCTCCTCGAGCGCGCGGAGAATGTGTTCGCGCTCCGCGGATTCGCGCGTCTCCCGCAAGTTGCCGCGGACCGCCTGGCCGCGCGGGCTCCGGATTTCGGCGGGCACGGCGTCGAATTCCAGTACTTCGTCGCGCGCCAGAATCGCCATCCGCTCCACCACGTTGCGCAGCTCGCGGATATTGCCCGGCCAGGAGTACTGTTCCAGCGCGTCGAAAGCTCGCGGCTCGAAGCTTCGAGAGCGGAAGTTGTTGCGCGCGCAGAAGTCGGCGAGAAAATATTCGGCCAGCGGACGAATATCCTCGCGCCGCTCGCGCAGCGAAGGAACACGCACCGGCACCACGCACAAACGGTAATAGAGATCTTCGCGGAACTTTTCCTGCGTCACCATTTCCCACAAATCGCGATTGGTGGCGGCAATCACGCGGACGGTCACGCGAATCGGTTGCTCTCCGCCCACGCGATGAAACTCGCCCTCCTGCAGCACGCGCAGAAGCTTGGCTTGCGACGAGCCGTGCAGGTCGCCGCATTCGTCCAGGAACAGCGAGCCGCCGTCCGCCAGTTCGAACTTGCCGCGGCGGGCGGAAGTAGCGCCGGTGAAGGAGCCTTTCTCGTGGCCGAATAATTCGCTTTCGATCAGCTCGGTGGGGATCGCCGCGCAATTCACCTTCACGAAGGGACCATTGCAGAAGGGACTCACAGCATGAATATGCGCCGCCAGCAGCTCTTTTCCCGTGCCGGATTCACCGCTCAACAGCACTCGCGCATCGGAGCGCGCCGCCAGCGTCGCCTGTTCCAACACTTTTTGAAAGGCCGCGCTGGTTCCAATCATGCGCGCCGCTCCGGCTAACTCCCGCAAGCGCCGGTTCTCCTCGCGAAGATCGGCTTGTTCCAGGGCGTGGCGCAACGAGAGCAGGACTTTGTCCCGGCTGAGCGGTTTTTCCAGGAAATCGTAAGCGCCGGCGCGCGTGGCTTCCACGGCCTCGGCGATGGTCCCGTGGCCGGAGATCATCACGATCGGCGTCGCGGTGTCTTGAGTGCGCAGCGCTTTCACCAGTTCGATGCCACTGGCATCGGGCAGCCGTACGTCGATCATGTAGAGGTCCGGGCGCTGCGAAACGGCTTTAACCTCCGCCGCCGTCGTGCAGGCGCTCACGGCGTAGCCTTCGCGCTCCAGAATCAGTTTCAGGGAGCGTCCGATGTTCGGCTCATCATCGACAATGAGGATTCGTCTCATTCCTATAAGGGTTCCCCGGCCCATGAGAGTTCCCCGGGCGCCGCGCCGTTCGAGAGCGCGAGTGTCAGGCGGAACGCCGCCCCTCCTAACTCGCCCTCCAGCGTTTCCAGATCGCCGCCGCACAACAACGCGCTGCGATGCGCGATGGACAAGCCCAAACCCATGCCGCCTTGCTTGAAGGAAATGGACGGTTCAAACAAGCTGGAGCGCGCTTGCGCGCTCAAACCCGGCCCAGAATCGTGAACCTCGACGTTCAGCCGTTCGCCCGCCACCGCCGTCCTGGCCATCACCAGCCCGCCGGACCTCGCGGCCTCGGCCGCGTTTTCTAGAAGATTCGTCAGCACGCCTTTGATCAGATCGCGATCGGCCATCGCCTTCGGACGGTCCGGGGAAAGCCGCAACTCGTAGATGACTTCCGGATGCGCGGTCTTTAGAAGACAGACGCGCTCCTCCAGCATCGCGTTCACATCGATTTCCGACGGAACCACCGGTGGCTCGGAAGCAAATTCGGAAAAGGCGCGGACGCGGCGCTCCAGGGTATTGACCTCGTCGGCCACGATCTGCGAGGCCTGCTCGAGGAAAGCGGCGTCGGCGGCGCCGCGCCGGGTGGCGATTTCCTCGGTGGTCAGACGAATCGGGGTGAGCGAATTCTTTAACTCATGCGCCATCTTGCGCGCCACGGCTTGCCATGTGGCCAGACGGGTCAGGTGAATCAACCGCGCCCGGGCGTGTTGGAGCTGCGCGGCCATATGATTGAATGCCTCCACGGCCTCGCCAATTTCGCCCGCGCCGGCAAACTCGACGCGCGCCGAAAGATCGCCCGCCGCCACGCGTCCCAACCCTTGCGTCAACTTTTGAACGGGCCGGCTGATGCGATGGGCGACGAGGATAAGCGCCGCCAGAGCCGCCAGCCACAACGCCGCCACCACCAGCACCAGAGTGCCGCCAAAGCCCCGGCGCAAATCGCGCGTCGCGGAAGCTTCCACCGCGCCCCGCGCGCGGGCATATTGCCCCTTGAGATTGTTCAGCGGCACGCCGATCGGGCGCGAGTACACCAGCACCTCGTCGCCGGCGCGAACGTAGTAATCGAGGGCTTCGCCGCCCTCGCCCGAAAGCTCGAATTGATCCGCCGCGCCCGAATCCCAGAAGGCCCGCGCCTGTTCCGGCTTCAGCCGCCGAGGCGGGATGCGCCCCTCGGCCGCGTCGCGCCGCAAAGCCTCGCGCGCTTGCTGATAGAGTTTTTGGCCCGTAGTTTCCAGCGATTTTGAAACGTCGTCCAACTGGGCCAGCGGAGAATCGAAGACTCTGCGGCTGAGATCCAGAAGGTTCAGGGTGGTCCACAAAGTTAAGCAGAGCGGCAAAAAAGTGGCCAGCACAAACACTAAAATCAAACGATTGCGCAGCCGGTTCATGAACTTCGAGTGGGAACCACCCTTTAGTTTAAAGGAGGGTGCTCACGCCGAAGGCGTGCTAAGCTGCCATCACCGATGGCCGTCGATTCTCCCCAAGAGCGTGAACTGACGCACCACGAGGCCTTGTACTCCGGCTTTGCGCAGCGTCATTTCGCCAAGCCGGCAGTGCGCGCGCTGCGCCGGCATCTGGTACGGCGGATCCTTACGGTGAGCGGCGCCGGCGAGGCCTCGCGCCTCCTCAGCCTGGGCAGTGGCATCGGCGACACGGAGTTGCTGCTGGCGCCCCACGTGGGGTTTGTCGCGGGTTTCGATCTTTCGCCGGCGGCCATTCGCCAGGCTCGCGAGGATGCGGCGCGTCTGGCAATCGCCAATGTGGAGTTTCGCGAAGGCGTCATGGAGCGGGTAAAGTTCGCCGAATGCGGCTTCGACGCCGTGATCGGGATCTTCTTTCTCCACCATTTGCCCGACGGCGAGCTTCCCGGCGCGATCCGACAGATTCATCGTTGGCTCAAACCCGGAGGAACTTTCTACGGTCTCGATCCCAATCGATGGCGGCTCTCGGGCGCGTTGGGGCGCTTACTCGTGCCGCACCTCATGCGCCGGTATCAAACGCCGGACGAGCGCGAGCTGAAACCCGCGGAAATCACGCGGCTCTTTCGCGCGGCGGGTTTCCAGATTCGCTCGCGCTGCTACGATTTTGTTTCGACTCCGCTCGCCGGGCTGTTGCCATCCTGGGGATTCGGCTACCGCGCCGCGCGGCTCCTGGACGAAGCCCCGATTCGCATTCCCTTGCTCCGGGCGCTCGGCAGCAACTTCGAGTGGATCGCGCGAAAATGAAATCGGCACAGGCCGCCTCGGCCGATTCTGCCGCAACTTTGCAGGAGTGCGATGACCACGCTCAGCGGGCTTCCGGTGAAACCGTCCTATGGACCGGAAGACTCCGCCGAGCCGCTCCCTCCTCCCGGTCAATTCCCCTACACCCGCGGCATCCATGAAACCATGTACCGCGGCCGCCTGTGGACCATGCGCCAGTTCGCGGGTTTTGCGACAGCCGAGGAAACCAACGCGCGCTACCGTTATCTGCTCGCACAAGGCCAGACGGGATTGTCGGTGGCGTTCGATCTCCCCACACTGATGGGCGTGGATTCCGATCAAGCGGAGGCACTGGGCGAAGTGGGCAAATGCGGCGTCGCCATCTCCTCGCTCGCGGATATGGAGGCGTTATTTCGCGGCATTCCCTTGGGCGAAGTCACCGTCTCGATGACCATCAATTCGCCGGCTTCGGTGGTCTGGGCGATGTATCTCGCGGTCGCGGAACAGCAAGGCGTGGAATGGCAGCGCCTTTCCGGCACCCTCCAGAACGACATCCTGAAGGAATACATCGCGCAGAAGGAGTACATCTATCCGCCGCGGCCCTCGATGAGACTGGTGACCGATTCGATCGAGTTCGCCGCGCGTTGTGTTTCCCGTTTCAATCCGATTTCGATTTCGGGCTACCACATTCGCGAAGCAGGCTCGACCGCCGTGCAGGAACTCGCCTTCACTCTGCGCGATGGCATGGAGTACGTGGAATGGGCCATCGATCGAGGAATGCCCGTGGACTCCTTCGCGCCGCGCTTGAGCTTCTTCTTTAACGCCCATAACGATTTTTTCGAGGAGATTGCGAAATACCGCGCGGCGCGCAGGATGTGGGCGCTCGCTATGCGCGACCGGTACGGCGCGCGCGACGAACGCAGTTGGAAGCTCCGCTTTCACGCCCAGACAGCGGGCTGTTCGCTCACTTGGCAGCAGCCGCGCAACAATATCGTCCGGACGGCGATTCAAGCGCTGGCGGCCGTTTTGGGCGGCTGCCAATCTCTGCACACCAATTCCCTGGACGAAGCTTACGCGCTGCCTTCCGAGCATGCCGCGACGCTGGCGCTGCGCACGCAGCAGGTGATCGCTTATGAGAGCGGCGCCACTCAGGCGCCCGATCCCCTGGGAGGCAGTTATTATCTCGAGCACCTTACCGGCGCGGTAGAGGAAGCCGCGAACGAATACATCCGGCGAATCGACGAGATGGGAGGAATGCTCGGGGCGATCGAAAGCGGCTTTCCGCAGCGCGAGATCGCGCGTTCCAGCTACGAATATCAGCGTTCGGTGGAACAAGGGGAAAACGTGGTGGTGGGCGTTAATAAATTCATCGAATCCGAAGAGAGGCCTATCGAGCTGCTCGCAATCGGGGAGGCGGCGGAACAGGCCCAGATTGAGAGGCTGAGCGAGTTGCGGAAGCGCCGTGGCCAACTTGCGGTGGATCGGGCGCTGGACGCCTTGCGCCGCGCCGCCGAAACCGGCGCCAACACCATGCCCCCGATCCTGGACGCGGTCCGCGCCTACGCCACCGTAGGCGAAATCTGCGCCGCGCTTAAGGACGTGTTCGGCCCTTACACCGAATCGAGCGTGCTCTAGCCTTCGGGCGCAGCGGTGGTGGGCTGCACGATATTTGTGCGTCGCTGCCTTTAAGGGCCAAACGCCATCTGCTAGTTCGATGGCTACGTGGCAGGTTGGCAGCAGATCAATTGGTAGGTTCCTGAAGCGGTTCCGATCGCTTTACGCCCTGCAATGCCGATTGCAATTGGAGATCCAGATATGTCGCAGTCAGACCCAGGAGGAATCGCCCCACCACCCTCATCTCCCTTGGCGGCATTACCAGCGAAAACTGTTGCGGGGCCGTCGTTGTGTATCCTGTAGACTACAAGCGGCCCTTGTGCGGGACCGATGTTCACATACACGTTGACAAGCTTGCTCGGGTCCGATACGGTCCAGACTCCTACATCTGCCATCATCCCTCCCAAATCGTCATTATGGCTGCTCGTGTGCGCCGTCGCGCGGGGAAAGGAAAGCCGAAATAGGTTTGGGGGGTTCAAAGGAGCTGCGACCGAATCGTTGCGGAAACCCAGTCGCTTTGCCGGGAAACGCGCCCGTCGATTGCATCCGGTGTGTTCATGGCTAGATGTCGTGCCCTCCGTTGCAATTCGCGGGCGGCGGCGAACCGGCTCAAAAACGCATTCCCAAACACTATTTGAAAGAAAGTGCGGACAGATTCGCTGAGGGAACTATTTGACGACAAGGATACGCTCGGCGCACCACGATTTCGTTAAATCGATGTGGAGTAGTCCTCCAATCATTGGTGGGTCAGAAGCGGCTTCATAAAGACCGGGCGGCACGTTATCTATCTGGAAGCGCCCCTGGCCATCGCTTACCGTAGAAAAGGTCTTCTCTCCTCGGAGACTCACCCGCGCACCAGCGACGTACGAGGTGGACCGGCTGAATACCTGCCCCGAAAAATGCGCGTACCCTCTTGCCGGGGCATGAGGTCCAGACCGTCGTGGAAATGGGCTGGCCGGACCAACTTGAAAACGGCAAGCTTCTCGAAATAGCGGAACAGTCTGGTTTCGACGTGTGGTGACATCCGATCAGAACATCCGCTATCAGCAAAACCTGGCTGGGCAGAAGCTCGCGCTGGTCGTTCTTGGCTCGAACGTCTGGCCGGTGGTGCGAAAGCACGGCGCGGCTACGGCATTCGCAGCCTTTGTTCTGCAGACCACCGGCCTTTCCGCGGCAAATCCGGCCGTAAATCCGAATGTCCAGCGAGCGCTCCGTTGGCTTGCATCGCGCCAGGATTCCAAGTCGGGTTTTTGGGACGCGCAATCCATGAACACCCGTTACGAGGCCGGCTCCATGCAGTCCCAATTTATGCGCGATGTGGCAACGGGATTCGCTGTTCTCGCGCTGACCGGAACCTGGTGAACGCCTGGCTAGGCCCGGACGATCTAACCGGCCAAACCGGGCGGGCGGAACAGGCGGAGGCGAGGGACATCCTCAAAATCTCTCGGATTCAGAGTCCAGAGAGGAATGTCGTACCGGATGGCGGTGGCGGCGATGGCGATATCGATCTCGCGACCTCTTGCGCGGCGGAGGGAGCGGTAAATCTCGGCGCTTAGCCTGGAGTCTTCTGCCTCAAAGGCCAGCGCGGCAGCCGCGGGAAAGAGGAGCTCCTGATCGCCGAGTTCCTCGGCCGTGCGAGGGCCGCGGAGCCATTCGTACAGGACCATCGAGGAAACGACGAGCCGCTCTCCTTCGGCCACAGCGCGGCGCAGGAGCGGACCCGAGCGTCTGGGCCCTGCCAGACTATCGATAAGAAGGGAGGTATCGACCAGCGTCACACTATTTTGCCTTAGGAATCAATCCACCGGATGTAAGCGGCCGCGCGATCTTCGTGCGTGGCGAAGCTCTCGCAGCTCTTCGTCCACTTGCGACTGTGGCCGCCCCGGGGGCCTGGCCATCATCTCGTCGATGGCGCGCAGCATGCGCGCGCGTTCCGCTTCGCTCAGACGATCCGCTTTGGCGTGATAGTCGCCAATGGCTTCGCGGATGATCTGGCTCTTGGGCTTCGACAGGCGGCTGGCGGCTTGGTTGAGCTTTTCAATTGTGACCTCGTCGAGCGTGAACGTCACCTTGACGGCTGCCATACTATGGCCATATTACCATAGCGCAAATGTGGGGGAATAGGCCGCCCGTCCCCCCGTGGACCTTCATTCTGATTCATTCTGGTTCATTCTGCCTCCGTTTCTCCAGTTTCCGCACGCCGGAGGACGTGTTTCCTGGCCGCGCCACCTATTCGCGGCCGCGCGACCCGCCGGCACTGGGCCGGCCGCTCGGGTTTCCTGCCGTTTGACGGACCGCCCGGCTCCTGCTATGATGGTTTTGGCCCGATAACGGTAACGAAGCGCCCTGGCCTGACAAAGAGTGATATTGGTACCCCGCGATCTGCCCGGCAGTTCGTTTGAACTACCGCGCGGCTTTGCCCTGCGCGCCTTAACCTCGCCCGACGTGTATACGAACGTTCGGGCTATTTTCTTTTCCGGCGGTGGAAACTTTTGAACCACCCCTGTCCGCACGCGAATAAGGATTGACGAATGCTAACCCCTGTGAACGGCGCTGCCCGCGAAAGAGTCGATTTTTCGAAGATTAAGACCTCGATTCCCATTCCGAATCTGATCGAAGTCCAGAAGAAGTCCTACGAACGGTTCCTGCAAATGGACCTGCTGCCCAGCGAACGAGACGATACGGGACTGGAAAGCGTTTTCAAAAGCGTTTTTCCGATCTCCGATTTTCGCGGGTTGAGCCAACTGGAGTTCGTGGACTACGCGATCGGAAATTGGGAGTGCAAGTGCGGGAATCTGAAAGGCCTGCATCACTTGCGTTCCACTTGCCGCAATTCGGCGTGCGGCGCGACGATTAAAACCGACCCATTCCATCTGGGCGACGTTCTCTGTCCCCGCTGCGGAACGTTCAACAAGAATATCGTCACGTTCTGCAACCGCTGCGGGGATCCGGTGGGGTTGCAGTTGAAATACGACGTGGCGGAATGCGAAGAGCGGGGCATGACGTATGCGGCGCCGCTGAAGGTCACCATCCGCCTGACGGTTTTCGATAAAGATCCCGAGACCGGAAACAAAACCATCCGCGACATTAAGGAGCAAGAAGTCTTCTTCGGCGAGATTCCGTTGATGACCGACAATGGCACGTTCATTATCAACGGCACCGAGCGCGTGATCGTTTCGCAGTTGCACCGCTCGCCCGGCGTCTTCTTCGAGAGACAGCCCGCGCAAGGCTACTTCCTGGGCAAGATCATTCCCTACCGGGGAAGCTGGGTGGAATTCGAATACGACAACAAGAATTTCCTATACGTCCGTATCGACCGCAAACGCAAATTTTATGGAACCATGTTCCTGCGTTCGCTGGGGCTGAAGACCGACGCGGAAATCCTGCGCGCCTTCTACAAGTGCAGCGACATTACGATCAAGGACAAGAAGCTGTTGTGGAAAGTGTCCGAGGGTTTGATCGGGCATAAGCTCTCCTTCGCCGTGACCAAAGGCGGGGAGACCGTCGTGCCGCAGGGCCGCAAAATCACCAACAACGTCTACAGGGACATTCAGAAGGCGAAGGTCGAGCAAGTGGAGGTGGCGCCCAACGACCTGGAAGGCGCGCTTGTCGCCGCCGATGTCATCGACATGGAAACCGGCGAAGTGCTGGTGGAGGCGAACCACGAATTGACGCCCATCATCGCCGCGCGGCTGATCGAAGCCCGGATCACGGCGTTCGACGTCTTCTTCCCGGAGCTCGACGACGCCGGAAACGTGATCTCGCAAACGCTGAAGAAAGATTCCGTCCGGCAGCAGAACGATGCGCTGCTGGAGATTTACCGCAAGCTGCGTCCCGGCGATCCGCCCACAGTGGATACGGCGACGCAACTGTTCCAGGGAATGTTCTTCGACCCGCGCAAATACGATTTTTCGCGCGTGGGACGCATGAAGTTCAACATCAAGCTGTACGACAAGGCGGACGCGACGCCGCTGGACCGGCGCACGCTCGACACCAAGGATTTCATCGACACCATTCAATATCTGCTGAGACTACGCAAAGGCATCGGTGCGGTGGACGATATCGATCATCTGGGCAACCGCCGCGTGCGCGCGGTGGGCGAGCTGCTCGAAAACCAGTTCCGCATTGGGCTGGTCCGCATGGAGCGCGCCATCAAGGAAAAGATGAGCGTGTATCAGGAAATGTCGACGGCCATGCCGCACGATCTGGTGAACGCCAAGCCGGTGATGGCCGCGATTCGCGAGTTCTTCGGCTCCTCGCAACTTTCGCAATTCATGGACCAGACCAATCCGCTGAGCGAAATCACGCACAAGCGGCGGCTCTCGGCGCTGGGTCCCGGCGGATTGTCGCGGGAACGCGCGGGGTTTGAAGTGCGCGACGTCCATCCGACTCACTACGGCCGCATCTGCCCCATTGAGACGCCGGAAGGTCCCAACATCGGCTTGATCAGCTCGCTTTCCTGCTTCGCGCGCATCAACGAATACGGCTTCATCGAAAGCCCGTACCGTCGCGTGAAGGACGGCGTCGTGGTGGACGAAGTACAGATACTGAATCCCGGCGAGACGGACCTGAAAGTAGGCCAGGTGCTCTCGCGGGGCGAAATGGAGAAGGCCAATCGCAACCTGGCGGCCACAGGGGAGCGCAGCGACCCTGGCCGTAAAACAGCAAAGCAGCCGGCCGAATTCGAAGCGCATTGCGATTACCTGTCGGCCTGGGAAGAAGACAAATACCTCATCGCGCAGGCCAATGTGACGCTGGATGCAAACGGCAAGATCACTTCGGAACTCGTCAACGCCCGGCAAGCCGGGAACTTCGTTCTGAGAAACGTGAGCGAAGTCGAGTTCATGGACGTGAGCCCGAAGCAATTGGTCTCGGTGGCGGCGAGCCTGATTCCGTTTCTGGAGAACGATGACGCCAACCGCGCGCTGATGGGATCGAACATGCAGCGCCAGGCGGTGCCGCTGCTGCGCGCCGAATCGCCGTTCGTGGGCACGGGCATGGAGCGCGTGACGGCGCGCGATTCCGGCGCTGTGATCGTCTGCAAGCGGTCCGGCATGGTGGATTCCGTGGATAGCGAGCGCATCATCGTGCGCGTGGAAGGCAACACGCAGGAAGGGCAGCTTTCGCGGGAAGTGGGCGCGGACATCTATCAGATGACTAAGTTCAAGCGCTCCAATCAGAATACTTGCATCAATCAGAAGCCGATCGTGCAACAGGGCCAGAGGGTCAAAAAGGGCGACGTTCTGGCCGACGGCCCGTGCACCGAGATGGGCGAACTGGCGCTGGGACGCAATGTGCTTGTGGCGTTCGTTCCCTGGCGCGGATATAACTTCGAAGACGCCATCGTGGTGAGCGAGAAGCTGGTCAAAGAGGACTACTACACTTCGATTCACATCGAGGAATTCGAAATCGACGGCCGCGACACCAAGCTGGGGCCGGAGGAGATCACGCGCGATATTCCCAATATTGCCGAGACCTTCTTGCGCAACCTGGACGAGAGCGGCATTATTCGCGTCGGGGCCACGGTGAAACCGGGCGACATTCTGGTGGGGAAAGTCACGCCCAAAGGCGAAACTCAGCTCACGCCGGAAGAAAAACTTCTGCGCGCCATCTTCGGCGAAAAAGCCGGCGATGTAAAAGACGCCTCGCTCTACTGCCCTCCGGGCATCGAGGGCACGGTGGTGGATTGCAAGGTCTTCTCACGCAAGGGCGCGGAGTTGGATGAGCGATCCAAGCTGATTTTGGAGAATCAGGAGGAGCGGCTACGCCGGAATCTGGAAGACGAAAAACGCATTCTCAACGATGAACGCGCCAAGCGCCTGGCCAAGCTTTTGGAAGGCAAGGAACTGCTCGCGGATCTGCACGATGAGAAGACCAACAAGAAGCTGCTTTCCAAAGGCGTCGCCATCAGCCGCGATTTAATCGAAAAGCTGCGCGCGCGCGATTTGAAGCGCATGAGGCTGAAGGATAAGGATCCGCGCGTCAACGAGCAGATCGACGAGATCGAGGAGATGACTTCGCGGCAGATCGCGGTGCTGGAAAAAATCGCGGAGGAAAAGGTTTTGAAGCTCCGCAAGGGCGACGAGCTGCCGCCGGGCGTGATCAAGCAGGTGAAGGTCTATATCGCCATGAAGCGCAAGCTTTCCGTCGGCGATAAGATGGCCGGACGCCACGGCAACAAGGGTGTGATCGCGCGGATCGTTCCCGAGGAAGACATGCCGTACCTGCCGGATGGAACTCCGGTGGAGATCGTTTTGAATCCGCTGGGCGTGCCGAGCCGCATGAACGTGGGCCAGATTCTCGAAACCCACCTGGGGTGGGCGGCGCGAGCCTTGGGCGTGCGTTTCGCCACTCCCGTGTTCGACGGCGCGACGGAAGGCGATATCAAGTCGCAATTGACAAAGGCGGAGTTGCCGACCTCCGGCAAGATCCAGCTTTGGGACGGCATCAGCGGCCAGCCGTTCGAGCAGCCGGTGACGGTCGGCTACATCTACATGCTGAAGCTGTCGCACCTGGTGGACGACAAGATTCACGCGCGGTCCATCGGGCCGTATTCGCTGATTACGCAGCAGCCTCTGGGCGGCAAGGCGCAATTCGGCGGGCAGCGATTCGGAGAAATGGAGGTGTGGGCGCTGGAAGCCTACGGCGCTGCGTACGTCTTGCAAGAGCTGCTGACGGCCAAATCCGACGACGTTTACGGTCGCGCCAAGATTTACGAAGCCATCGTGAAGGGCGAGGCCGCGGCGGAGCCGGGCGTGCCGGAGAGCTTCAACGTGCTGATCCGGGAGCTGCAGTCGCTGTGTCTGGACGTGGAACTGATGAAGAAGCCGAGGGAGCAGATGGAGACGGCTCTGGCGGCGGATTGATATCTGAACCGGCTGCCTCCGCAATGGGCGGCCGTGAAAAGCATGGCCAGTTGAACTGAAGAACCGGGCCGGCGTGGTGGTTGGCCATGTCCACCAGGCACCGGCCACTTTGGAGAGAGACATTATGTATCGTTCATCCCCCTACGACCGCGCGAACCTGATCGCGGATTTCGATTCGATTCGGATTTCGCTGGCCTCTCCTGAGAAGATCCGGAGTTGGTCGCATGGCGAGGTCACCAAACCCGAGACCATCAACTACCGGACCTTCAAACCGGAGCGCGATGGCTTATTCTGTGCGCGCATTTTCGGTCCCATCGCCGACTGGGAATGCTTGTGCGGCAAATACAAGCGCATGAAACACCGCGGCGTAATCTGCGACAAATGCGGCGTGGAAGTGACGCTTTCGCGCGTGCGGCGCGAGCGGCTGGGCCACATCGAACTGGCCAGCCCCTGTTCGCACGTGTGGTTCTTCAAGGGATTGCCCAGCCGGATCGGATATCTACTGGATATCACGCTGCGCGAACTGGAGCGCGTGCTGTATTTCGAAGCGTTCGTGGTGGTGGATCCGGGCGAAGTGCCCGGCCTTTCCAAGGGCGAAGTGATCAGCGATGAGCGCAAGCGCCAGCTCGATCAGGAACACCCCGCCAAGTTTGTCGCCATGATGGGCGCCGACGGAATCAAGCAGTTGCTCCGCAAGCTGGATGTGGAAACGCTCAGCCTGGAAATTCGCGAGAGAATGAAGACCGAGGCGTCGCAGCAGAAGAAGCTGAAGTACGCCAAGCGCTTGCGGGTCGCCGAAAGCTTCCGCAAATCCGGCAACAAGCCGGAATGGATGATCCTGGACGTTCTGCCGGTGATTCCTCCGGAGCTGCGTCCGCTGGTTCCCCTGGACGGCGGCCGGTTCGCGACGTCCGACTTAAACGACTTGTATCGCCGCGTCATCAATCGCAATAACCGGTTGAAGAAGCTCATGGAACTGCACGCGCCGGACGTGATCGTCCGCAACGAAAAGCGGATGCTGCAGGAAGCCGTGGATGCGCTGTTCGACAACGGCCGCCGCGGAAGAGTGCTGCGCGGGGCCAACAACCGTCCGCTCAAATCTCTCTCCGACACGCTCAAGGGCAAGCAGGGCCGCTTCCGCCAGAACCTGCTTGGTAAGCGCGTCGATTATTCGGGGCGCTCCGTGATTGTCGTCGGTCCCGAGCTGCGGCTCCATCAATGCGGATTGCCCAAGAAAATGGCGCTGGAGCTGTTCAAGCCGTTCATTTATCACCGCCTGGAGCAGCGCGGCCACTGCACCACCATCAAACAAGCCAAGGAATTGGTGGAACAACAGGACGCGGTGGTGTGGGACATTCTCGAAGAGGTTATCAAGGACCACCCGATTCTCCTCAACCGCGCTCCCACGCTGCATCGCCTGGGCATCCAGGCATTCGAGCCGGTGCTGGTGGAAGGTAAGGCCATCAAGCTGCACCCGCTCACCTGCACCGCTTTCAACGCGGACTTCGACGGCGATCAGATGGCCGTGCACATTCCGCTGTCTCCGGAAGCGCAGATCGAAGCGTCCACGCTGATGCTTTCCTCCCACAACATCTTGTCGCCGGCGCACGGCGCGCCCATCGCGGTTCCTACGCAGGATATGGTGCTGGGACTGTACTATCTGACCAAGGCTCGCCCCGGTGCGAAAGGCGAAGGACGGACGTTCGCTTCCGTGGACGATGTGTTGATCGCCCTGGAAATGGGCGAAGTCGGAACGCTCACGCCCATCAAGCTGCGCTATACCGGCAAGGTGATCGACCTGGTGAAGGCGTTCGACAACCAGAACGTGATGCACACGGAGCCGATCGAATTCAACAAGCAGTACATGGACACCACCGTCGGGCGCGTGATTTTGAACGACGTGCTTCCCGACGATATGCCGTTCATCAACGGACTGCTGAAGAAAAAAGGCCTCACGCAACTGGTTCACTACTGCTATTTGAAATTCGGCCTCGGCACCACCGTTTCGATGCTCGATCAAGTGAAGGCGCTGGGTTTCCTTTACGCGACTCGCGCGGGAATTTCGATCGGCATCGACGATATGATCGTGCCGGGAGAAAAGGCCGGCTTGGTGCGAGAAGCGGAAAAGCAGGTGATCGAAGTCGAAAACCAGTATCAGGAAGGCGCGATCACGCACGGCGAACGCTACAACAAGATCGTCGAAATCTGGTCCAAAGTCACCGAGTCCGTTTCCCAGAAGATGTTCGAAACGATGGAGGAAGACGACCGCACGGGCCGGTATCTCAATCCCATATACATCATGGCCGACTCGGGCGCGCGCGGCTCCAAGCAGCAGATCCGCCAGCTTTCCGGCATGCGCGGGTTGATGGCGCGGCCGTCCGGCGAGATCATCGAGACGCCCATCACCGCGAATTTCCGCGAAGGGTTGAATGTGTTGCAATATTTCATTTCCACGCACGGGGCGCGCAAGGGTTTGGCGGACACGGCTTTGAAGACTGCCGACTCCGGCTATCTTACGCGGCGATTGTGCGACGTGGCGCAGGACGTGATCGTGACCGAATTCGATTGCGGTACCAGCGACGGCATCGAAGTCGCGCCCATTATCGAGTCGGGCGAGATTATTGAGCCTTTGCGCGACCGCATCGTGGGGCGCGTGGGGCTGGAAGATCAGCTCGATTACGAAGGCAATGTAATCGTCCACGCCAATCAGGAAATTACTGAGGATCTCGCGAACGCAATTCAAGCGGCCGGCAAAGAACTGGTCAAGATCCGTTCTGTCCTGACCTGCGAATCCAAGCGCGGCGTTTGCCAGCTATGCTACGGACGCAACCTCGCGACCGGCCGCATGGTTGAGCGAGGCGAAGCGGTCGGCATCATCTCGGCGCAATCCATCGGCGAGCCGGGAACGCAGCTCACCATGCGCACGTTCCATATCGGCGGAACCGCGACGGGTTCGGCCGAGCAATCCAAGCAAGACGCCAAATCCGGCGGCTTCGTCAAGTATATCGGCATTGTCACGGTCAAAAATGCCAAAGGCGAGACCGTGGCGATGAATCGCAGCGGAATCATCGCGATCGTGGACGAAAAGGCGCGCGAGAAAGAACGCTATCCCGTGGTCTACGGTGCGAAAATTCTGTTCAACGACGGGGCCAAGGTGAACGCTAATGACGTTCTGCTGGAGTGGGATCCTTACACGTTCTCAATCCTGACGGAAGTCAGCGGCGTCCTTCATTTCAAGGACCTGATGGAGGGGCTCACCATGCAGGAGCAGGTGGACGAAATCACCGGCCGCTCCCAATGGGTGGTGATGGATTCGCCGGACGAAAAGCGCATTCCGGCGCTGCTGGTTCGCCCGCAGGGCGGGAGCAAACACGAGGAGAAGCGGTATCTCATGCCCATGCACGCGCACCTGATGGTGGCCGACGGCGATGAAGTGCACGCCGGCGACGTGCTGGCGAAGATTCCGCGCGCGACGACCAAGACGAAGGACATCACCGGCGGCCTGCCCCGCGTGGTGGAACTATTCGAAGCCCGCAAGCCGCGCGAAACGGCCGTCATCAGCGAAATCAACGGCGCGGTGAAGTACGGCGAAATCTCCAAGGGCATGCGCAAGATCTACATCGTCGGCGACGATGGTGAGCAGCGCGAATACGCCATTCCTCGCGGCGTCCATATCAACGTGCAGGAAGGCGAGCGTGTGCGCGCCGGCGACCCACTGATGGACGGTCCGCGCAATCCGCATGACATCATGAGCGTGCTCGGCGAGAAAGAACTGCAAAAGTACCTGGTAAACGAAATTCAGGAAGTGTACCGTTTGCAGGGTGTCAATATCAACGACAAGCACCTGGAAGTGATCGCCCGGCAGATGATGCGGTGGGTGAAGGTGGAAGATATCGGCGACACCGAGTTTCTGCCCGAGGAGATCGTGGACAAATTCAAGTTCCGCGAAGAGAATCAGCGGGCGGCGGAAGCGGGTGGGCGCCCGGCGTCCGGCAAGACGGTTTTGCTGGGCATCACCAAGGCTTCGCTTTCGACGGATTCGTTCATCTCCGCGGCGAGCTTCCAGGAGACCACGCGCGTGCTTACCGAAGCCGCCATCAACGGCAAGGTGGACCATCTGCGGGGTCTGAAGGAAAACGTCATCATGGGCCGCCTCATCCCGGCGGGCACGGGCATGGAGTATTACCGGGCCGTGCGCATTGCGGGCGAGGGCCTGGACGGAGAGATGGCGGGTGAGCCGGAAGCCGTGCCTTTGGACAACATCCCGGGGTACGACGAAGAGACCCGTACGCTCTACGCGGGCGGCTTGCGCGAGGGCGGAGAAGAGACCCAGGCGGAGTAGCGGCAGCTCTGCGCCGTGCGCACGTTCGAAGAACAGCTCGGTGAAAGTTTTGCGCATCTCCTGAAAGAAGCGGATTTGTATTTCGAGGAGACCGGCAAGCTTCACTCGACGCTGGAAGACTTAGCGCGAAGACTCGAAGAGGCCGGTATATCGTACGCCGTTCTTGGCGCTATCGCCATGGCGCGCTACGGTTATCGGCGGATGACGGTCGACATCGATCTCCTACTCAGCCCCGAGGGGCTGGCGCGTTTTCGAGAGCGCTACGAGGGCCGGGGCTACGTCCCGGCCTTCGGCGCGACCCAATCCTTTCGCGCGACCGATACAGGCGTTCGAATAGACGTGACCACGAGCGGCGAATATCCCGGCGATGGCAAACCCAAACCTGTGGCATTCCCGGAGCCGTCGCAGGTCAGCGTCGATGTCGATGGAATCAGCGTTGTGAAGCTCGACAAGCTTGTCGAGTTGAAGCTCGCCTCGGGAATCAGCGCTCCTCACCGCCTTCGCGATCTGGCCGACGTTCAGGATGCGATTCGGACATTGCGTCTCCCCGAGAACTTTGCGGAGTGTCTGGACGCCAGTGTTCGGGCCGCCTACCGGGATCTCTGGAGCCGCGCACAAACTCCGGATCTGCGATAGGTTGGTCCGCGTGCGCGGACGAGCGCGACCCGCGCGCTGGCTCGCAAGCCTGCCGCATACTTGAAGAAGACTCGATGAAATTCTACCTGACCACCCCGATCTACTATGTCAACGCGGCCCCGCATCTCGGCCACGCCTACACCACCATCGCGGCCGATGCCATCAAGCGCTTCAAAAGAATGCAGGGCTACGACGTAATTCTCACCACGGGCACCGACGAGCACGGACAGAAGATCGAGCGAGCGGCCACGGCGGTGGGGAAGACGGCGCAGGAGTTCACCGACATCGTCGCCGAGGAGTTCCGGCGGCAGTGGCAAGTCCTGGGTCTCGAAATCGACCGCTTCCAGCGCACCACTAATTCCAATCACGCCAAGTTGGTGCAAGATCTGTTCCAGCGATGTAAGCGGAACGGTTATGTCTATAAGGGAAGCTACACAGGCCAGTACTGCGTTTCCTGCGAGCTATACGTGAACGATGCCAAGCCCGGCGATCCCTGCCCGGATTGCGGCCGCCCCACCGAGACGGTGACAGAAGAGAACTATTACTTCAAGCTCTCGGAATTTCAGGACCGGCTGCTCGATCTCTATTTGAAACAGCCGGATTTCATTCAGCCCGAAACGCGGCGCAACGAAGTGCTGGCATTCGTCCGCGGAGGCCTGCAGGATCTATCCATCAGCCGCACGACCATCAAATGGGGCATTCCGGTTCCAGACGAGGACAAGCACGTCTTTTATGTGTGGTTCGACGCGCTCGGCACGTATGTGAGCGCGGTGGAGGGGGAAAACTTGTGGCCGGCGGACCTGCACCTGATCGGGAAGGAAATTCTGCGCTTTCACGCCGTCTACTGGCCGGCGTTCTTGTGGGCCGCGGGATGGGAGATTCCCAAGCGCATCTTCGCCCACGGCTGGCTGCTTATTGAAGACGAAAAGATGAGCAAGTCACGGGGCAATATGATTCGGGCCACGCCGATCCATAACGCGCTCGGCACGGACGCGCTGCGATACTTTCTGCTGCGGGAAGTCGTGTTCGGGCAGGACGGCAGTTTCAGCTACGACGCGCTCATCGGGCGCTATAACGCCGATTTAGCGAACGGACTGGGCAATCTCGCCAGCCGGACGCTTTCCATGATTCATCAATATCGCGGCGGCATACAGCCAAGGGCGCCGGAGCAGACCGGGCTGTTTGGGCCACAAGCGCGGACCACGGTGGAAAACACGCTCGATTATTACGAGCGCCTGGATTTTTCGAAAGCCCTGGAGGAGATCTGGAAATTGATCGCGTGGATGGATCGATCCATCGTGGAATACGCGCCGTGGAAGCTGGCCAAACAAGGCGAGCAAAGCCAGTCAAGCAATGAGCGGCTGGATCTCATTCTTTACTGCGCGGCGGAAACCCTCCGCATCGTCACGGCGCTGGCGTATCCGGCGATACCGCAATCGGCGGAGAAAATCTGGGCGCAGCTTGGAATGGCCGATCCTCTGGAACGACTTCGCGTTGCGGATTTGCATTGGGGGCACGCGGAGGGTGGGCAAAAATTAGGGGCCGTGGAAGCGGTGTTTCCACGGGCGGATGCCAAGACGGCGATCGCGAAAATGCGCGAAAACGAAGCAGAGGAATATGCGCGGCAGCAGGCCCTCATCGGCAAGAGCGCGCCCGGCCCGAAAGAGACCGGCCCAGAAGCTATCAGCAAAGACGCGATCGGCACGTCCGCGCCGCCTGTCCCGGTCGCCTCCCGCGATGGGGCGCAGATCACCATCGACGATTTTGCGAAAGTCGATTTGCGCGTCGGACTGGTGAAATCGGCCACCGCGGTGAAGGGCGCGAACAAGCTTCTGCATCTGCACATCGATATCGGCGAGCCGCAGCCGCGCAGCATTGTGGCGGGCATCGCGGAAGCCTACCAACCCGAGGCGCTGGTGGGGAGAAAAGTAGTGATCGTGGCGAATCTGGCGCCGCGCAAATTGCGGGGGCTGGAATCGCAGGGCATGATCGTGGCGGCGTCGCTCGAAGGCGGCGCGCCCGTGCTGGCCGGATTTCTCGAAGACGTACCAGTGGGAGCGCGGCTGAAATAGCGGATGCTCGTCGATTCCCACTGCCATCTGGATAGCGAGCAGTTCGATTCGGATCGCGAGGCGGCGATTGAGCGCGCGCTCGCGGCCGGAGTGGAGCGGATGGTCGCCATCGGAACCGGAGAGGGTCCACCGGATCTGGAGGCGGGAATCCGGCTGGCCGATCGTCATCCGCCGTTTTATGCCACAGTGGGCGTTCATCCGCACCACGCGAGCAAAGCCGGCGCCGAAACATATAAGCGTCTGGGCGATTTATTGCATCATCCGAGAGTTATCGCGCTGGGCGAAATCGGACTCGATTACCACTACGATTTCTCTCCCCGCGAAACCCAGCGCGCCGTTTTTGCCGAGCAGATGCGCATTGCCGGGGAGGCGCGCAAACCGATCATGATTCACACGCGCGAAGCCTGGGAGGACACATTGGCTCTGGTCGAGCGGCACTGGGCGCCGCTGGGTCTTCCGGCGGTGATGCACTGCTTCTCGGGAGGGTCCCGGGAAGCGGAGCAGTGTGTCGCCTTGGGCTGCTATTTAAGCTTTGGCGGAATCCTGACGTTTCCGAAAGCGGCAGACCTGCGGGAAGCCGCGCGGCTGGCGCCGGCGGACCGGATTCTCGTGGAGACCGACGCGCCGTATCTCGCTCCCGTGCCTCACCGGGGAAAGAGAAACGAACCGGCGTTCGTGGTGGAGACGGCGCGCAAGCTCGCCGAAGTTCGTGGCGAGAATCCGGAGCGCATCGCCGAAATCACCATCAGAAATTTCGATCGGCTGATTTACTGAAGACCTGTAGCCGAGGCTGCGCCGGCGTTAGCGGCGTCCGCTCCGCGAATCGGACGGTAATCGCTGTAGGTCTCCTCCTCGACCGAATCTTTCTTGATGAAACCCAGGGCCGTGGCGTCGACGTGCATCGTGAAATGTTTTGGCAGCCAAATGTTCGGCGAGACCGGCGCTTGTTCCAGCGTGAATTTCGTGCCGGGGCCGACCTTCGCAAACATGCCATAGATCGAAACGGGATGCTGGACTTCGGCTTCGATCCGCAGCCACTGGCACGTCGCCTTGTCGATCCAGAATTTGAAGTTCATGCCGGCGAGAACTTTGCCTTCGCGAGTGGAGGGGGTGTAACCGGGCTTGGGCCTGCCTTCTAGCAGCCAGACCCCGTCGCTCTCCGGCGGCCCTTGGTTCGACATACGAAAGACAAATGCTACGGGTATCCCGGAAAGGAAGGCATGGTCGTGGTCGCGCTCCTCGGCGTATTTGGCTATGCGCTTTTGCCGCTCGCGAGGCGATTCGCGCCGCCGTTTCTCGATTTCGCGCCGGAGCTTTTGCTCCTCCTCGCGGGCCGCTACAGGCGATAATTCCCGCCCTTCCTCCGCGATCATCTTCCGATAAGGCGACCCTTCGATCATCAGAACCTCGTAAGTTTTTCTGGTGGGCTGCGCGTCGCCTTCACTGTTGGCTTCGCTCCGGATAAAGGAATAGTTGGGAGCTTCGGACCAGTTCGCTTCGGCGAGTTTCACCGAATGCATCATGATTTCATCGGGTTCGGCGGCTTCTAGAATGCCGGCGCATCCCCACGCCAGCGCTAGAATGAGTCCCGTCCGCATCGTCCGGCCTAAAAGAATGCAATCGATGCGCCAAACGGTTGCTGGCGACCTTGCAGCCGGCGCGACTTGCTTCGGAAACTACCAACCGCCCATCTTGGCGAGCAAGCCGACCGCCGCCGCTCCCAGCATTAGCCACACCGACTCCAGACGCGTGAAGGTGAGAATCAGGAAACTGGCGATGACGATCGCGAGCGTAAAAGGGCCGGTGATGGCGTCGCGGGCCAGCGGCATGGAAGCGGCCATCAGCAAACCGGCGCTGCCGAGCAGAACTCCGCGAATCGCCTCGCGGATCACGGGGGCGTCGGCGCGGCGGCCGAGCCATCGCATGAGAGGCAGGACCAAAAATGCAGGGGTGGTCATCGCCAGAAAAGCCATCAGAGCGCCGGGAATCCCTCGCACGTAATAACCGATGCATACCAGATACAGGCCGAACGGACCCGGCCCGGTTCGCCCCGCGACCACCGCGGTATTGACCTGGCGATCTGTGAGGAGATGGCGCTCGACGACAAAATCGTTGCGAATCATGGGCAGCGATCCCAGGCCGCTGAAAGACGTCAGCGAAGCTTTAAGCAGCAGCAGATACAGGATGAACAGGTTCATCGCGCGTCCTTCGGAGAATCCTTTTTATCGGACCAGGCGAGTGACACGATCATTGCCGCCAGCAGAATCGGAACCGGTGTGAAATTGAATCGCCAGGAAGCCAGAAAAGCTCCGCCGGCGATGGTTGCGGTACGGAGGATCCGGTGGGCGCCGCCTTTTAGAAAAGGTCGAACCAGCCATAACACGATGGACCACATCGTTCCGGAGACCGCGGCCACCGTCGTAGCCAGAGCGCCCGCAACCAGGGGATGGGCGCCGCCCGATTCGATTCCCTGCAAGATCGCCACGGCGACGGCCGCGCTGGGAGCGCTGGAGGCGAACACCGCCGCGATGGCGCCCACGATCCCGGAAACCAACCATCCCGCCGCCGCGCAAAACGCAATCACGTTGGTGCCGGGAGTGACGCGAGCCAGGGCGAACGCCAGCGCGTAGTCCTCAGAGGTGATCCATCGGCGCACATCCACCAGCTCGCGGCCGAGCATCGCCATAGTGACGTAGCCGCCGCCGAAAGTGGTGTTGCCGATGCGGAGAAAAATGCGAGTGAGAAGGCCGAGTTTGCGGCCATTTTGGGGGCCATTTTTGAGGAACGACACTTCGCGATTCTACCAAGCGCGTGCCGTCACTCCAGCGCCTGCTTGCAGTACTCGAAACACTTCTTCACTTCGGCGATCGAATCAGCGCCTCGATATTCGTATTCGATGTAGGCGCGAATGGGCCATTGCTGATCGCGCAAAAGCCGAAGGACGGGCTTGATGGGCGTGTCTCCCTGGCCCCAAGGGACGTTCAGGCCTTGATCGCGCTTGCGATCCTTCAAATGCAGAATGACGATGCGGTCGTGATGGGCCTGGATGTATTCGATGGGATCGTAGTTGGCGGCGACGAAATGGCCGATGTCCAGATTTACCGCGAAATGCCTGGACATGGCGAGCGCGGCGGCGAAGCTTTCGGGCTTGGCGAACTGATTGGGATCCCGGACATCGGAATGGCCGTGATAGGCGACAGTCATATTGTATTTCTCGGCAAAGGGGACGACCCGTTTCGCCGTGGTGAGCGTGGAAGAAGCGGTGATAATATTAGCGCCCAAGGCTTGGGTCATCTGGAACCCGCGATCGATTTCCTCATCGGTGAAATCGTCGACGAAGCTGTAGTTGTACGCGTAGATGCGGATGCCTGCGTTGTTGAACTTCTGGCGGACCATCCGGAAATCGTCGAGGGAAACGGTGAGCCGCCAATTGCGCAGCGCCTCGCGCGCGGCTTTGCGGGCCTCCGCTGGGCTTTGGCCGGGCGCGGGGGCCGGCGCCCCCGGCTCCACGTGCGCGGGCGGGAACAGCTCGCATTCGCCGAGGCCCAGTTCGGCGATGGCGGCAACGGCTCGATCAAGGGGCAGATCCCGGAAGCTATAAGTCTGGATTCCGATTTGAACGCCCGCGATTTTGGAATCGAGGGGGCGAGTCTGCGCCAGCGCTGCCGTCGCGGGCAGACCGGCCAGAGCGATTTTACCGAATTCCCGTCGAGAGTACATACACGCCAAGCGTAGCGTACCCCGGGGAGGGAAACAACCGTTTGGCGTTAGCGTTATCTGCGCTCGCTGTAGATGGTTCTGCCGCGCTCGTCGCGCTCGTCAGTGCGGACGTAGATCTTGTCCACGGCGAACTCCAGATCCGTCTGCTCGGTGTGAATCATGTCCCGGAGCGGAAGCTCGGCGGGATAGATGGTTCGGGTTCCGTCGAAATCCCGGAGAACCACCTCGACCTGTGGCGCTTGGGTCACAGCCTCTACCTACAAGTATGAGGCACGGCGGGGCCGAAGCGTTGCCTGCGCACAGCGAATGCGTTGTGCGCGTAAGGAGCAAGTGCGGGCCCTCCGGGCTGTCAAACAGCGCCAAAAGCGCGCTGAATGGGCCTTCCGGAGTGGTGTCTCTAAAAAAACCCAGGAAAATCGCGATTTTTCGCCTTTTCCTCTTTACACGCGCGGGCCGATCCCTTATCATGCAGTAAGTACAAGCGCGGTTTACCGCAGTATCCACGCGGGTTCCGCGACATTTCAAGGGAGAATCGGATCTCAAAGGAGAACTATGGCAGCTAAGATGACTCAATCGCAGATGGTCAAGGAACTGGCGGCGGCGGTAGGGGTTCCAGCCAAGGTCGCGAAGTCCTTCACGACAGCCTATGCCGAAATGGCCGTCCGCGAAACCAAGAAGAGCGGTGTCTGTGTGCTTCCGGGCATTGGACGGCTGGTGCGGGTGGACCGTAAGGCTCGCATGGGCCGCAATCCAGCCACCGGAGAGGCTATCAAGATTCCGGCCAAGAAGGTGGTGAAGTTTCGCGTGTCCAAAGCGGTGCGCGATTCCATCGTCCCCCCCAAGAAGAAGTAGTTCCGCTGAAAATCAAAAACCCCGCCGGCCGTTCAAGCCTAAGCGGGGTTTTGTCTTTTCAAAACCGATTGAGGCGCGCTCCACAAACCGCGGGAAGCGCCAGGAAGCCCTAAGCCGGCTTCTTGTCGTCGGGAGTTGGTGTGTTATTCTCTTCGCTCTTCAAGGCATGCTTGAAATTGCGGATGCCCTCGCCCAACCCTTTGGCGACTTCCGGGATTTTCTTGCCGCCGAACAAAAGCACAGCGACAACCAGAATCACCACGAGTTCCGGCAAGCCGATTGAACGCAAACCCATACGGCCTCCTTATACCCGAGTCTAGCATACCCGGCATGAAGAAGCGAAAAAAAACCTTCGATCAAAAGAAAGAGGTGCGCGCCATTGCCCGCGAACGGGTGGGCCGGGTCAAATCCTCCCGCCCGATCCTGCCGAAGACTTCGCGCAAGAAGCCCAAGCATAAGAAACCGCCGGATTGGGAGGGGTAGGATTAGATTACGCCACCTGGGTACGGACAGAGCGCGGACTATTTCAAAAGCTCCTCTATGCTCCCTGCGTCCGGCAGGCGCTCGCTCAGTTCTTCCAATTCCTTCGTCGAACGGCTCGCCAGCCGCTCCTGGCTGTATACAGCAATTCTGAATCGTTGCGCCTCCGGAGCGTGAAAAAAAATTACGTTCCTCGGTATACTAAGGGATTGGTCGTATCGTTATAGAATTATGGTTCCTGGGAACTCCTCGCGGAGATCTTTTCATATTTTCCTCATCAATCTAATGGGTGGAGTGATCGCCGCCGCCGCCGGCGTCCCAGCCGCGCTGTACCTGCTCGTCAAGCCCAAAAACAAGAACTCCGGCGAATGGGTGGAAGTGGCGGAGCTGGATCAGCTCCGCGCCGGTCAGCCCGAAGAAATCGTTTACAACCGCAAGCGCACGGACGGATGGCGGCGAGTGGACGAAAAGACCAGCACATGGCTGGTACGCACTGAAACCGATGCCGTCATCGCCTATAACCCCGCCTGCACTCACTTGGGATGCGCCTACCATTGGGACGCGGTGGGGAACGCGGGGGCGGGCCAGTTCGAATGCCCCTGCCATGGCTCGGCGTTTTCCATGGAAGGGAAAGTCATCGCGGGTCCGGCACCGCGGCCCCTGGACCGTTACCTGGCGCGAATCGACGGCGGCAAAGTATTGATTAATCCCGAGACGCGGAGCGTGTAGCGTGCTTCGCGCAGTTCTCCAGTCCATCGAAGACCGCACCGGAGCGGTCTCCGGGGTGCGGCGCTTCCTCGACGAAGACATTCCCGCGAGCGCCGGGTGGCATCAGGTGTTGGGCAGCGTGGCGCTGTTCGCATTTCTGGCGCAGATCTTCACCGGCTTCCTTTTGGCCCTGAATTACGCCCCCACTCCTGGAGAGGCCTGGGACAGCTTGCGCTACATCGTTACACAGGTGGCCGCGGGAAGCATTATTCGTGCGCTGCACCATTGGGGCGCGAGCCTCATGATCATCGTGGTGGGCTTGCACATGGCGCAGACGTTTTTGTGGGGCGCATACAAGAAACCCCGCGAAACCACCTGGATCGTAGGCGTGCTGCTGCTGCTGCTAACGCTGGCGTTCGGCTTAAGTGGATATCTGCTGACGTGGGACAATCGCGCGTATTGGGGAACCATTGTGACGACGCGGATCATGGGTTTGGCGCCGGGAGGATCGGTGCTGCTGCGCGCGCTGGGCGCTGAGGGCGGCCAGATCGGACGCGTTGCCTTCGTGCGGTTCTATGCCGCCCATGTGACGCTCCTGCCGATCCTCACCATGGGCCTCATACTTTTCCACGTCTACCTGGTTCGCAGGCACGGGGTCACGCCCGCGCCCGGCGACGAACTTCTTCCCAAGAAGAAATTCTTTCCGGAGCAGGTATTTCGCGATACCGTCGCGATTTTTGTGTGGTGCGCGGCGTTGACGCTGATGGTGGCCTTTGTGAAAGTGCCGCTGGGACGGATTGCCGATCCCACCGACACCAGCTTTGTGCCGCGGCCCGAATGGTATTTTCTATTTCTATTTCAGTTCCTGAAGTTCTTCCAGGGGCCGCTGGAGTTTTTCGGCGCGGTGGTGATTCCGGGACTCGCGGTGGCGGCGCTGATCCTGATGCCGTGGTTCGATCGCGGCCGGATGGTTCGTATCCAACGCCGCACCGCCGCCATTTCCGTGGCGGGTATCGCGGCCCTGGCCTGGACGGCTCTTACGGCCACGGCGGTCGCCACCACGCCCAAGCAGATCGACGAGGATGCGACGGAGGAGGTGCAGTCGTGGCAGACCATTCCGGCGTCGCAGCTCGCCGGCATCGGTGTGTTTCGCCGCGAAAATTGCACCAATTGCCACATGCCCGGCCACTCCGCGCCCGATCTGGCCGCGATGCCTACGCCCAAAGACGCGGCGTGGCTGCGGAATCATTTCAAGAGTCTTACCGAGAACGAAGCGACCGCGCTGGTCCAATTGCTAAGTAAGCGCACCGACGATGTCCTGGACGCGTGGCGCAAAGCGCCCGACGATATCGTTCAGGGCGCGATGGTTTACCACGAAAGCGCCTGCTCCTCCTGCCACACGCTGAACGGCGAAGGCGGGAACGACGGGCCTTCGCTGAACGGTTTAAGGCTGCGCCACGACCGCGAGTGGGTAAAGGCGCACTTTGCCGACCCGGACAAGCTATCGCCCGGCTCGGAGATGCCGCCATTCAATTTCAAGTCGCAGGAACTGGAACAGGTCACTTCGTACATAATGTCGATTCCGAAGTGATGGAAGCTTTCGATGGTAGCTTTCAGCGTTCAGCTTCTGAAGCTGTGCGGTCAGCATTCGTTTCAGTCCGACCGCGCGCTGCGACAGTTCAGCGTGACCCTTGGGCTGCCGTAAGCTGATCGCTGAAAGCTGACAGCTAGATTCTACGACACGCGCTCATGGCGGTAGCCGGCTTGGGCGAGCTTGGCGAGCAGTTCGCCTACGTGCTCGCGGCCGCGCGTTTCAACCGTGAGATCGACGATCCCTTCACCCAGATGCGCGCCGAACCAGGCGCGATCGTGCACCACCTGAACGATATTGGCGCGTTGGGCGGCGAGGATCGCGGTCAGGCGCTGCAAGGCTCCGGGGTGGTCGGCCAGCGGAATGCGCACGCGCACCAACCGGCCTTCTTTCACCAGACCACGTTCGATGATGCGCGAAAGGAGCGTGACGTCGATATTTCCGCCGCCGATGACGACCGCGGTCTTCCGGCCTTGGAGCCGCGTCTTCTGGTGCAGCATCGCGGCTACGCCCGCCGCGCCGGCGCCCTCGGCGAGCACTTTCTGCGTTTCGAGCAATCGCAGAATCGCCGAAGCGATTTCTTCGTCGTCGACCAGAACCAGATCGTCCACATACTTTTCGGCTAACTCGAGCGTCAATCTGCCCGCTTGGCGCACGGCAATTCCATCCGCGATGGTGGGAGCAGAATCGAGCAACATCGGCTGGTGGGCTTGGAGCGCCGCTTTCATCGACGGCAACGCCGTGGTTTGCACTCCGACGATCTGAACTTCGGGCCGCGATTCCTTGATCGCGCAGGCGATGCCGCCGATCAATCCGCCTCCGCCCACGGGAACCACCACGGCCTCAAGATCCGGAATCTGTTCCAGCAATTCCAGGCCGATCGTTCCCTGTCCGGCAATCACGCCTTCGTCGTCGAAGCTGTGAATGAAGACCAGCCCTTCCGCTTCGCCCCGGCGGCGCGCTTCTTCCAGGGCCTCGTCGAAACTTTCGCCAAACAGAATCGCCTCCGCACCCCAGGCCCGCACGCCCGAGACCTTTACGAGCGGCGTAAAAACGGGCATACAGATCACCGCGCGCACGCCCAGGCGCCCGGCGTGACGGGCCACCCCTTGCGCATGATTGCCGGCCGAGGCCGCGACGACTCCTCGAGCGCGCTCCTCGCCGCTGAGCACCAGAATTCGATTCAGCGCGCCGCGCTCCTTGAACGAGCCGGTAACGTTGAGGCTCTCCAGTTTCAGATAGAGCGCGGCGCCAGTTTCCCGCGACAGATTTTCCGAATAGAGAGCCGGGGTGGGGCGGATGGTATCCTGAATCCGCCTGCGAGCTGCCTGAATGCTAGCGAGCCCAATACCCAATGAAGACATGTGCTTCAACAGTAGCGCGGGCGGGGATTGCGCCTTCGAGCTCGCCTTCGAGCCCGCCTTCGAGCTTGTCGCGCTGCGCCTCCGCTTCACGGCGCGCCAAAGTCTGCATTTTCCGCCTGGAGAAAGCGCCAATCTACTGCGGGGCCGGTTGGGCAAGGCGTTGATGGAGGCTTCGGCGGCGGATTATGCGCGGCTGTTTGCCCCGCGTAGAGAGTACGGCCCCAGTGGGCTGCGCGACCCTCCGCGACCGTTTGTGTTGCGCGTGGCGCATTTGGAGGGGGCTCACGTGCCGGCTGGCGGCGGCTTCGAGATCGGCGTGAATCTATTTGACACGCGCGTGGCGGCGACTAACTCGATGAGCGCCGCGGTGCGCGCGGCGATGGGCGGCGATTTGATCGAGGCGACGGTCCGGCCGCTGCGGCTGTCTCTTGGGCCCTATGCGAGACCGGTTCACTGCGTCCGCGTGCAATTTGTCACTCCAACGGAATTGAAAAACGCGCCATCGACCTCCGGGCCGGAGTTTGGGGTTCTGTTCGCGCGCATCCGCGATCGCGTCAGCGCTCTGCGCTCGGTGTACGGCGCTGGTCCGCTGCCCATCGACTTCCGGGGCATGGGTCGCGGGGCGAAAACGGTCCGCATGACACGCTCCAATGTGCAATTGATCGAAGCACAGCGCCTCAGCCGCAACACCGGCCTGCGGCATCCGCTGGGCGGATTCATTGGCGTGGCGGAATATCAGGGCGAGTTGGCCGAGTTCGTGCCGTATCTGGAGGCCGCGCGCTGGACCGGCCTGGGACGCCAAACCGTTTGGGGGAAAGGTGAGATCGACTGGGAAGAGATTTGAGCGGCCTCTGGTCCGCGGCTTTTTGCACGAACCTCACGGCATTCCGGGCGCGGCGATGGCGCTGTTTCACGGAGCGGGTTCTAACTGCGAAGCGGGACTGATGAGGGCCGTCGCGGAGGCGTTTTCGAAAAGCGGCGTTCTGGTGTTTCGCGGAGATTTGCCTTTCCGGCAGGAACGCGCCCAAGGCCCACCGCGCGGCGGCTCAAAACACGATCAAGAGGGAATCCGGCGCGCGGCCGAAGAGTTGAGATCTCTCGCTCTGGAAGCCCCGCTCTTTCTGGCGGGTCATTCGTACGGCGGACGGCAGTGCTCGATTCTTGCGGCCGAAGATCCCTTCATCCTAGAAACGGCCGTTTCTAGGTTCATGATCGCGGCACTGTTGCTGCTGTCCTATCCGCTGCATCCGCCGGGGAACGCATCTTTACTACGTACTGGTCATTTTCCGGCTTTGCGCACGCCGGTGCTATTTGTGCATGGCACGCGCGATCCCTTTGGAACCGTCGAAGAGATGCAGGCGGCTCTCATTCCGATTCCCGCGCGGACGGAATTGATGGTAATCGAGGGCGCCGGGCACGGAGTGCGGGAATCCGTCGCCACATTGCTTCCGGAGCGGCTCTCCAACCTTATCGAATCTTGAAAGCGCCCCGCGCGTTCACGACGCTTTTTTGCGGCGCGGTGGTTCTTCCTCGGATTCGTCGTCGATGGGAAGCTGTTCCAGGTCCTCGGCCTCGAAAACCTGATCGCAGTCTATGCAGCGGATGTAATCCACCCCATCGCGGCGCATCAGGAATTCGGTGCGCTTATGTTCACAGCCGGCCATAACCCACTGGATTATTTTAATTCTAGTCAGTGAAATTGTGTTGTCAAGCCCCCAGGTTAGCGAATTGGCGAAGGCGAAGCTCGCATCGCAGCTGGCGAGGGCGAGACGTGGCGGTCGTTAGCGGCAATGTGTACAATAGCACGGCTTAGTTTAAATGAAAGGATTAAAAGAGGGGCAGCTTACTCCGCTTACTCTGCCCCCAATTCCAGACTCGAACACTTGCGGCTTCTTTTTTCGCGCGCTGATGCGAGAGTCGAACCGCTTCCGCGCGCGGGCGGTCCAGCTACGGGAGCAGAACCTGTCCAGTAAAATCGCTATCGGGGCAAGGGTAGCAGGTCGGGGTCGGGGGATCGAATCGGGCGGCGGTCACAACGGTCGCAGCCAACAGGGGAAGAGCGAGTACGACGACTCGTATAATCGATTTAACCATTTTCAAGAACCTCCTCGGGTTTAAGGTTAAAAGCCTACGCCGCTTAGCTTACCGGTACAGGAGGGGCGTTTTGAATGTGAAACTAAGATTTTCTGGAATCAGAACAAACTGAGGGAAGCTGCTGGACGTAGTTTGAAGGCCGGGAGCCTCAGTCGCGGCTGCGCCGGCGTTGTGCATACTCGAGGCTCATCGCCACTTGCGTCACCTGGCCAGTGACCTCGATTTCAGCGGGATATCGATAAGATTCCGGCTCGCAGTTGGAGGCGGGATGGGGCTGAAGGATAAGCCGGTCTTCTCGCAAGGTGCACCAACTACAGGCATATCCTTCCCGGTGCTCTAAAAAATAAATGGGCCGGTCGAATTCGTTTCGCCAGCCGCCGGAGCGAATCTTGCGCGTGTCGTCCAGCACCACCAGCGAACCCGGATAGAGGATGGGAAACATCGACCAGTCGTCGGAGCCGATCAAGCCGTAGCGATGACTGCGCAAATCCATATGCTTCATGAGCAGGAACGGAATCTTTCCCCACTTCTGAATCATGCGGCTGAGAAACAAGGTTAAGGTATAAATAACGGGCTTAGCTTAATGGAACGATTGAAAGAGGGGCAGCTTACTCCGCTTACTCTGCCCCCAGTTCCAGACTCGAACACCCGCGGCTTCTTTTTTTCGCGCGCCGATGCGAGGGCCGAACCGCTTCCGCGCGCGGGCGGTCCGGCTACGGGAGCAGAACCTGTCCAGCGAGGCGAGGGGGCGTGGGTGGATGCGGTTTCGGCGTAGGGGCCGGATCGCTATCGGGGCAAGGGTAGCAGGTCGGGGTCGGGGGATCGAATCGGGCTCCGGTCCCAACGGTCGCAGCCAACAGGGGAAGAGCGAGTACGACGACTCGGATAAACGATTTAACCATTTGGGGAACCTCCTCGTTCCGGTAAAAGCCTATGCCGCTTAGCCTACCGGTACAAGAGCGCGAGTTGGAATGTGAAACTAAAGTTTTCTGGAATCAGAACAAACTGAGGGAAGCTGCTGGATGTAGTTTGAAGGCCGGGAGCCTCAGTCGCGGCTGCGGCGGCGTTGAGCGTACTCGAGGCTCATCGCCACTTGCGTCACTTGGCCAATAACCTCGATTTCAGCAGGATATCGATACGATTCCGGCTCGCAGTTGGAGGCCGGATGGGGCTGAAGGATAAGCCGGTCCTCTCGCAACATGCACCAACTACAGGCATATCCTTCCCGGTGCTCTAAAAAATAAATGGGCCGGTCGAATTCGTTTCGCCAGCCGCCGGAGCGAATCTTGCGCGTGTCGTCCAGCACCACCAGCGAACCCGGATAGAGGACGGGAAACATCGACCAGTCGTCGGAGCCGATCAAGCCGTAGCGATGACTGCGCAAATCCATATGCTTCATGAGCAGGAACGGAATCTTTCCCCACTTCTGAATCACGCGGCTGAGAAACAGGGTTTTGGAGAGATCGATTCCGGGATCGAGCGCAATAGGGGCCTGGGCTTCGCCTTCTTCCGGCGCCTGGAATCCCACCGGATGGGTGCGCGCCAGCGTTAGTAGTCCCGCGTCCGCGGGCAGATCGGGCAGCGAAATTCCGTACCAGGAAAGAACCTGGGTGAGGTCCAGTCGGTAGATCGCGCAAAGAGAGTAAATGCGGTAGACGCTGGGGAGGGTGCCCTTGTTCTCGATATCCGCTAGGCGGCTGAGCGCGACCAGGTATTCGTCATTGTCGTGAATCGCCGCAATTTTGCCGCTGGCTTCCTCGACATCGCGGTATCGCAGCCCTAGTCGCTCGCGAATTCGCTTGAGTTTCTGCCCGGCTTCCTCCATGATAGAGGCGCGGGGGGTTGCGCCAGGACGGCCGGTGGACGCGAAAGCCATGTGCCAAGGATCGTCCAATTATAACCGTCCAAAGGGAGCTTCTGCAATGTTCCTGTTCTGATTTCAGAACAGGGATCTGGCAAACTAAGGTTTTCGGAACAGGCAAAGGCGGCATGCAGGGGGCGAATTCGCGGGTTATCGTGGCTGTAACCGGCGCAAGTGGTTCGACTTACGGCTGGCGCCTGCTCGAAAAACTGCACCAGTGGGAAAACGTGGAAGTGCATTTGATTTTGTCGCGCTCGGGTGAAAAAACGGCCCGTTTGGAGCTCGGGAAATCGGCTGCGGATTTCCGCAGCCTGTCGCATTTCCATTACGCGCCGGAGGACATAGGATGCCGCCTGTCCAGCGGATCGTTCCTCACCGAGGCCATGGTGATTGCGCCCTGCTCGATTCACACCATGTCATCGATTGCCGCGGGGATCAGCTCCAATCTCATCGTTCGCGCCGCCGACGTGATCTTAAAAGAACGGAGGAAGCTGGTCCTGATGATACGGGAATCGCCGTTGCACCTGGGCCATCTGCGCTCGCTCACCGCGCTCGCCGAAATGGGCGCGATCGTCGCGCCGCCGATGCCCGGATTCTATCACCATCCGCAAAGCGTGGCCGAGTTGGTGGACCACAGCGTGGACCGGGTGCTGGATCTCATCGGCCGGCCTTCGCCTGAGGCGCGGCGTTGGGATGGTCCAGCGAAGCCGGAAGCCAAATGCCCGGCGAAGCCGGAAGAAGAATGAGAGTCGCGTTTCAAGGCGAGTTAGGGGCATTCAGCCAACAGGCCATCGGGCAAATGCTGGGGGCTAAAGCGACGCCGGCGCCGTGCGCCCGATTTGAAGAAATGTTCGACGCGCTTGCCAGCCGGCGCGTATCTGCCGCCGTGGCGCCCATTGAGAATACCCTGCACGGGTCGGTGCATCAGAACTACGACCTCCTTCTGCAGCACGACTTCGTCATCACCGCCGAAACCAACGTGAGAGTAATGCTGAATCTGATCGCCGCGCCCGGAACCGGCTTTGCGCGTGTAACTCAAGCGTACTCGCATCCCGTAGCGCTGGATCAATGCCAGGAGTTCTTCCGCCGCCACAAGCGCATTGAGAGCGTCCCTTTCTACGACACCGCGGGGAGCGTAAAGATGTTAATGCACGACCGGCCTCGCGGCGCAGCCGCGATTGCGTCGGAGCTGGCGGCGAAAATCTATGGCGCCAGAATCCTGAAGCGTGAGATCGAGGACGACCGCCGGAATTACACGCGCTTCTTTTTGCTCGAACCCCGCGGCGCGCCGGCGCGCCAACCCAAAGGCTCGCGGGAGAAGCCCTGGAAAACCTCCCTGGTGTTTTCCACGCGCAACGTTGCCGGAGCGTTGTTTCGAGCACTGGCTGCCCTCGCGCTTCGCGATCTGAATCTCACCAAACTGGAATCGCGTCCGCTCCGCGGCCGGCCGTGGGAATACATGTTCTATCTGGATCTGATCGGGCGCCAAACCGACGAACCGGTCCGCAAGGCTCTGGGCCATTTGGGCGAAGTGGCCGATTTCCTCCGTGTTCTCGGCAGCTATCGCGCAGCGTGATCCGCGAGGGACGTCATCATTTCTTGCGATTCTCGACGCGCGTCTTCGGCAAGCCATGGCGGCTCTTTTCAAAGTAGACGATCTCTACCAGAGTGGGCCAAAGCTGAATAGACGCCTTGATGACGCCGATAGCGTCGTCGGCGATCCTCGCCAGGTTTTGCTGGAAAAAATCCGGCTCGAAACCATAGAACGCCTTTTCCAGGTTGGCGGCGAAAAGACGTAGCGCCTGTGCCCGTTCCGCACTGGCGGCTGCTTCCGCCGCTTCCAACACGCGCCGGTGAAGCGCCACAATCCTTTCCAAAATCTCGCAGGCATCGTGGCCGGTTACCTCGCCTTCGTAATCGAAACTGATCGTGAGCGAATCCATCTGGCTCAAGCTCGACTTGATCTTGCGCTTGAGAAGGTTGCACACCTCTTCGTTGAAAATTTCGGCTGCCGGCGGATTTCGCATGTAGTTGCTCTTCAGGTGGTGCTGAGCCGCATCCACGTGAGCCGAAGCGATGCCGTCCTGCTGCACCCACAGGCGGTAAATGTAATCCTCGAAGCGCAGCCGAGTCGGAAAGAAGGGAGGCAATCCGAAAGTGTTATCGTAAGCGCCGACTCCGCAATCCATCCGCCAGTTCTTCCGCGTGACCGCGGGGCGGAAGTTCACCAGCACATATACATCGTTCAGCGTGTCCAGGCTGGTCTGCTGTTCGTCTTCCAGAAACATCTCCAGGAAATCCACGGCGTCGATATCGTTGGTGCCGGAACGGAACGTCTGCGCGACCTTCACCAGCGAGCTCCCCGCCATGGACCCGCGCTCGAGCATCAGAGAGTGCTCGCGCACCAACCCCTTGCTCGAGTTGGTCTCCAGATCCATGGCGGTATCCATCAATAATTGTCCGCGCTCGTAGTTGTCCGGAACTTCGTCCACCGGCCTGCCCAACACATCCAGGAAAGCCGAAACGATATCGAACGACTTGCGCGTGTAGCCGTTTTCGCCCGCTTTGTGCAATCTTCCCCGGCACACCTCATCGTCGCTGAGCGACTCCGGACTGTACTCCACCATGCAGTAGGGCCGCATGTCGTCGTCGGAGCTGATCATGAACCCGCCCAGGGTGCGTCTTCGTCTGTGCGAGCAACGGGAAATACTTTCCCTGATTGGCTGGGGTGGAATCGTCAAACACGATCATCTCGAGCGAGTGGCCATTGCGCCAAAAATGCTCGTCGTATTGTTCGACAGTCTCGCCGACTTCGCGTAAGCGGTTCGTGGGGATTACAAATGACAGGTCACACTCATCTTGCATACGTAGAACGCACGACTAGGGGCGTTTCCAATTCCAAGGTACGGGGAACGGCCTAAAGAAGTCATAGATAAGGCGTGAAGACGCCATAAAGATTGGCGGGGCTGTTTTTGGCTCGCTTTTAGCGGCTGCGTAGCGATCGCGGCCAGTCGTCTACGCATTTTTCAAGCGACGCCTCTAGCGTGGGCTCACCGCGATACCGGCCCCAGCCTGGGCTCCCCAGCTCTATAACCCATTCTCGTAAGCAGTGCAGCGAGTGTTCGTTTGCGAATGGTGAGGATAATTATCGTAGCTGCGATGTGGAAAAGTCGTGATGATGAAGCGGCAACCCTTCGAGATATTCGTCTTAATAAATTACTTATGTCTTCTCCACGACTTCTTCACACTTTTCTTCATAGAAAGCTTGACAGGAAGATCTGGTGGGCTTAGCTTGGTGATGGGAGACCGGATCGGTCAAGCCCAGACCCAGGAGAAAGGAGGCCCATGTTGTCTGACGGCGGTAGTAGTCGGATGCGCGAACAGCAGACCGATACCGACTCAGCGGAGCCTCCGTCTCTGACGGATTCCCTCCTCTGATCCAATAGTCTTCTGCTATCCGCGCTCCTCGGAAATCTCAGAAACCATTCAGCTCGCACCCACTAGGGAGGTTGTCTGCCGGGAGATTTTAGGCGGGTTCGGCAGGTGCGAGACGTGTGTTTCGCGTTTCGAACAAGTGGGTCGCCCACGCACCGACATTCTTGATGGTTTTCGGACGGGGCTTGAGTACTGCAACTCGCCGGCATGATTCACGGCTGAGTGAGAGCATTTTTCAAAGAAAGGAGGGTACGGCAATGCGGATGAAAACGATCAAAGCGCTGGGCGCGGTGGCACGTTGGATTCAACGCGTCATCGAAGTACGTCTGCCCGTGAGTGCGCTGTATGGGCTCCGCACCCGATGAGAGCAGAAGTCGTAGCGATGTGCGAATTCAGCAGTGAATCGAACGTGACCGAGCCTCCGGGTAAATCGGGGAATCCGTTCTGACGACAGCCTAGGCCAAGTTTCGAAAACGGCCCGAGGTTCTCGTCGGGCCGGACTCCCCACACCAGAATCGACGAGCGGTGTGCCTTCCGGGACGCCGACAGGAGAAGTGTGCATAGGGATATAGGAGCCGAAATGATGACCTTTCTTCAGAAACGGAGCGTAGAAGTGGCGGTGTTATTTGGTGTGATTACGGCTGCATGGGCGGCCGACACATCGGGGAAGATCCTTGGCACCGTGAAGGACCCCACAGGAAATCCCATTCCGCAGGCCGAAGTAGCCTTGACCAACAAAGCGACTGGCGTCAAACAGACAACCAAAGCTGACGCACAAGGAATGTTTTCATTTCCGGTTGTTGCCGTCGGTACTTATGAACTCATTGTTACTGCCGAGAACTTCCGGCCTTACAAGCGCACGGACCTTGTTGTCGATCTCGGCAGCGCGATTCAGTTGGAGATTCCGCTTGAACTCGCCGGCGTTGTCGAGAGCGTGACCGTAACGGAGAATGCCGCGCAGGTCGAAACGTCGGATACCAAGCTCGGCCAGGTGATCGGCAGCACGCAAGTTGCCGGATTGCCCCTCAACGGCCGCAGCTACACGGATCTCCTGGCGATCCAGGGCGGCGTCACCCCGATTACGACGAGCAGCGCAAGCAACAGTACCTCTGGCGGCGGTTTCGGCGCCGTGCCGGTGGCCGGAAACAGCAATACGGGGCAGTTCTCAATCAACGGACAGCGCGAATCGGCGAACGGTTTTTATCTGAACGGCGCCAGCGTGCAGGAGACCATCGGCCAGCAAGCCGGGATCATTCCCAACTTGGACTCGATCGCGGAGTTCCGTATTCTCACCAGCAATGCCGACGCCGAATACGGCGGCTACAGCGGTGGGATCGTCAACGTCATCACCAAGTCCGGCGGCAACGACCTGCACGGGTCTGCTTTCGAGTTCCTGCGCAACACCGATCTTGACGCGCGAGGATTTTTTTCACCCGAACGATCCGCATTTCAGCAGAATCAGTTTGGCGGCACGATTGGTGGTCCGATCGTCAAGAATAAACTGTTCTTCTTCGCCGACTATCAAGGACAAAACACGATTCAAGGTATCGAAACAGGACTAGTCCAGGTGCCGTCTCTCGCGGAACGCGGGGGCGATATCATGGATGCTGCCGGTACCCTGACTGGCAATGTAAACGGCGCCTATCTCGCCCAGACGCTGACCGATAGGCTTGGGTACGGCGTTACCAGTGGCGAGCCGTACTACACGCCGAACTGCACCTCCAACGATCAGTGTGTTTTTCCTTATGCAACCATTCCGCAGCGCGCTTTCTCGCTGCCCGCAACGCGCCTGCTGCAGTACATACCGGCGCCGACCATCGGTACCAACCTGTTCTCGTCCGGTTCCGCAGCGGAACGGCTCAACGACGACAAGGGGGCGATGCGCATTGACTGGAATTCGGAGAAGCGCGGGATGCTCTCTCTTTACTACTTCGCGGACGAATACAACCTGAACAACCCGTATCCGAGCGGCTTCGGCGGAGCAACGGCTCCCGGCTTCAACGCTTTGTCCGACGGGCTGACACAGTTGATCGCCTTGAGCCATACCATGAGTTTTGGGCCGACAGCGGTCAATGAAGCGCGCCTTAGTTTCACACGGCTCAATAATGTTCTCGGCACGCCGCAGGGAGGGGTAGGGTCAAGCCTGGCAGATCAAGGATTCGCCACTGGGCCGACGGGCATTCAGCCCGGATTCCCGAAATATGTGGGCGTCGAAACGTTGTACTTCAATACTTTCACCATCGGCGCCAATCCTTTTGCGCTGAGCCAGGTCAACAACACCTGGGAAGCCAGCGATAGTTTTTCGAAAGTTCGAGGCAATCACACGCTCAAGTTCGGCGGACAATACACGAGGTTCGCGGTCAAGCAACTTCCTGATTTGGTTGCGAACGGCACATTCTCCTTCTTTGGTTCTGGCGCTCAATCCACTGGGAACGGTTTCGCCGATTTCCTTTTGGGACTGCCCGACAATTATTCGCAGCAGTCTTCACCGGCGTTCTATGAGCTATCGGCTAACGGCGGCGTCTTCGCCGAAGATAGTTGGCGGATTCGTCCGAATCTCACTCTGAATTACGGCGTCCGGTGGGACTATGTCCGTCCCTGGTCGGAGGAGCACAACCAGATCTCGACGCTAATCTACGGGGAAAACTCGGTTCAGTTTCCAGGTGCGCCGACTGGTTATGTGCTGCCCGGTGATCCGGGCGTACCGTCAACCATTGCGCCGACGCCCCTCAATGACTTTTCTCCGCGATTCGGACTTGCCTATTCACCAGGCGGGTCAGCGGGCCTACTTAAAAAACTGATCGGCGGTCCGGGGAAGACCAGTATCCGCTTGGGCGCCGGTCGATTCTTCACGTCAATCGAAGGCCTGACAGTGGCGTATCCGACTGGAAATCCTCCCTACGGACTGACGTACGTGAGCCCCGAACCGCCGCAGTTTGCACAGCCATTTGTCGGTGCGCTGACGGGAACGGTGTATCCGCAGCAGTTCCCCGTGAACGTGCCGCCGTACAACGTATCGTCCACAAATCCGTTCAACGTGAACTGGAGCCAATACGAACCCATCAACGGAGCCATCAGCTATTTTTACAAGAATCGGACGCCGTATGCGATGACAGCCAATTTTACCGTCGAGCGGCAAATCGGCAACGACTATCTGGCTAGTGTCAGCTACGTCGGTTCGCTCGGACGTCACCTGCTCACATCGCTCGCTGCGAATCCGGGCGTTCCAGCGCTTTGCCTTAGCCTCAGCCAACCGCAGGATGTCGCGCCCGGAACTCCGACCTGTGGTCCGTTTGGCGAGAACTTCGTCTACACGCGCGCTAACGGGACGGTGGTGGACGGCACGCGCGCGCCCTTCAGCAACGCGATCGGCAGCGATGGATATTTCGCCAACATGGGAAATTCGAATTACAATGCGCTGCAGCTCACGTTGAAACGAACCAAGGGGCCTCTGACGCTGCTGGCAACCTACAGCTTCAGCAAGTCACTTGACTGGTCCTCGAACCTGCAAGAGCAGGTCGATCCGTACGATTACCGTCGAGAGTACGGGCCTTCGGCATTCGACATCAAGCACAACTTCGTCGTCAGCTACGACTACGAATTTCCGTTCGCGAAATTATTCCACACCAAAGGCCGGTTGGTCGATGGCTGGGCGATTTCGGGAATCGCCCGGTTTGCCACTGGTCTCCCAGTCACCTTTGCGAGCTTTAGCGACAACGCATTGGTCAACGTACAGAACAACGGAGTCAACGGTATCGGCATCGACCTCCCGGATGTCGTACCCGGCAACTTGCAAATTAACAGCAATCCACGGAACGGGGAGCCGTATTTCGACACGTCTTTGTTCGGCCCGAACGCGCTCGGAACGCAAGGAAACCTGGCACGGCGGCCGTTCTACGGTCCCGGCATGGCAAATTTCGATACCGCTCTTCACAAGATAACGAGGTTCGGGGAGGCACGAACCCTGGAACTCCGATTCGAAAGCTTTAACACGTTCAACCATACTCAGTTTTTCGGACCCAACGCAGTTGACGGCAACATCAACGATACGACGTTCGGATACGTGACGCATGCCGCATCGCCGCGTATCTCTCAGATTGCTGCGAAATTCACATTCTGAGTTCTTGCGGACGGAGATTGGTCTTGGGCGGCACGCGGACACCTTATGGAGGCGGAATGAGCATTAACGGAGGTGCAGCATGGCTGATTTCACGATCCGAATTTTTTCAATACGGTTCGCTGTAGCACTGGTTTTCGGCGCGCTTATTGGGTTGGAACGCCAATGGCGGCAGCGGATGGCCGGCACGCGCACCAATGCGTTAGTCGCCGGCGGCGCGGCCGCGTTCGTCATGTGCGGAGTCCTGGTCCACGGAGATGCCACAGCCCAGGGACGCATCGTCTCCTACGTCGTGTCAGGTATCGGTTTTCTGGGAGCGGGCGTGATTTTCAAGGAGAGTACTCAGGTTCGTGGCTTAAATACGGCTGCTACGATCTGGTGTTCCGCGGCAGTCGGAGTCGTTACCGCCTTGGGATACGTTGACTATGCAGCCATTGTAATGGGAGGAGTGCTGCTCACGAATACCGCTCTCCGCCCGCTGGCGTCCAAACTGCATCCGCCTGCCACCGAGCACAAATCCGAGGAGGTGCGCTATCACCTGGAAATCACTTGCAGGTCACAGGAGGAATCTCGCGTTCGTTCATTGCTCTTGCAGACGGTTGGCCGTTTGCCCTGTGGGCTTTATGCCTTGCGGAGCGAAACCCAACCCTGCGGTGTACTTGTGGACGCGGATCTGCAGTTGGCGGGGCGGAACGACGAATTGCTGGAGCAAATTGTAGCCCGACTCTCTCTTGAGGACTGCGTCACTGCCGTCAGTTGGAAGTTGTTGCCCGCCTCTGGCGAACATCCATCCAGGCCGAATGTCCCTATCCAAGAGGAAACCTAGCCCTTGTCCTACTTATACTCCTTGACGTGGCACTTCAGGCAGTTGCTGTCGGCGGCGAAGGACGTCGCGCCCACCGCGTGGCAATAGGCGCACGAGGTGAGGCTCGCTTCCGAGGCGCGGTGGGATGCCTTCTTATAATTCAGGGGCTGACGCGACTGCGGAAACACCTTGGGGTGGCAAACGGCGCAGTTGCTGCCCACCCGCTCGTAGTGTTTCTTGTGATCGAAAGTCACGTTCCCGTTGGAGGCCTCGAAAACGATCGTATCCGGGGGCGTGGAGACGTTTACCGTCGCAGCTTCGGAAGAGGCAGCGGGAGCCGGAGAGGGGGATGGCGAGGAAACGGCTTCAGGCTGCGGCCGGATCTGGGGCGCGCGAAGAAACCAAATCGATCCCGCGATGACCAAGACCGCCAGCGCGATCAAAACGGCGGTGCGCATGTATTTCCAGTCTAGCGAAGCTATTCTTCGTGCTATCGCCGGCTAGCCCAAGTTCGTCACGCGACCGTCGATTCTGAGATTTTTTGGACTTGCGGTGAGGGCAAGTGACGTGTTCCCAATAGCCGCTTTTGAAAAACGCGATGTAGTGTAGACTGACCCTCTTGTGCGTTTCCGCAGTCCA
>DATDGT010000225.1:0-2340 GCA_036521975.1 Bryobacteraceae bacterium
GGATTCCGGTACCCCGTGTCTTGCACCCTTATCCGATGGAGCGCTTTGTCGCCACTCATCCAAGGTGGGAGCCGTATGCGTAGACGCGCACGTACGGTTCTGTGCGGGGGGCGATCAGCGATGGTCGTCCCTACCGCGACATTAACTGATCCAAACGCGGAAAGCGTCAGGTTCCGATTTGGCGTGATCCGGCTGCGGCCGCGGTTCCGCAAATCGGTCGCGGCTTTGGGACTGAAGTTTGGGATGCCAAGGCCCCTGATTTGGGGCTCCGCAGCTCCTCAGGAATCCTACCGGTTGTGAAACCCGATGTTATCGTTCCGGTTCTCCGGTTGGTTGTCGTTCCGGTACGAAACGCGGGGGTTCCTCGGATTGTTGTTCCAAGCGCCCCCGCCATCCGGCCGATTTCCGCCGACTGCCCTGCCGCGTATCCGTAAGAATCGACGCCCAGGAACTTCCGGTCCTTGGCCATCCGCAGCAGAAATCGCAACCGGTTCAGCATCCCGTTCACCTCGCCCAGGATGCGAGCCTTGTCCCGCGCATTGGCCGCGTCCACCAGCCGCGTAGGGATGTCGATCGAGGTGAAGATCAAGCGGTCGCCGACCGTGAAACGAAACGAACGCCGGAAGCTTTTCACCTTTTGTACGATCCAAAGGTTGAACTCATAGGCCTTCTGCACAATCACCGGAAGGCCGGAAGCTGTATCGGTCATGAAAAATTCTTCGGGGCTTCGCCCCAAGCCCCTTTCTATTCGATTGTCCCGAGCAATTGGGTAAAGGGAAAGAGGGGAAAGGAATTAAAGGGGGAGTAATTCCCGCACGCAACGAAACCCGATGCTGCCGATGCGGAGATCCGGCTCGCCCCAGTCCCGGAGCGAGACGCGAAGGTACTCTGGATAGCTGAGCCAGCCGCCCCCGCGCAGTACCTTCGTCACCTTCTTCCTGTTTGGATAGTCGCTCGCCGTCCATTCCGATACGTTCCCCGCCATATCCTGAAGGCCGTCGAAAGAAGCGCCCGCCGGGTACAGACCAACAGGTGTAGTGGAACTGGGGCCGTCTACGGCGTAGTTGGCGCGCGTCCCGTCGGGCGGCTCGTCGCCCCAGGGATAGCGGGCGCCCGGCTTCCTTCCGCGCCGCGCCGCGTATTCCCATTCGATTTCCGTCGGCAGCCTGAATCCCGCCCATTCGCAGTACGCCGCCGCATCGTGCCAGCTCGCGCCCGTCGCCGGCCGGTTCGGGTGCGCGAGCTGCTGGGCCCAATCCTCCGGTTTCTCCCGGCCAGTGTGCTCCAGGAATTCCGCGTCCGGCGCGGCAGGGGGGCGTTGGGCGAGGACTTGGCGAGGCTGGCGGCGGAAACGAGGATGGGGAACGGGCAATCGGAGCCGGGGAACATCTCCTTGGCGGCATTGGGATCTTTTCCCAGCAGCGTCTCGCAAGCGGCGAAGGCGATGCGCTGCAGAAACGTCGATTTTCCGCCACCCGGCGCGCCCACCAATACCGTGCGCTGGTATCTCAGGACCGACTCCAAGGGCACGCGGGAGGCCAGCAGAGTAGTTTCTTCGCGCTTGCCGTGTTGCGGCCCCGAATCCAGGGTCGTCAGCGGCGTGTAAAGGCGCCTGATGTCCAGGCGGTGGACACCTCCGCCGCCGACGGCGAGGCCTCGGATTTCGATGTAGCCGGTACGATCCCAGAGTTGTTCGAGATAGCGCGTTGGATCGCACCTGGACTTCGGCGGCGCACCGGCCTCGGCAGGCGCCTCGTCGTAGTACCAACCGAACATGTAGCGAGCGGGTCCGGTGTTCTTGATCACTGAGGGATCGCTGAAGGCGGCGCGTATTTCCAGGACTCGAGAATTCAAGAACGACTTGTCGTCCCTCGGCCCGCCGCCCACATCGCCAGCGAAGAAGCTCTCGATCATCCGTTCCCGCTGGACGTGCTTGTGCTTACGGAAGTATCCGAGGACACGGAGCGCCGTCGGCTGAAGAGGGACAACTACGCCATTTTTTAGCAACGCCAGTGCCTCACCGTGATCGTCGGTGTGAAGCTCGAACGGCATTGGCCCGTTCTGCTCGGGGCCGATCTTGTAGATCTTCACGGCTTCAATTTTCTCAAAAAACCCATCGCCGCTCCATCGCTGAGGCATCCCCGCCCCATCGGTTGCCGGTGATCATTGGGCTGCCGCAGAAGTTGGCGGCAGATCAAACCTAACAGGCTGCTGAAAAAGCCAGTTTCGGGCTTCGCTTTACGCTGTAAAGTAGAACCTGCGGTTCCGTGGAGGGTCCGACCTAACTTGGTGTGAGGTGTTCGATTGTGTCCGCGCGCCGTTTTTTCAGCCTCTGGACAC
>DATDGT010000226.1:0-11491 GCA_036521975.1 Bryobacteraceae bacterium
GTTGTTGCAGCAACTCCGGTTGACCCTCCCGGATCGGTTCCAACAGAATCGCGAATGTAGTGTAGACTCGGCAATCGCCTGAGCTGATTCTTAAGGGCTTAGCCGATTTTCCGGCCCTTCTGTGACGAACTTGGGCTAGGACCGGCCACCGTGGTACTGGGGCTTGCTTCCTTGACAATTCCCCGATAGCCGACTAGACTAGTTCTTCCACCCAGTCTTTATACTTGGGCGGCTACGAAGTGATAAGTACCAGATGTACGGAGAAACGCTGTCCCGCCGCTCGTTCCTCAATGCAGGAACCAGCACGCTGCTTACGGCTTCCACGATTCGTGCTCGATCGTCAAAACCGGCTAACGTTGTTCTGATCGTTTGCGACGATCTGGGCTACGGCGACCTCGGTTCGTACGGATCCTCGATTGCTACCCCCAATCTGGATCAAATGGCCCAGGAAGGTGTCCAGTTCCGCCAGTTTTACGCCGCCAATAACGTCTGCTCGCCTTCGCGTGCGGGCCTTCTGACAGGCTGCTACCCCACGCGCGTGGGCGTGCCGAATGTACTTTGGCCCACCGACACCACGGGCCTATCGCTTTCCCAACCCACCATCGCCGAAACGCTGAAGCCGGCCGGCTACGCCACCATGTGCGTCGGCAAGTGGCACGTGGGATCGCAGCCGCAGTTCTTACCGACGAGCCGCGGTTTCGACCATTACTACGGGATTCCTTATAGCAGCGACATGGCGCCGTCGATCCTGATGCAAGACACCACAGTGATCGAATCTCCAGTTCAATTGGACACTCTCACCCAGCGCTACACCCAACAAGCCGTCAACTTCATCGGGAAAAACAGTGCCAATCCGTTTTTCCTGTACGTCGCGCATAATCTTCCGCATCTTCCGCTGGCGGCGTCCACGTCGTTTCTTGGAAGTTCGGGGCGCGGCATGTATGCCGACGTGGTCCAGGAAATTGACTGGAGCGCCGGTCAGATCCTGCAGGCGTTGCAGGCCAACGGCGTCGATGGGAACACCTTGGTGATGTTCACCAGCGATCACGGGCCCTGGTATCAGGGCAGCTCCGGCCGGTTACGAGGCCGCAAGTGGTCGACCTACGAAGGCGGAGTGCGCGTGCCGTTCATCGCGCGCTTCCCCGGCTGGATTCCCGCAGCATCGAATTTGAGCCGCAACGTGATTCCGCAGTCCGGCGGTGGTTGGCCGGGCCGCATCAGCGATGCCATGGCCACCGCCATGGACCTGCTGCCAACTATCGCCCACCTGGCGGGCACGAATCTCCCCGCGAATTTGGACGGAATTGATATTGGCCCCATCCTATCCGGAAGGGCGGACAGCCTGGAGCGTGACGTTTTTCTGTATTTCAATGGCTGGGAGCTGCAATGCGCCCGCTATGGTTCGTGGAAACTTCACATTTCTCGCGGCAACACCGATCCCTGGTGCCCTGCTCCGGCCGGCGGCGCGTACAATTTGCCCTTGCCCCAGCCCGAACTGTACAATATGGACACGGACCCGGATGAAAGCTACGACACCGCGCCGTTACATCCCGATATAGTCGCAAACATCGCCGCCCGCGTGCAGAGTAAACTGCCCACTTTCCCCGCCAACGTCATGAACGCCTGGACATCAACCATGGGCTGTTCAGTCCAATCCACGGCCGTCGACGCTCTTCCGGCCCTGGCAACGCCACAGTAGTGAGCGCACAGCGAATGCGTTGTGCGCGTTAAGATGAGAAGTCCCATGCCGGACAAACCCGGTCTGCTGCCCATCTACACGGAACGCGCCGTTTCTTCGGCGTCGGCGCCGCCAATCTCCTCCCTGTTGATCAAGCCCGTTTCCGCCGTCTGCAACCTGGACTGCGCCTACTGCTTTTACCTCGACCGTGACGCCGATCCCTATAAAGAGCTCCCGGCGCGGCGCATGACACTCGACACACTGGAGCGGCTGGCCGACAGCTATTTGTTCTATTCCTATCCTCAGAGCAGCTTCATTTTTCAAGGTGGCGAACCGACGCTGGCGGGGCTCCCCTTCTTTGAAAAACTGATCGAGTTCCAAAAGCGTTATGGGCGCAGTGGCCAGCAGGTAAGCAATGCACTTCAGACCAATGGCATTCTTATAGACCAAAACTGGTGCCCCCTGTTCCGCGAGTACGACTGGTTTTTGGGCATCTCACTGGACGGCCCGGAAGCGGCTCACGACCTGTACAGGTACAACAAGGAGGGAAGGGGCACCTGGAAGCGGGTCATTAGCGCGATCGAGCTTCTGCAAAAAACAGCGGTACCGTTTAACATCCTTACCGTTGTAAGCCAGGCGAACGTGGCCGACGCCAAGGGTCTTTACCGTTTTTTCAAGGGACTGGGCATCGAGAATCTCCAGTTCATACCGCTCGCCGAATTTGACGCCAGTGGAAAACCGCGCGAGTTTTCCCTCACGCCCGAACAATACGGCCGATTTCTGGTCGACTTATTCGACGCCTGGTGGCCGGACCGGCACAGGACACACATCCGCTTTTTCGACAACATCGCCGAAGCGCTCGCGGGCCGCAAGCCCTCCACCTGCACCATGCACGAAACCTGCGACAGCTACGCCGTCGTCGAGTACAACGGCGACGTGTTCCCCTGCGATTTTTTTGTGGAGAATACCTGGAAGCTGGGCAACGTTCATTACGATTCCTGGAGCGAAATCGCACGCCGGTCGCGGCGCTTTCAATTCGCCTCTCAAAAGACCGTGAGCCATCCAGAGTGCCAGGCCTGCCAATACCAGTCGATCTGCCATAGCGGCTGCCCGAAGTTCCGCTGGGGTCCCCATCGCCGATTCGAAGATCTGGATTATTTTTGCCAGGCCTACAAAATGATCTTCGCCAAAGCCACGGGACCTCTTCGGCGGGAACTGGCGACCATTCTGGCCGGCCGCGTCTGAAGTTCTGCTACCTGCGAGAATTCAAGTCGGCCAGCCATTCTCGCCGCGGCAGGCGTGCGCTGCGCGCCCAGTAATGACGCGCGAATTTGGGGTACAATTGCCAGAAATGCATATGTGGCTTGCTTCAGCTCACTCGATAGGGAATCGGTTCGTTCACGGTCGCGCCCTGCTCGCTCTGCTTCTCCTTGCTGCTCCCCTGGCGGCTATCGCCCAGACCGACGAGATTCAGGTTTACGATGCCGAAATCGCCGAACAAGGTATCTTCAATCTGATGATCCACACCAATTTCACCCCGATCGGACGCAAGGAGGGTGATTTCCCCGGCTCCATTATTCCGAACCACTCGGTGAATGGGGCCGCCGAGTGGGCATACGGTGTGACGGACTGGTTTGAGCAGGGACTATATATGCCGGTCTGGAGTCCGTATTCCGAGGGCCGGGGAGGCTCGATCAACGGGTTCAAGTTGCGGGAACTGTTCGTGAAGCCGCACGCAGCGGAGCAGAAGTTTTTCTACGGGGTTAATTTTGAGTTCAGCGTGAACTACCTGTACTGGGAGCCGCGGCACATCACATCTGAAATCCGTCCGATCGTGGGCCTGCACCTCAAGCCCTTCGACATTATCATCAACCCGATCGTGGATACGCAGTACCGAGGCGGGCCGGCGGGCTTGGAATTTGTCCCGGCGGAGCGCGTCGCGTATAACATCAACGACAAGTGGGCGGTTGCCGTAGAGGAGTATTCGGACTACGGGACCTTCCACAACATCCTCCCCGTCCACGATCAATTTCACGAGGTATGGGCCGTCTTCGACCACCCCAACGACTTCCTGGACATCGAAGCGGGAGTGGGAGTGGGCGTTACATCCGGGGCCGACCGCCTAACGTTCAAGCTGATGCTGTCGCGCGACCTGAACCGGAAGCAGAAGAAGTAAGCACGTCTTTGTAGGAAATCGCGCACAACGGACTCGCCGGGCGCTATTGGGGACGCCAGGTCATCTCGACCTTTATAGGAAGCTCGTTTTTCACGGGAACGGTAAGCAGCTTGGGCGGGTCGATCTTGAAGTCGGAGAGTGTCGCGGGGATTGTGCCGGTGATCTTCACGCCGTTGCCCTGGGCCGTCAATTGAAACGGGACTTGTTTGTACGAGGCCTTCTGGCCGGCGAATTCGATCTCCAAGTCGAGTTGGACCGACGACGCCGAACGCGCGCTCTCAGGCAGATGAGTGCGCACCTGCACCAGGGGGAACTCCGCTCCGCGGGTTGCCTGGAGCATATGTAGGTCACGGTTACTGTCGCCGGAATCAAAGGACTTTACCGGCACGGCAATCAGGAAATCGCATTGGCCGTCGTGGCACACGCCCTTGCCGCGAGCGGCCTTGCTCACGCCGTTGGTCTCGTGCAGCGGGTGCGCTAAGTGATAGCTCAGGGTGGATTGCACCAGAATCCACTGGGTATCAGCCGCAAGAAGCGATGCCGGAACAAAAAGAGCGGCCAGAAATCGCTTCGTCATAAGGTTCAGAATTTGAAGGAAACCGTCGCGATGGCGAGGCCGTACGCGATACCCGTGGTCCATCCGACCGGGCCATGCGCCGAAGCGAGGCCATGGACGCGCTCGCCCTTGTTCTTTTGATCGAATGCCATGATGCCGAGCGCCGGTGTCAGGATCATACCGGTGCCATGCACCCACGCTAGCGCCTTGTGCACGCGAATAGGACCACGAGTGGGGGTTCCCTGGATCCTGGGCGCCCGGATGGCATAGGAGGCTGTCCAGAAATATAGTCCGGCCGTCATTGAGCCCAGGGCGGCGTGCAAGTCGCGTGTAGAGGAACTGGTGCTGCGGCCGCCGGCCCCGCCGGAACTGATGAGCGTAGCGGCGAGCGCCCCCGCGGTGATCAAGCCCAACCGCTGATGCATCTGGAGCATGTGCGTGCGCCGGTCAAGCCGAGCTTGATCTGCGGCGTTGCCCGAAGTCTGGGATGTGGGAAATCCGAGGTCGCCGAGATTGGGCGCAGTGCTTGCGGAGCCGAGCGCGATGTCCAGCGTTTGCGCAGCCCCGGCAGAAATCGACGCGGTAAGCTGCCGGGTGCCGAATCCCTCCGCGACTGCCGTCACCTCATAAGTGCCAGGAGGCAGATTCGCGAAGCTGTAGTGGCCGCTGGGGTCGGAGTGCGTTTCAGCGGATTCCGAAGTTGCCGTGTTTCTGGCCGTTACTGTCGCGTTGTTTACAGGGGAACCACTGGGGTTGTTCACGGTGCCGGATAAAGCGGGTGAGGCCGGTTGCGCCCATCCGATTTGCGGCACAACGCAAATGAGAACACAAAATCCTAATCCCGTTACGTACTTCATAGTGTCTGTTGGATGCCCATCACGTTGAGGCGCGTTTCAGCAAAACCGACGGTCGCGCCTCGCATGCGGCGAGGTCGTGTCTACTTCAAAGAGACCACCGGCGAAGGATAGCGCGAGCCAACGGGGCCGGTGAATTCCTCTTTGGATCCATCGGCGTAGAACTGGACGAACTTCCACACCAGATCTTTGGTTTGCCCTTCCTTGGGATTGATCCCGAGCATTCCGAATTCGACGAACTCATAAGGATGAACCGTGCCCGTCCACGTAGCGCCGGTGATTTTGCCAGCATCGTTTTTCTTGAAGTCGATTTTCCAGCCTTGCTTGAACTCGAAATCGTAGATGTTGAGCTGCTGGGGAAACTCGCCTTCAACGCGGATAGAATCAACCTGCTTTTCGTTGGGCACGCGCATGGTGTACTTTTCGCGTGCGCCGTAGGCCGAGTCGGTCGGGTAAATGCGAATGTGGGCGAACGCCAGGGAAGCCAGCAATGCGGCGAAGCTGGATGCAAGAAGCCATCGTTTGAGCATGGGAGAACCCTCCTGGGTATGAGTTTACTACTATGATGTCTGGTGCAAGGCGGTCCTCCAGATTAGACGACTGGGCTTTACTGGACCGGGCGATGGGTAGGGCCGATGGACGAGTTGGCCCGGGCCAGAGACGAGATTAGGCGCGGCGACTACACCTCGGCCCAAACTATCCTGGACGGTATTCCCGATGGCCCGGACGAGATCACGTCACATCTGCTCTTCGATATCGCCTGCGCGTACGAAGAATTGTTCAATGCCAGAGGCCGTTACAAAGATCTGATTACAGCTTGCCGCAGCTGTGCGGCGAAAACAGAGCGTCTATCTCCGCTGGATGCGCAGATTCACTCGGCGCACACCCTGATTGTTATTGCTGAGCTGAAGGCGCCCTCGCAACAGGGGCGCAATCGACATCGACGGCCTTCTCGATTCGATTGTTGAACTACAGAAATGCGCCAGGCAGCAGAGCCTCAGCCAGACGCCTCGGGCGATGTACGCTGTGGAGCAGAGGAATCAGACGAGGAGTTCCGGAATGCTGTATGAAGCTCTCTGTCCACCCAAAGGCTCGTATGGTTCCAATGGCTTAGAAGGTCTTTGGAGAGACTCGCGCACAACGGACTCGCCGGGCGCGGCCAGGTGAGCAGATGGCGGGGCAATGTACTCGGCGGCCGCGTCCAGCCCTGGCGAGGGCGTGATTCCGGGCCGAACGGGCACTACCTTGGTGGCGGCGCCAGGACCGCCATCACCACCAGACGATCCGGTCCAGGATTCTGGATGGAATGGACGATGCCGGATGGAGCAAAGGCGGCATCGCCGGCATTCAACAGGGCAGTATCCTCACCGATGCGAACCATGCCGCTGCCTTCGAGAACGAAATAAAGCTTGTCTTGTCCGCTATGGGTGTGGGCGGCGTGCTCCTGACCAGGTTCGAAAGAATTCAGACCGACGAAAAGCGACTCGCCTTGCAGGACTGCGCTCTTGCCCATCTTGTCCGGTGCGAACTTTGCAAGGTTGACGACCCGTTTTGCAAACATGATCTCAAGTGTACAGAAGCTTTCAGCTTTCAGCGTTCAGCGACAGCCCCGCGTGAAAACGCGGATGGAACGAGGCCGAGACCGCTCGTAACCATTTGAAAAATCGTGCGGTCTCAGATGAGCTTCTGAAGCAGTGCGGCCAGCATTATTTTCGACAAAGCTAGGGCTCTAAGTTGGACTGCATCGGGGATGGTCCCCCCGGATAGGCCACACAAAGCACGATCTATCGCGCTAAGATGTCGTACAATCGGCGTGTATCCGAGCGTGGATGAGCGACAATTTCATGCCTCTTCGATGGCGTCCGATGTTATGGCTTGATTCACTTTGGTTGGACTGCCGGTTTGCTGTCCGTCAGTTTTTCAAGGCGCCGGCTTTCAGCGCTATCGCCGTTGTCATCCTTGCTTTGGGAATCGGAATGGACGGAGCTGTCTTCACGGTGACCAACGCGGTTCTCTTTAAGGGTTTCCGATTGGTTAACAGGAATGATCGCGTCATGTATATCCATGACGAACGAAACGGGCAATACTCCGGCGTGTCCTATCCCGACTTCGAAGATTGGCGAAATGAGTCCAAGGCGTTCGACGGAATGGGGGCCGTCGCCGATCTAAAGATCACGCTCGATGATCGAAATGGTTTTCCGGAGCGCTACACGGCCACGCAGATCACGACGAACACCTTTCGTGTGCTTGGCCAACAACCGATTGTCGGCCGCGACTTCACTGCATCAGATGAAACTCCTGGTGCCACGCCGGTGGCAATCCTGAGCTTTGGCTTTTGGGAACGGCGATTCGGAAAAGACCCGGCGGTCATAGGCCGGACGCTCGATCTGAGCGGCACACAAACCACAGTGATCGGAGTCATGCCGCAAGGCTTTTCTTTTCCACAAGACCAGGACCTTTGGATACCGCTCCTGCCGGCAGCGAATCTCCAGAAGAGGGATGCCCGCAACCTTTGGTTTGCTTTCGGCCGTTTGCGAGATGGCGCGACTCTGGAGGAAGCTCGCGCCGAACTAGAGGTGATCGGAAACCGCCTCGCGGCTGCATACCCGCAGACCAATCAAGGCGAAGTTCCCCGTCCTCATACGTTCAGTGAGTTCTATATTGGACCAGACGCGAGGATGATCTATGGAATGCTGTGGGGTGCCGTTGGTTTCGTATTATTGATCGCCTGCGCTAATCTGAGCAACCTTCTGCTCGCGAGACTCATGGCCAGGGCCCGAGAGATTTCCCAACGCTTCGCGCTTGGGGCCAGCCAGCGGCGCATCCTTCGGCAACTTTTCGTCGAGAATTTGTTGCTCTCTGCCGCCGGTGGCCTGCTTGGATGGTGGATCGCCAAAATAACGCTCCTGAGTTATGCGCAAACAACGAATCCCGCGCCAGGGGAATGGCGTCACGATCTGCTGGACTACACGATGGACTATCGTGCTCTGACGTATCTCTCTGCGATTTCCATAGCAACAGCATTCCTGTTCGGGCTTGTGCCGGCCCTTCGCTACTCTCGCGTCGATCTGAATGTGATTTTGAAGAGTGACGTGAGGGGTGCAGTCAGCGGACGAGGCGTAAACTCCTTCCATCCCTTGTTGACGGTGCAAGTAGCATTGACCGTAATCCTCCTCGCGGGAGCGGGTACGCTGATTCATAGTTTCCTGAATATTTATACTGCCGATGTGGGCGCCAGCACCGGAAACGTTCGTACGATGCTGCTGCATCTCCCTGAGGCCAAGTATCCCGATCGTGCCGCCCAGGCCTCTTTTTTCGGCAATCTCCAGACTCGGCTAGAAGCCATCCCCGGTGTCGAATCCGCCTCGACGGGCGGTGTCCCGGCAGGTGGCGTTCCTAGACCAAGCTGGTACGAGTTGCCGGGCGCTGAGCCTGTTGACGAGAAGAACCGCCCGACCGCGGTGATTGAGACCATCAGCTCGGATTACTTCCGAACACTCGGCCCAACCATCTACGCCGGACGTGAGTTCACGCGTCTTGACCGGTCCTCGGGCGATCCGGTCGTAATCGTGAACGAGCGCTTCGCAAGAGAACATTGGCCTGGGCAGAACCCGATTGGCCAGCGCATTCGGTTATTCGATGGAGCCGCCGCAGAGGCATGGCGCACTGTGGTGGGTGTGGCGTCGAATATCATCTATGATCCGAATCGCCAACAGATCAGACCAGTGATCTACGTGCCTTACGCTCAGACGGCCAGGGCGGCGGACATGTGGATTCTGGTGCGATCTCCCCTGCCGGCGGGCGAGCTGGCAGCCTCGTTCCGGCATGAGATCAACGCCCTGGACCCCGGCGCGATAATCTGGCTCGGCCCCTTTAACCTCTCTGAGCGATTGGCCGCCGTTGGGCTCTACCGAGACATTCGCAATAATGCAGTTCTGCTGCTGAGCTTTGCCTGCATTGCCCTCTTGATTGCTTCTTTTGGCCTGTATGCCGCCATGTCACATTCCGTTAGCCGGCGGACTCAGGAGATTGGAGTCCGAATCGCGCTGGGAGCGACGCCGCACGACATTGTTAAGCTTGTCTTCAAGATCGCCATATCCCCCTTAGTTGCCGGCCTCATTGTCGGACTAGCGGGATCGCTTGCCGTCAGTCGCGTTCTGTCATCTGAGCTAGTGCGAGTGTCTAGCGCTGATCCCTCCTCGCTTGCTGCTGCGAGCTCCGTCTTGCTTGCGTCTGCCATCCTAGGCTGTTGGATACCGCTGCGGCGTGCTATGCGGCTGGACCCCGCTCTCGCGCTAAAACGGGAATAATTCAAATCGCAATGCTCGACTTCGTCAAGCGAAATCTCATCCTGCCTGCGGTCGTAAAGCTTCGTCGTGCGCGGGCTTTCGTGGTTGGCGATGTGCTGCGCAACTTCGAGCTTCGCTGTTTTTCAAGTACGCGGTGATCCAGGTAGCAACCTTATTTCGGGGCCAGAACGAGAGAAAGCATGACGTCCGCCGTCGATCCCTCCTCCACTCTCACGCTGGTTCCTCTGGATGGCATAAGGTCGAGGATCGCCGCCGAAGGGAGGACGCCGTCCACGCGGTCGAATGCCGCGATGTAATAATCGCCGGGGGAGACCTTACTCAGTTCGAGCGTTCCGTCCGCTCCGCAGCGGATCATTTGACCGATGTATACGTCATCGTTTCGTTGCGGAATCAGCAGGACCATTGCGCCTTCGCCCTTCTCCACGGTTCCGCGCACCGTGCCGGACCATGTCTTGAGCACCACGCGCAGCCGCGGCCCGTCGGCGGCGAGCGCAAATGTTTGTCCGGTGACCTCGTAATCTCCCAGGAAGATCTGCGCCGCAAATCCCGGCTGCATGATGGCCTTGTACCGGCCGGCCGATATGTAATCGAACGACCATGCGCCGGGGCCCGCGAATCCAGATTGTCTAAGCTCGGTGCTATCCGCTTTCACCAGGGTCAGCGGCGGGAAAGTAGACCGTTGAGTGCCGGGATCGTCGCTCTTCCATTCGACTGTCCCGACCAGCTTGAACGGCGCCGCGACGCGGATCTGCAGATCCTCCACGTCGTCGCTCGCCACCACGGCGGGTGCCGTCCCGCGCGGGGCCTCGGGATCGAGACTCCGTCCGGACACCGCGTCAATTCTCCAATCGCCGGACGGCACGGCAGGAAATTCGAAACGCCCATCTCGCCCGGCGGTAACTGTCGCCTCGCGCGCGGCAATCCGGAAACCCATCGTGAGAAAGACGGGCCCAGCGCCACCCAGTTGTGCTTGACCGGCTCCGCGCGTGTCTTCAGGATTCTGCAACAGCGTCAGCTCGGCCGCAGGCGACGGTTTCCCCTCCTCATCCAGCACGATCCCGCGCACGCGATGCACCGGAGCGGTGTGCATCCGGATGTCGTAAAAATCCCCTTGGCCGCTGAAAGCGATCTGTTGGGCATGGGATTGGTCCGCCTCGGAAGGATAGTATGTGGTGACAATCGCGGTTCTGGTTCCGTCTTTTGCTTGCACGGGCTCGGCATCCTTGGGAGGCCGCGCGATCAGTGTATACGAGCCAGGCCTGAGGTTCTCCAGGGCGAAGCGGCCCTCCGCATCCGTAACGCTCATACCCCCCGTGATGCTGAAAGACGCGCGAACTTCCACGCCCGCGGCGGGCTTTCCATCCGGGCCGAACACGCGCCCGGAGAGCGTGCCGAGCGGCGTGAGTTTAAGCTCAACCCTGACCGGATCGGGGCTGGAGACGACGCGGTACCCCTGGCTCGAAAGAGAAGGAGCGAGGTCGTCCAGAAGAGGCGCGAAGCCCTCCTTCCCTGCGTTCGCGCGATAATTTCCCGGCGTCATGCCTGTAATCTTGAAGTGTCCTACGGCGTCCGCCCTGGAGTCGTAGTGATCCGATTGGTTGCTGAAGACCACTGAAGCTCCGTCAACGCCCGCCCCGGTGGCGCTGTTGATCACGGTTCCTTCCACCGCGCCACCCGATGGCTGGTCTTGGGCGACCAGAAATGTGCCGGCGACGCCGAGCGTGACAACGCTCATTAGCCACTTCATCGGATCCTCAGGCCAGTTATACCAAATCCCCCTTAGGGTCCACGCAAAATTAACTTCCATAGATTCTCACAGATTGGGTGCAATGGTGTAGTTCCATCGCGGCAATATCTTGCCGGGTTTGAGGGCGAGCGATGAGATGAGTCGGCGGTTCGGTTTGAGACCGGTGGGAT
>DATDGT010000227.1:0-28050 GCA_036521975.1 Bryobacteraceae bacterium
CCCTCAGCAATTGCGCGAGGCCATTGATCGCTTCATCGTCGCGTACAATCCCAAGGCCGCTCCGTTCGAGTGGACCAAGGCTGTAGTTCATGCGACGCGACCGTCTCACCTTTACTCTAATTGGTGCAACTAAGTACTAGGAAGTCGAGGCGATGCTTCTGCTGCCTTGCTGAAAAACTCGTCGCCGCGGCACCGCTATGGCTGCCGGGTCAGGATTGCTTCGATCGCCTTCAACGCTTCGAAACAATTCTCGCGAGTCACGTCGTAATGGGTCACCAGGCGGATGCGCGTCCCACCGACGCCTGCGAGGAGCACGCCATGCTGCTTCGCGGCCGCGGTGAAAGCGGCCGGAGTCCAGCCCGTCCGCGCGATATCGAAAATCACGATGTTGGTTACGACTTTGGCGGGATCGATGGCGACGCCGGGAATTTGCGCTAGTCCCTCCGCGAGCATTCGCGCGTTCGCGTGATCTTCGGAAAGGCGCTCCGTCATCCGTTCCACCGCGATGAGACCGGCCGCGGCGAGGACTCCGGCCTGGCGCATGCCGCCGCCAAGTTGCTTACGATGGATTCTGGCCCGCGCCATCGCTTCCGCCGGACCCGCCAGCATGGATCCCACGGGGGCTCCCAATCCCTTCGACAAGCAGAACATCACCGTATCGGCTCCGGACGCGATGCGCGCGGCGGGAACGCCGGAGGCAGCCGCGGCGTTGAAGATACGCGCCCCGTCGATGTGCACCTTCAGCCCGCGCTCATGCGCGCCATCGCAGATGCGGTCGATCTCTTCCAAGGGATACATGGCGCCACCCGCCATATTGTGCGTATCTTCCAGATGCACCACGGTAGTCGGTGAGCAAAAGGAGCCGGTCGGCCGGATCGCGTTCTCGATTTGGCTCCAACACGGAAGACCGTCTTCGGAGGCGATGGACCGCAGCAGGCAGCCGGAAAACCAGGAGTGCGTAGCCAGCTCCCAATCGACGATATGCGCGTGCTGCTCGCAGATCACTTCGTCGCCGGGCCGCGTGTGCAGCTTGATCGCGATCGCGTTTCCCATCGACCCGGTGGGGACAAACAATGCCGCCGGCTTGCCGATGATTTCCGCAGCGCGGCGTTCCAGCAGGTTCACCGTGGGGTCTTCGCCGTAAACGTCGTCGCCCACTTCGGCCTCGGCCATGGCGCGGCGCATGGCGGGTGTGGGCCTGGTGACTGTGTCGCTACGCAGATCGATCATACGAATTCGGCGAAAACCTCGTTGGAGAGAAGCACGCCGCGCGGAGTCAGCCGGAGACGCCGTCCTTGGGCTTCGAGCAATCCCGCGCCCATGCATCGTTCGATTCCTTCGCGATAGCGCGACCAGTCGACATCGACGCCTTCGTCCAGACGCAGGCCCAGGAAGAACGCTTCGCCGGAGCCGGCGGCCGAGCGCACCACTTCCGGCGAAAGACCGCGCGCGATACGATGTACGTATTCTGTAACGGTTTCGGCATTTTGCCGCCGCAGGTTGCCGTCGAAAGAGTGCGCGTCCGCGCCGAAGCCGATATACGGCTCGCGCCGCCAGTACTTCAGATTGTGCCGCGATTCAAAGCCGGGCCGGGCGAAATTCGAGATTTCGTACCGGCGAATCCCCAAGGCCGCCAGGCGCTCCACGGCCAATTCATAGAAATCGGCGATCGCGTCTTCGGAGGGCAGATCGGGCGCCCCATAGCGCTTGCCGAACGCCAAAACTTCCGCGCCTAACCGGCTGTCTTCATCCACTTCGAGCATGTAGATGGAGACGTGCGGCGGGTTCAGGCGCTCAATCCAATCGAGCGAACGGATCCAGCTCTGTAGCGTCTGGCTCGGAAGCCCCGCGATCAGGTCGACGTTGAGATTCGAAAGGCCCGCGGCACGAAGAGCGCCGATTTCCGAGGCGACAGTCTCCGCCGTGTGCCTGCGGCCCGTACGAGCCAACTCCCGTGGATCGAACGATTGCACGCCGAGGCTCACGCGGTTGATCCCCGCCTCGCGCCAGGCTCGCGCCGAATCGAATGCGATCCCTCCTGGCGCGGCTTCGATCGTCGCCTCAATCCACGAGTTGCCGGGTATTTGGCTGAGCAGATCTTTTCCAGGGATCTGCCCAAGCAGATCTTTGCCGGGGATCTGCCTAAGCAGATCCCGGAGCGCCTCCGGCGCCATTCGGCTGGGCGTGCCGCCTCCCAGATACACCGTTTCGGGAATCCAAGGCCATTGCGCGCCACGGATCTCGGATCCCAGAGCTTCCAAGTACCGCGATTCGAGTTCGCGAGGAAAAACGCCCGAGGCGAAATTGCAATACGTGCATTTTTGCGCGCAGAACGGATAGGAGATGTAGACGCCCGCCACTAAAGATCTACCGATTCGCCTAGCTGTTGGGAAATCGCGTCGCCGACGATTTGCGCGAGTGTCTGGCCGTCCACAGCGAAAGTCTCGCGCGCCGCGTCCCAATCCAGCTTGAAACTCTTCGAGTGCGCTGAAACCCAAATCTGCCGCACCGGCGTATTGGGACTGACGACGAACTTGGCCGGGGGGCCTTCGAACTCGATGGCCAGCGCGCCGGAGTTGAAATCCGCATCGAAGCTGTGCTCGTCCGAGGCCGCCATAAGGCGCCGGTGGAGGTCGTGGAGACTCTCGTCGGCGCGAGCGCGAAATTCCTGTTCATCCATTACTTGAGCCCTCCAACCGGCGGCTCTTATCAAACATAGCGCGTCGATATGGACGAGCGCGTTATAGTACGGGTTTACCGTGAATGGAGTTGTCAGCTATCAGCGGTCAGCGATCAGTTGGCGCGGCGGGCGGGGTGCGCTGGCGCCGATTTTGTCCCTGGCGCTCTGCGCGTGCCAAAGCATGCCGGAGACTTACGCGCCGCCGGTGCAGCGGCAGCCGTTCGAGAACTTTCGTCCGTATCGCTCCACGCGCATCGTCAACATGTCCGATGGCGACGCCACCGTCCGCATCGTGCGCGATGTGGACGCCGGCTTGGCCGGCTCCTGGCGTTGGGCCGGCCAACATCCCACCATTCGCGTGCCTGGCGGGCCGGTGGAGAACCTGCTCTACGTCATCGACTTCACGCTGCCCGAAGTCACGATTAAAGACACGGGTCCGGTGACGTTGTCGTTCTACGTCAACGATCGTTTGCTTGACCGCGTTCGCTACTCCTCACCGGGAGTCCAGCACTTCGAAAAACGTGTGCCCGACGGATGGACACAAGAAGATCAGGAAGCTACGGTGGGCGCGGAAATCGACAAGATGTGGACTTCGCCTGAAGATGGCAAGCACCTCGGCTTCATTCTCACCAGCATTGGCTTGAAGCAACAATGATTGCAGCGCTTAAAGCGATCCTGGGCGCGGCGCTCACTGCCTGGGCTTGCTACGCCGCCGGCTCGTTTCTGATCGGGCGGCTGAAATTGAAGCTGGAACGCGCGGAGCGATTCCCGCTCGCGTTCGTTTTGGGCGCAGCATGTTTGCATCTGGCGGTGTTCGTGCTGCTGGCGCTGCACCTGGCGTATTGGCCGGTGTTGGTCCTTCTGCTTCTGGGCGCTATTCTCTCCGTTCGGTTGAACAAGCCCTTCCTCACTGAGGCCAATGGCGCGAGTGAATCAAACCGCTATTCGTGGCGCCAAATACTTCTTTGGGTCGCCCTCTTCGGCGGATTCAGCGTCCTCTATTTCTTCGATGCGTTGGCGCCGGAAGGCAGCCCCGACGGTTCCTCTTATCACCTCGCCTTTGTTGCCCGCTATTTGCGCGCCCATGGCTTCGAGCGAATCACCACCAACATGTACGCGGCACTCAGCCAGGGCATCGAGATGTTGTTCGTCCCGGCGTTCGCCATCGGCAAGCATTCCGCGGCAGCGCTGCTGCATTTCGTCTTCTTGATGGCGCTGGCGCTGGCGATTTTCGCTTATGGCCGAAGAATCGGAAAACCCTGGGCGGGAGTGGCCGCGGCGTTTCTGGTGTACGCGAGTCCGGTGGTCGGAATCGACTCGAGCAGCGCCTACATCGATGTCGCTGTAGCGGCGGTGGTGTTCTCGGTGTTTTACTGGCTCGAGATCTGGGATGAGACCCGCGCAGACAACGCGCTTATTCCCGTTGGATTGCTCGCGGGATTCTCTTATGCCGCCAAATATCCAGCCGCCGTCGCGCTAATTTACGCGTTGGGATTCGTGCTGTGGAGATCGCGCAGTCTGAAACCGGCGCTTAGAATCGCTGCACTATCAGCCATTATGATCCTGCCGTGGATGGTGAAGGATTGGATCGTCGTGGGGAATCCGGTGGCGCCGTTTGCGAATCAAATCTTCCGCAATCCGAATTTCCATGTCATCACGATCCAGCAGTGGGCGGACTACATGAGTCGCTACGAAATCCAGAATCTCTGGACTCTTCCGCTGGAGGTCACCGTTCGTGGGCAAAAGACTCAGGGGTTGATTGGACCGGTGTTTCTTCTCGCACCCCTGGGTCTTTTATCGCTGCGCTTTGCCACCGGAAGAAGACTGCTTGCGATGGGGGCACTCCTCCTGGCCACGTATTTGTACAACGTCGGCGCGCGGTTTCTGATTCCGGAACTCCCCTTCTTCGCTCTGGCTTTGGTTCTGGCGCTGGGCAACTCTCCCGGATTGATCGCTGCGTTGGCGATCTTTCATGCAGCCTCTTCGTGGCCTGCCGAGTTGCGGGACTATGCCACACCCGGCGCCTGGCGGCTGGACCGCGTGCTTTACAAACCGGCTCTGCGCAAAATCCCGGAAGACAAATATTTGCGCTCGATCAATCCAGGTTACAGCTACGCGCGCATGGTGGACGCTTACGTCCCTAAGGGCGAACGCGTCTTCAGCGTTGAGACCATCGCCACCGCCTACACCAATCGTGACATTCTGGTGGAATACGAATGCGCCTTCTGCAATCTGATGATGGACATTCTCAACAACGGATGGGTCGCGGCGTATCAGCCGCGCGTTCTCGAGCAACTCAAGTTTCCCGAAAGAACGGCCCGGCGCATTCGAATCGAGCAGAACGCGCTGGGCCGCCCGCTCGAGCAATGGAGCGTGCATGAGCTGCGTTTCTTCGACCGCGGAGCCGAGCTTCCCCGGCGTCCGCAATGGCGATTGAGCGCCTGGCCGAATCCTTGGGACGTGCAGCTCGCTTTTGACGACTCGCCGGCCACGCGATGGCGAACTTGGGAGCGCGCCGCTCCGGGCGACTATATCCAAGTCGATTTCGGCCAGGCTCAAGCAGTGGATGAAGTGCGCATTGAACGATCCTACGACTATAATCTGCAGGCGGACGTTAAAATATTCGATGATTCTTCTGGCCGCTGGATGGCGGCTGGCGCAAGCCGCGAGACCACCGCGGGTCGGCCCGATGCCAACATCCGCCGCTACGCCACGAGGGAATTGGCGCTGCGTGGCATCCATTACGTCCTGATCACGGATAACGCCCCGGGGGCTTTCGATTTTCGCGGCGATCCCCAAGGATGGGGAATGGAAAAGGTGGTCGAAGAACCCGGCGCGCACCTGTATCGGATCGTTCCATAGATTTTTGGCCGTGAGATTTTTTTAGCCGTGAGATTTTTTTTGGGAGTGGATGGAGGGCAAACGAGCGTCACCGCCGTCATTGGCGACGAACGCGGACGAGTGCTGGGGACCGGTCGCGCGGGTCCGTGCCGGGAGATTGCCAATATAGCCGAGGCGATCTCGCGCGCCGGCGGGCCGACGACTTTCGAAGCGGCATGCTTCGGTCTAAGCGGCGGCGGGTCGGATCGGGAAAAAGAGATCCGCGATCTGGTGCGAGCGAATCAAACCCTGATCACCCATGACGCCTGGGTCGCGTTGGCCGGAGCCGCGGCGAGACAACCCGGAGTGGTGACGATCGCCGGGACGGGATCGATGGCGTTCGGGAAAAATCGCGTCGGCCGCTCCGCGCGCGCCGGCGGTTGGGGCTACATCTTCGGCGATGAAGGCGGTGCGTTCGACATCGTGCGACAGGCTTTGCGCGCGGCTCTGCGGTACGAAGAGGGCTGGGGTGAGCCGACGGCCTTGCGGGATTCCCTTCTGAAAGAGACCGGCGCGGCCGATGCGAATGATCTCTTGCATCGCTGGTATCGAGCCGCGTCTTCGCGCGATCAAGTGGCCGCCTTGGCGCCTCTGGTGGATCAAGCCGCTGCCGCGGGCGATCGAGTCGCCAACGACATCCTCAAGAATGCCGCGCAACAGTTAGCGGCTCTGGCTGCCTCGGTTCGCGGCCAGTTGTTTCCCGGCGAACCGGCGCTGGTGAGTTATTGCGGCGGCGTCTTCCGCAGCGCGGCGATCCGGGAGCGTTTTCGAATGCTGGTGGAGCCGGACTCTTTGAATCAATTCACGCCGCCACGCTACTCCCCCGCCTTGGGCGCTTTGCTTGAGGCCTATGCGCTGGCCCCATTGAATACGAACGTCGAATGCGAATTGACTTGCGTTCCCGAAACCTTGTAGGCTTCCCGATTGGAACCTGTTTCGCACTTCTTTTATTCGGATCGCCTGAAGCTTCAATTTTGGGATTGGGGGCGCGATGGCAAGCCAGTGATGCTGCTGGTACACGGCGGCCTGGATCACGCGCGGAGCTGGGACTGGGTGGCGCGGGTGCTGCGCGAGGATTTCCACGTGTATGCGCTCGATCTGCGCGGCCATGGCAATAGCGCATGGGCTTTCGGAGCGCTGTACAGCGTGGCCGAGCACGTCCTGGATTTGTCCGGCTTGGCCGATATCGTGCGCGGATTTCCGGTGTATCTGGTGGGACATTCGCTGGGCGCGGTGGTTTCGCTGCTGTATGCCGGAATCTATCCGGACCGCGTTCAAAAGGTGGTGGCGATTGAAGGCGTCGGCCTCCTGCAATCGACCCGGCAGGAGCAGCCCCCCCCGGCGGAACGCATCCGGCGGTGGATCGAGAAAGTGCGCGGCGCCGAGCAACGCATGCCCCACAGTTATCCCGATCTGGCCTCGGCTGTCGCGCGGATGAAAGAAGCGAATCCTTTTCTGTCCGACGAGGTGGCGCGCCACCTGACCCTGCACGGCACGAATTGGAATGCGGACGGATCGATCATCTGGAAATTCGACAATTTCGCGCGGCTGGGCTCGCCATACGGGATGAACGTGGCCGAGGCTTCCGCCCTGCTGAGTTGTATCCAGTGCCCGGTTCTACTGTTCTGGGGATGCGAAAGCTTCGCTCTGGACCCGGATGTCGCGCCGGAAGCTCGCGCGCTGCGGAATGCTCGCGTGGTGAAGGTCGAGCGCGCGGGCCATTGGGTGCACCACGATCAGCTCGAGGTGTTTTTGAGCGAGACGCAAAAGTTTCTCGGGGGTGATGAGTCCGCGGAGAGCCGGTTCGGGACAAGCTGAAGCTTGCACTACTTGGCCGTGTTGCGTCGCCGGGCCGCGCGGCGCAGCCAGGATTGCGGAGCCATTCGCATGAATCGAGCGATGGCTTTGTATCGCCAGTCCGGGATTACGATCGTCTGGCCGCGATCGAACGCGCGTAATGATTCCTGGACGACGAAATCCGGGGTGAGCCAGAGCGCACGGGGGACTTGCGACCGGTCCACATTCACCACGTCGTGAAATTCGGTGAGTGTGAAACCGGGGCAGAGCGCCTGCACGCGAACCGGCGATCTTATGGCCACAAGCTCCGCGGCCAAACCGCTGGTGAACGCGTTCATCCAGGCTTTGGTGACGCCGTAGCTTACACTGCCAGGCACCGCAGCAAACGCGGCGACCGAGGACACGTTGATGACTCCCGTCCCGCTCCGGGCTTTGGGGATGAGATTGGAAAGGGCGGCGTGGGTAAGGAGCATGGTCGCCAGGATGTGCAGTCGATGCATGCGCTCCTGGGTGTCCGGTTCCGTCTCGAAGAAAAATCCGTGAATTCCAAAACCGGCGTTGTTCACCAGTAGCCCCAGATCCGAGGCGGAACGGATGTGGTCCGCGACGCGAGAGCGATCCGCTTCCTGAATCAAATCGGCGGGAAGGGCTTCGGCGCGGACGTGGTGCAGCGCGGAGATCTCCTCGGCGATCGCGCGGAGGCGGTCTTCGCGGCGCGCCACCAGAGTGAGATCGAATCCGCGGGAGGCAAGTTTTCGGGCGAACTCGGCCCCAATGCCGCTGGATGCGCCGGTAACGACAGCGAGCATTATCCGCCCTCGTCTTTTTCCAGATGATGGCCCGGGGCGGCTTCCAGGCTATGGCCCGGCGCGGCTTCCACGCGATGGCCGCGGGCGGCCCATTCGGCTCCTGCCAAGACTAGCATGGAGGTGAAAAAACCCAGGAAGATTAGCGTGACCGAATACCGAAAAACGCCGTATTCGCGGGCGATTTTGACTTCGAATCGTGGCCAAACGAGGATGTTCACGTATTTGAGCGCTTCGAGAAGCAGGCCCACTCCGATGGCGGCCGGAATCACGCGATTGAGCGGAGGTTTTCCGTTCGGCAGGAAGCGATAAATCAGGAACAGGCTCAGGGCCGCTAGTGGAAGGGCGGCGATCTTCAGAAAGAGAACTTCGACAAAGGCCTGCACGCGGCTGGCATTCAGCGATTCTTGATGCAGCGCGGTGACGCCGAACGAGAGGAGCGCCAGGCTGCCGCAAGCGAAAATCAGGGCGAGACTGACGAGCTGATTGCGAAGGTAGCTGCGGTTCTTGCGAATACCCCAGACGCGGTTCAGCGCGACTTCAAGCGGCTGGAAAATTCCGTTGGCCGTGAACAGGAGGAGAACCAGGGAGACCACCTGGAGCGGGCGGCCTTGCGGCAAATTATTGTGAGCTTCGCTGTGCAGAAATTGGCCCAGCGCGCCGGGGAAATAGTCGCGAAAGATAAAATCGATGGCCGCGACGGTCGTCCTATAGTCGAAAACCGAGCGCGCCAGCGACATGGCGATTATGAGAAAGGGGAAGAAAGAGAGCAGGACGTTGGCAGCGATGGAGAACGCGTAGACGTGAACCTCGGTTTGCATCCAGTAGCGAAGGGTGGGAGCGAGAGCGCGGACAATGCGGCGCGCGTTCATTCATTGAAGGCTTGGTCGGAACCGGGGCCGGTGAAGAGCGCGTTCCTGAGCACGAAGTAGGCATTTCCGCCGCCCAGCGCTGAGTGAGCGTACGAAGCGTCGGCGAGTGGGAAGAGCTGTCCGTCATGATACTCAAGCCGGCACTCCCCGGCCTCGTCCATCTCGAGGTACTCCTCTACCGTGAAATGCGGGATAGAGTGCGCCGACATACCTTCAGTCTAGACGAGCACTGTAAAGGCGCTTTCGCTGCGTTCGACGGGACGATAGAGAGTGTCGCGCTCGACCGGCTCGCGCCCGGCTTCGCGGATCAGGCGCACCAATTCGCCGCGGCGAAGGCTTTGGCTAGTGGTCGCGCCGGCGTCGTGATAGATCCGCTCTTCGACCAGCGTGCCATCGATATCGTCGGCGCCGAAGCGCTGCGCGATCTGGGCGATTTTGGGCGTCATCATTACCCAGTAGGCCTTGATGTGCGGGACGTTATCTAGCAGCAGCCGCGCCACCGCGATCTCGCGAATATCGGCGAAGCCGGTGGTTTTGGGAATGTGATGAAGGGGCGTGTTGTCGGGGTGGAAGGCAAGTGGTATGTAGGCGGCCAGCCCGCGAGTTTCATCCTGAAGTTCCCGCAAATGAAGCAGGTGATCCACGCGATCCTCTTCCGTTTCGATATGACCGTAGAGCATGGTGCAGTTGGAGTGCAGGCCCAGCTCGTGCGCGGTGCGCGCGATCTCCAGCCATTGCGATCCCGTGATTTTGTGGTCGCAGATAATGCGGCGGACGCGCTCGTGGAAAATTTCCGCGCCGCCGCCCGGCATCGAATCCATGCCGGCGTCTTTCAAGCGAATCAGGACCTCGCGCGGCGTGAGCTTGGAGCGCTGCGCCAAATACCCGATCTCCACCATAGTGAACGCTTTTAGATGGACCTGCGGAAAACGATCTTTCAGGCCACGCAGCATCTGGCAATACCAATCCAGCGTAAGCTCGGGATGGAGACCACCGACGATGTGGAATTCGGTCACGGCCTCGCTCCAGCCGCGGCCGGCGTGCTCCCAAACCTGCTCGAGCGACATGGTGTAAGCCTTGGGGTCCTTGGCTTTCTTTCCGAAAGCGCACAACTTGCAGCTCGCCACGCAAACGTCGGTGGGATTAATGTGGCGATTCACGTTGAAGAAAGTCCGGTTGCCATGGAGGCGCTCGCGAACGAGATTCGCCATCCAACCGACGCCGAGCAGGTCGCTGGAGCGATAGAGCGCAATGCCGTCTTCGTAGCCAAGCCGCTCGCTTGCTTCCACTTTGGCGCGGATCGGCTCCAGCCGGGAGTCTTCAAATTGGGGGGTCATGAGCGCAGAAAGATGTCGGCAGCCCAAAATAGAAAGAATATCACGCTGACGTAGCCGTTCATGGTGAAGAAGGCGGCGTCGATGCGGGAAAGGTCGCCGGCGCGAACCAGGCGGTGCTCCCAGGCAAGTAAGGCGGCTACAGCGCCGACTCCCGCACAAGCCACCGCGCCCAGATCGAACGATCGCACCAGCAGCAGCAGGCACGCGAGCATTCCCACATGTAGGAATCGCGCGATCCACAACGCTCGGGCGATGCCGAACCGTTTCGGAATACTGAACAGGCCGGAGGCGACGTCGTAGGCGTAATCCTGGCAGGCGTAGATGATGTCGAAACCGGCCGTCCAAAAGGTGACGGCGGCGGTGAGCCAAAGAATGCGCGGATCGAGCGAGCCGCGCATGGCGATCCAGGCCGCGGCCGGCGCCATGCCCAGAGAAAAGCCGAGCACCAGGTGAGAGAACACGGTGATCCGCTTGGTGAAGGAATAGAACAGCAGCACGGAGAGCGCAACGGGCGCGAGCTTGAAACAAAGCGGATTCAAAGCGCGGGCGGCGATGATAAACACGGCGATCCAAATCGACATAAATCCCCAGGCGAAGCCGCGAGAAAGAAGACCGGAGGGGAGATGGCGTCCACGCGTCCGGGGATTCCCGGCGTCAATGTCCGCGTCGAGGATGCGGTTGAAGGCCATGGCGACGGAGCGCGCGGCGATCATGGCGACCACGATCCAGAGGATGCGCCAGCCGAAACCTCGAATAGGAAATCCCATATCGCGCCAGGCGAGCAGCGCGCCGGTGAGCGCGAAAGGCAGCGCGAATACAGAATGCTCGAACTTGATCATTTCGAGCGTCAGCCGGATTCGCCGGAAGAAGGAGCGCAAGAGACCAAATTAGCGTACGATGCAGAAGCGACGCCATGTTCCGAGCGTCGTTGAAGACGCTCGGCAAAGGGCGTGGTGGATCTGATGGGGCTGATGGGGTATTCCAGATCGTCACAATGATGCTGGCGCCGCTGAGGCCGATAAGCGATGTGCAGGCATGGCGCCGCCTTACGAGAGAGCGGCTCGAAGGCGGGAATTGGAACCTCGTCCCATTTTGCCAGTCTCGCGTTACAGGTACGCGGCTACAATCCCCGAACTAACTGGGACAGTTTAGCGCACCGACCGGTACCGCTCCCTGACGGTCGCGGCTCTGTCTGAAGCACTAGATGGATTAGGAACTCGCCGCGCTTTCCGCTTGCGCCATCATCTCCTTCATCTTCTTGTTCATTTCCTGTGGCGTGGGCTCGGCTACATGGGTGGCGATCATCCAGCTATTTCCCTCCGGGTCGACAATGGTTCCGGAGCGATCGCCCCAAAACATGTCGGCGACGGGCACTTTCACCGTGGCTCCCAGTTTCGCTGCTTTGGCGACTACTTTGTCCGCGTCTTCCGTCAGCAGGTATAACGTGACGGGCGAACCACCCATCGACTTCGCGCCGCGGTTTCCCATTTGAGGACTCTCCGGCGACAGCATCAAAGTAGTACCTCGGACGGTAAGCTCGGCGTGTATGGGCTTCCCGCCGGGCCCTTTCATCACTGAGCGCTTGGCAAAGCCAAGTGCTTTGGTATAGAAGCTCACGGCGGCGTTTACATCGGAGACGACAATGTTCGCTGTTAGGGCGCCGTAGTTCTTTTTGTTCAATGGATCGATTTTCTTGGGCATGCGACTCCTTCCATGCAATGATACTCGATGAGGAGGAGGCTTGGGGGGCGCGACGGCTGCCGCCTACGGTCCGAGCCTGCCACAAGCAGCGCAGCAGCGCTTAACTTAACTTAATTACTAAACTGGGGCTTGTCAACCTATTTCTTCACGAATTTCTGCACCGCGCGATTGACGGAATCGGCTACGTAGATATCGCCCTTGGAGCTAACCGCGACGAAGTGCGCCTCGCCGAACTCGCCCACGCCGTTGCCGACTTTGCCGACGGCGGCGAGAACGTTGCCATCCAGGTCTAGGCGCAGAAGCTGGCCGGCGAATCCGTTCACCATATAAATGTATTTCGGGCCGATGTCCAGCGCGCAGGGGAGGCCGGCATATTTGATCTGGCGAATGAATGTTCCATCCTGATCGAAAACCTGGATGCGTTGATTTTCCCGGTCCGTCACCCACAACAGACCCTTCGCGTCGATCGCCAATCCGTGCGCGACATCGAATTTGCCGGGATCGGTTCCTTTTCCGCCCCACGACTTGATGAAGTTTCCGTTCTTGTCGAACTTCAATACTCGGGGATCGCCGCGGCCCGGCCCGGGCGTGTGGCCCTGCGTGACGAACAAATCTCCATTGGCGGCGATGGCAATATCGTTGGGCTCATTGAGAAGATGCGTCGATTCGTTCCAAGCGCCCGCCTTCCCTTTCTCGCCGAGCGTGAGAAGAACTTCGCCGCGCGGACTGAGCTTCATCACCGTGTGCGCGCCTACATCGGTCACCCAAATGCTGCCATCGGCGGCGATGCGCAAGCCGTGGCTCCGCGTGAAGAGCCCTTCGCCGAAGGAGCGGATGAATTTTCCGTTCTCGTCGAATTCGGTGATGGGCTGCGCGCCGCGGCTCAATACAAACAGATGGCCCTTGGAATCGAACGCGACACTGGAAGAAGCGCCCATATTGACGTTCGCGGGCACCGGCAGAGGATCGGGGACGGCGGCGTAGTCCATCGCCGGGGCTTCCTGCGGAACGAGCAGCGCGGGGTTTGACGGCCGCTGCGCGAACGCCGTAGCGCCGGCCAGAACCCATACGGCGGCCCTCGTGATTCTGACTCCTGACTCCTGACTTCTGACTTCTTTCATATGACCTTCGCCTTATGCATCACCACTTCGCATTTCTCGCGAATCTTTTTGGCCACTTCATAGGGATCGCCCTGAGTGAACTCGGGCCGGAACAACTCGACGGAGAGCGCTCCCGAATATCCTTTTTCCGCGAGCTTTCGCAGGATCGGGACGATGGGAGTCACGCCATCGCCGGGAATCAGGCGAGTGGTTTGATCGAATAGCTCGCGCGGCATATCAGGCGTGTCCTGAAAATGGACGTGCGCGAGCTCGCCGGGATGCAGGAGATCGAGATCCTCGAACTTACTCATGCCGGACCAGAAATGATAGAAGTCGAGGTGCGGCCGGACATTCGGATGGTCGGCCTCGCGGATGAGCTTAAGCGCGGTGGTGAGCGTGGCGATGTGAGTAGAAGTGCGCGTGAACTCGATCATCGCCGTCAGATTATGTTGTTTGGCGATGTCTCCCGCTTCGCGGATGCAGCCGGGAGACGCCTTGTAATCCTCAGCGGTAATTTTGCGGTTGGTGGTGGAGGGGCAATAGATTTTCGTGAGGCCCATCGAGGAAAACTGATCGCAACGTTTCTTCCAGGTTTCCAGCGACGAAGCGTGAGCCGGGCCAGTGACCCACAGATCCTGAAGCACGGCCGCCGAAGAAACCGCCGTCATACCAAGATCGGAGATGACGCGCTTGGCGTCGGCCAACGTGCCCGTTTTGAGGAAATCGTCGAGCATGGCATCCGTAAGCTCGACGTTCTTGATGCCGGCTTTGGCCCAGCCTTCGAGCGACTTCTGATAACCCGCGGCACGGGAAGTGTTCTGATGGATGCATAACGACATCTTGCCCGGCGCGGCCGCGGCGGGCAGCGCGAGTTTGGCGAGCGGCGCGGCAAGGGGAGCAAGGAGCATGGTTCGTCGAGAGGGCATGAGCTTTACTATATCGCGGTCGTTCGCTCGTGGGTATGATGTAGGACACTACTATCAATGGCCATCAAGCTGAAGCCTGTGGATGTGGCCGTGATTGGTTTGGGCGCGGCGGGCGGGGTGGCAGTGTTGCCGCTGGCTCGGGCGGGATTGAGAGTCGCGGGGATCGAAGCAGGGACGTGGATGGACCCTCGCTCGTTTCACCCCGACGAGATCTACAACAACGTGCGGCGTCTGGTGACTTCGTCGCCGAAGGCGCAGCTTGAGCGGCCGACCATCCGTACCGGGCCGGGGCAGCCGGCGCAGCGCTCCGGTTTCCATCCGATGATGAACGCCATCGGCGGAACGTCTATTCATTATTGGGCGCAAAGCTGGCGGCTGAATCCATGGGATTTCAAGTGCCGGTCGGAAATCGTGAGGCGTTATGGAGCGGGCGCCCTGCCGGCCGGTACGACTTTGGAAGATTGGCCGCTGACCTATGACGAATTGGAGCGGTATTACGATCGCGTGGAATATGAGATCGGCATTTCGGGCAAGGCGGGAAATATTCAGGGAACGATTGACCCGCGTGGGAACGTTTTCGAGGGGCCGCGCCAACGGGAATACCGCATGCCGCCGTTGCGTGAGACCGAATTCACGGCCAAAATGGCCGCTGTTGCGCGCCAGCTCGGTTGGAAGCCATTTCGTCCTCCGGCGGCCATCAATTCCCAGCCTTATGGCGGGCGCGGCGGCTGCGCCTATCACGGTTATTGCGATCGCGGAGGGTGCCATATCAGTGCCAAAAGTTCCACCGCCGTAACGACCATTCCCGCGGCTTTGAAGACCCGGCGCCTTACAATTTTCGATCGCGCGCAGGTTACGAGGATACTTGCGGACGGCCAGGGAAGAGCGGCGGGAGTCCAGTACGTGAGGAACCGCACGGAGTATTTTCAACCCGCCAAAGCCGTGCTGCTGGCATCCTACACCTACGAAAACACGCGCCTGCTGCTGCTTTCGAAATCGCGCGCCTATCCGAATGGCCTATCGAACAACCATGGGCAGGTGGGGCGGCATTATTTCGGGCATTGGGTGGATGCGGTGGGCGCGTTGTTTCCTTTCGATGTGAATTTGTGGTACGGAACGCCGGCGCAAGGTATCGCTGTGGACGATTGGGCGGACGATAATTACGACCACGCCGCTTCGGGCTTTGTGGGCGGATCGACTCTCCATGTGCGAACGGAGCGACACCCGATTGAAGCGGTTGATTCTACGACCTTCGGGCGCGCTCCCACCTGGGGTTCCCGTTGGAAAGCTTTCATCCATGAAAATGCGGCGCGGTATGCGAACACATATTTGCAGACTTCGAGCTTTCCTTACGAAACCACATTCCTCGACTTGGACGACAGCGTGAAAGATCCCCTGGGCGATGCGGTTTGCCGCATCACCACCGTGGTGAGAGCGAACGAACAGCGCGCGGCGCTCTTCGCGCAATCCAAGATGGAGGAGTGGTTCCGGGCCGCGGGAGCGGTGGAAATCGCGAAATCCACTCCGACGGGCCCGGGCGTTTCTACCCATGCCTATGGAGGAACGCGGATGGGCGCGGACGCAGAATCGAGCGTTGCCGATCGCTGGGGTTTTTCGCACGAGGTTCCCAATTTGGGGATTCTGGGAGCTTCGCTGATGGGGTCGAGCGGGGCGCGGAATCCGACGTTGACCGTGCAGGCGCTGGCGTGGCGGACGGCAGAATATTTGGTGAACAACTGGCGGGCAGTGGCGGAATAGAAAGAGGTCGCATGGCAGTTGGTGTTAACTAAGGCAAGTATTGTTTTTCTAAATCCCACTCCTGATCCCGCCCGTAAGTCCCTGAAATACTGCCGTTTAAGTCGCTCCCGATTCAACTCTCGACCCGCAAACGCCCCGCATCATTCGCGTTATTTTCGCGTTATTTTTTGCGTTGTGGCCGCGTTTCGCCGCGTCAAGCTCGCGTCACGTTAGCGTTCACCCAGCGAGGCCCTCATGCGTGGCACGGTGATTTCGGACGCAACCCGAACATGGATACATCGGCCGTTTCAGGGTTTCCGTGATGGGTGCGCGACTCCGCGCATTCACATGAGCCGCCTGAAAGGCGGCTGCGGCCAGGATTGGCCGCCCCACCCGGATCGGTGGCCAGGGAATCACCATGCCGACTCGGGGAGGTTCATGCGTTTGGCGAGGACGGGCCAGCGGGGGCTGGAGCGGAGGTTTTCGCCGACCCCTAGGCGTGGCAGAACGATGGCCTGGGGGTACCGCTGGTCGATGGTCTTTTCCAGCCAGCCCACGGCGTTTTCCACTTCCCCCTTGTACAGATGGAAGAACGCCCAGGCCAGCGGGACGCCGGGCGTCTCGGGCGGCCCCAGCTTGCCGAGCAGTTCGTCGGCACGAAGCTGATCGCCGTTGCGGGCGAGCAGCCCTGCCAAGCTTCCCAGACACTCCGGATACAACGGCGCCAACGGATAAGCTTTTTCAAAGCAGCGGAGAGCTTCAGTCGTCTCTCCGCGGACAAAGTGCAGTCCACCCAAATCCAGCCAGGCGCGCGACAGCTTCTCGTTGAGTTCCAGGGTGTGGCGGAATTCCCGCTCTGCTTCCTGGTACCTGTGCGCCGCCATGAGGATCGTCCCCATATAACGTCGGTTTGCGGGTGTCACGGGGTCCGCTTCGACCACGCGTCGCATCCGCTCCTCCGCTTCTCCCGCGCGATCACGTACACGGCGTGGACAAAGCACGCCCAAGCCGGAACGGGTTCCCGAGCTAGCGCGATGGCGAGCCGCCGTTCGGCATCCTGCCAATCGTAATCAAACGTGTAGGCTTTTACAGCGAGGCAGGCATGGGCATCCTGGTGGGACGGATCGATCTCCAAAGCCTTTTGCGCCCACGCTTGAACCTGCAACATGGCCTCCTGGGGAGGCCCCGGGCCGAAGCTAAGTATGAACCAGTGCAGCGCCAGTGCTGCGTAGGGTTCCGCAAATTTAGGGTCGAGCGAGATGGCCTGCTCGAAGTATTCTTTGGCAGGAGCCAACGACTCCGGCGTCCCCCCCTTGTACAGGTGATGCCGCCCTTTGAGGTACGCCTCGTAGGCGGGAAGGCTGGGTTTGTAGATCTCGGCGGCCGACTTGGCGCGAGTTTCACTTGAAGCGCTCCGGCGATTGCGGCGGCGATTTCGTCCTGGAGCTCGAAGACGTCGGTGAGCTGGCGATCATAGCGCTCCGACCATAGGTGCGCTCCGTCCCGGGCATCGATCAATTGGGCGGTGACGCGAATGCGGTCGCCCGAGCGGCGCACGCTGCCTTCCACGATGCTCTTGACGTCGAGCGCGTTGGCGATCTTGCGAATATCCTGCTCCTTGCCGCGGAACGCGAATGACGAGGTGCGGGCGATCGCTTTCAGCCCCGGGATCTTCGCCAGCAGATTGAGAATCTCTTCCGCCAGCCCATCGCTGAAGTATTCCTGCTCTTTGTCCGAACTCATATTGGCGAAGGGGAGGACGGCGATGGAGGGCTGCTCGGCGGCTGGGGTGGCGATGCGGGCCGACTCGAGCGCCGCGCGGAGATCGGCGGCGGACTGAAAGCGTTCGGCGGGCGACTTGCGGAGGCAGCGAGCGACGATGCGGACGATGTCCGGCGGGGCTTGGAGCGGCTCGGGCTCTTTGTGAATGACGTCGGCGAGGATCGAAAGAGCGTGCTCGCCGCGAAACGCGCGGCGCCCGCTGAACATTTCGTAGAGCACCGCTCCGAAACTGAAGATGTCGGAACGCTGGTCGAGCGGCTGGCCCTGCGCCTGTTCGGGAGCCATATAGGCCGCGGTCCCGAGGACGGTTCCTTCCATGGTCTTGGTGGCATCGGGATCGCCGTCGCGAGTGAGCCTGGCCACGCCGAAGTCGAGGAGCTTGGCTTCGCGCTTGGAGGTGAGCAGAATGTTGGCGGGTTTGAGATCGCGATGCAAGACAGCCTTCGCGTGGGCCTCTTCGAGCGCGGAGGCGATCTGTAGCGCGAGTCTCAGGGCTTCTTCTGCCGCGAGCGGCCCCCGGAGCGGAGCGCCTTCGATATATTCGAGCACCAGATAATCCGGGCCAATATCGAAGATCTGGCAGATATGCGGATGGTTCAGCGCGGCTATGGCTCGGGCCTCCTGCTCGAATCGGGCGCTGCGGTTTGTTTTGAGGCGCTTGATCGCGACGGTGCGGTTGAGGCACGTGTCGCGCGCTTTCCACACCTCGCCCATGCCACCCGCGCCGATCGGCGCAAGGATCTCGTAAGGGCCGAGCTTGTCGCCGGCGGAGAGCGGCATGCGCGTAGGTTTCAGTTTAGCCGAGGCTCAATAGCGCAAAATCGCCAATGGCTCTGCGCCGAGTAGCGCGGTGGGCAGCGTGAAAACCTGGCCGCTGCGGCGGAGCGCTTCGACGGCGATGGCGTTCAGCAAGTCTTCGCTAGCGAGCAGATTCTGGCTCGAAGAATCCTGGGGAGCCGGAATATCGCCGTCTTCGGGGAGAAGAAGCCGGTGGACTCTTCCCTCCTCCGCGGCCGCGAGCACGGGGCTGGTTCCGCTGAGAGTGCGGGCGCGATCCGCCATATCCCGAAACTCGCGCAGCGCCGTTTCACCCTGCGCCTGATAGGAGGCGAGAGCGGCGGCACCCGCCAGCGCCCCGATCTCCGCGATGCCGTGCCCATCCACGCTTCCCTCGGATTGGGTCGCGAGAAGATTCAGATGGCGCGAGGCCTTGCGAAACGCGGCGAGATCCTCGTTCACTCCCAACAAGAAGACCGGAGCGTTCTTCACAGCCGCGTGCAGCCCGCGGTCCACCCGCGCAAAGTAGTTATGAAGATATTCCGGCGCGGATTCGCGATCCGACAAGGTCCCGAAGGTCACCGCGAATCCCGTTCCGGTGGAAGGGCCGGAGGCGGAGCGGTTCCGCAGCTCGTGATCCGGTTGATCGAAATCTCCGGCTTCGGCGACGCTTGCGGGCACGCCCGGAGGAAGCGGTCTCTCCTCGGTACCTTCGCCCAAGAAGCGAAACAAGCGTAGCCGCTTACGGCTCAGGGCGAGCGCAAAAACCTCGTGCGGGGCGAACGCATGGGCCAAGAGCGGCCGTATATAAGGATGGCGCCCCAATGCCAACTTCTCCGGCAACTCCGCGCCGACGCGATAAGCCGCTGCAAAACCTGGCGCGGTGAACAACGCGCGTGCCTCCCCTCCGGACCCAAGCGCTCCACTTTTCGCTATCTCGCGGAGCGGCGCCAGCAACGCCGCCGCCGTTTCACCCAATTTGTGCACTTCCGGTGATTCCTCCGCGACGCGGAGCAGATGTTTCAGCGGCACGGTTTCCGGCGCCGACTGCGCCGCCGGCCGATACCGGGGCAAAAAGATGGTGAAACATGGCGCGGGAAGAGAACAAAGCGTTTGCATCTCCGCGGCGTCTAAGAGCTTGTCCAGACGCGACTTCGCCTCTGGTATCGACTCGGATGGTTCTGTCAGTTGCGCCATAAACACACCTCCCTTATGAAGATAGCTGCAAGCGGACTACCAGTACAATCGAATTGACGATGCGCGAACCCGCTATTGCGCGGCCCGACGATCTGGACCAAGTCCCCGATCTTCCGGCGGTTTTCCTGTTGTGGGCGGGTGAAGGCCGGCCATATCTGGCGCGAACCGCCCTACTGCGGAGGCGGCTGAAGCGGTTACTGGCGGAGGGCGAGCGGATCTCACGCGTGCTGAATCTTCGCGGTGTCGCCGAACGATTCGAATATTGGCTCACGCGGTCACAGATCGAATCCGCGCTGATTCATTTGGAGCTCGCGCAGAAATATTTTCCCGATGATTGGCCGCGCATTACGCGTTTGCGTCCGCCGGTTTTCGTGCGCCTCACGCTCGACAACCCTTTTCCCCGAACCATGATCACCACGCGTGTGGGCAAAGGCCTGTTCTATGGGCCTTTCTCAAGCCGCGCCGCTGCAGAGCGGTTCGAAACCGGGGCACTGGATCTGTTTCAAGTGCGCCGCTGCGAGGAAAATCTCGCGCCCTCGCCCCAGCATCCCGGCTGCATCTACGGCGAAATGAACCGCTGTCTGCGCCCTTGCCAGCAAGCGGTGACGAGGGAGGAATATCGAGCTGAAACCGCACGCCTGGAACAATTCCTGCGCACCTCGGGGGCATCGCTCAAGGAAACCACGGAAGCCGCGCGCGATCGCCTGAGCGCGGAGATGCAATTCGAGGAGGCCGAGCGGCTGCATCAACGATTGATGCGCATTGGCGAAGTGCAGGCGCTTTCGGGAGAGCTTGCGCGGCCGCTCGAGCGGCTCCACGGCGTCGCCGTCACTCCTTCGATCGAGCCCGAATCAATCGAACTGTGGTTTTTCATTGGCGGGCGCTGGCAAGAACCGCGGCGGGTGAATCTCTCCCAATATGCAAGCGCTGGGACGTCGCTCGACCGACGATTGAGAGAAATCGTGAGCGGCGTTGGACCGGCGGGCGAGCCGGATCTGGAGCATCTTGCGATTCTCGCGAGATGGCATGGGTCTAGCTGGCGGGATGGCGAATGGATCAGCTTCGACGACCTCTCGAAAGCGCACAGCGAAAGCGTTGTGCACGATAAGAATAAATTCCCTTATCGCAAACTAGTGAACGCCGTCAGCCGAGTAGGGCGGGAGGTGCTGCCCGCGCTAGCGTCATGAATTTCCTGCGATGAATTTCCTTCGATCTTTGGCGCGCGAATGGCGCCGTTCCCTTTCACCAGGACGCCTGCGGGTGACGCGCGCGGGCTGGGGCTACGCAGGGGCGCTGGTGGCGGTGGCCGTGGCGGCTTTCTTCTCGGCGAACAACCTGCTGTTTCTGATTCTCGCGGCCATGTTCTCGACATTTCTGGTGTCGGGCTTCGTGAGCCGGCTGGGACTGGCGGGCCTGGAGCTGGATCTGCTGCTCCCGGAGCACATCTGTGCGCGCCGAAATGTGCGCGCGGCCGTTCGCGTAAAGAACGAGAAGCGCTGGATGCCGTCTTTCAGCGTTCACTTGGCGGGCGCGGCAGAAAGCGGCTTCAATTCCATCGTCTATTTCCCCGCGATCAGCGGCGGAGCGACACTGGAAGAGTCCGTCACGTTGAATTTCCCCCGCCGCGGAGTACAGCAGGAACGCTCGTTTCAATTTTCCACGCGCTTCCCCTTCGGTTTCGCCGAACGCCGGGAAATGGTGACGCTGCGGCATGAAATCCTCATCTATCCGTGCCTCGATCCGCAACCCGGCTTCGAGGAGTTGCTGGCCACGGTCACCGGCGAAATTGAAGCGCGGCAGCGAGGACGCGGTCACGACTTCTACCGCATCCGCCCGTATGAAGCTTTTGAGAGCGCGCATCACGTGGATTGGAAAGCCACGGCGCACACGGGCGCGCTGCAAGTGCGCGAATTCGCCGAGGACCGGGAGCTGCGCGTGCTGATGTATCTGGATTTGGACGCGCGCGAGCCGGAGTGGTTTGAGAAGACGGTGGAATGCTGCGCGTTTCTTGTGTGGCGGCTGACGGAGAAGGGCGTTCATCTTCGTTTTCGCACACAGGAGTTCGATGTGTCTGTACCGCGGGAGGGCGATGTTCATGTCATCCTACGCTATCTGGCTCGAGTGTCGCCTTCCGGGAACCGGCCGCCGGAGGGGCCGGATGAGACGGAGAGCCTGCAGGTGGTGTTCTCGGCCAACCCCGATCGGATGGTTTCGTTGGGGTGGGAACAGCCGGCGGAGTGAATTCCTTTAATGGCAAGCCCAGAGGTGATTGGCGCTAACCGTCCGGTTAGCCTGTAGCCACACCCCGGAATATCTCACGTGGTTTTTCAATGCTTTCAGGGCCGCACTGCGAGCGGCCTGGGAATTGCAACTTCTTCGACGTCGCTAGCGATATTGAGCAGCCGGGAAAAGGACGAAGCGCGTTAGGCGCCCTTGCGCGCCGCGGCCTTTCTGCGCCAAAATCTTATCGATTGCCATTCTTTTTAGGACATAATGAATCCAAAACGTTTTCGAACCCGGCAACGCCATGCAAACAGCCGATGAGCCTCGCTTACGCGCCCTTTCTCGCCGCATTCAGGCGGGCAACTGCGTGTTGGCCCTCGGCCCTGGGGCCAGCACGTATCGGCCCGACTCACGCGAGGCGCCGCTCACGGTCCTCCTTGCCGAGGAGCTTTCGGCCGATCCTCGCCTTTCCAGCGTTCCCGGCCTGAATTGCGAAGATCTCCGCCACGTCGCGCAGGCGCTACTTGAGAAAGAACCCGACTCCTCCCTGCTGCAGGACCAAGTCGTCGAGTTCTATAAACGCTTTTCCGGCCGCACGACCGAGTTCCATGAGAATATCGCGGCCCTGCCGTTCCGTCTTTGCATTACGACCACGCCCGACGATTTCCTGTACACTGCTTTCACTCAGGCGGGAAAATCGCCGACCCGGCATTTTTACAATTTCCGCAGGTCCCATGCCCTGCCGATCCTCGAGGCCAGCGTCCAGCGGCCGCTAATCTACCATCTGTACGGCTACTCCTCCGAGCCCGACTCGCTGGTGTTGACGGAAAACGACCTGATCGATTTTCTTGTCCGCGTTGTTCGTAATGAGCCGCCTCTGCCGCCCTTCATCCGGGCGATGCTTTGCAAAGCCGAAACAACCTGCCTGTTTGTAGATCTCGGGTTCAAGAACTGGTATTTGCGGGTGCTTCTTCAGGCGCTCCAATTATATGGCCACTCGGACATGTCGGTTGCGCTTGAACAACCCGAATTTTTTGCGCAGTCGCTCCAACACCAGACAACGGTCTATTTCTCGGGGCCCAAGACCATGTCCATACATTTCCGCCAGGATTCGCTCGCTGAGTTTGCCACGAATTTGCGGACAGCTTACGCAACCGTATATCCGGAAACGGGCCAAACCGCGCCGCAACAGCCACCCTCCAGTGCGCCATGTGTGTTCCTCTCCTATGCCAGCGAGGACCGCCCGGTAGTGGACCATCTGGCGGAACGGCTCGAATTCCGCGGCCTAGCAGTGTGGCAAGACCACAAACGCTTGCGGGCGGGCGACAACTGGGAACGCGCGCTGATGTACGTTCTCAACAAGCAGGTGGACTATGTCGTGGTGGTCCAAACTCCCGCCATGACCGGCCGTGTGGAAGGGGTCTTCTATACGGAAATCGCCGAAGCGCTCAAGCGCCAGAAAAACATGAGGGCGGGAGCAAGATTTGTATTCCCGGTACAGCATGGAATCGGGACGGTTTTGCCGGAGTTGAACGAGCTTCATTCCATCAGCGTGGATACGGAGGAGGGAGTAGATCGGCTGGCGCTCTCCATTAACGAGGATTGGCAGCGGCGCACCATGTCCGCCGCGGGCGCCTCTTCCTAAGTACGCGGTTTCATATGTACGGCCACCTATCTGCGGCTTCCCGTGGGGCAGACCCTCGGCCTGCGGCGGCCTCCCAGGCCGCCTGCACCGGGCGGCCCGAGCGCTCGCCGCAGCGCAGGGCGCTGCCCCACATTGCTCTCGAATACATGGCCAGACTTTTGAAGCAAAGTACTAAGCGGCGCCGGGCTCCAGGAGGTGTGAAGTCGTGACCGACATTAACTCCGACCGGTATCGTGGACCACGATACTTCGAGGATACGCCGGAAGACCGCCGGGTCTTCTTCGGACGCTCCGAGGAAACCGAAAGCGTCGCCCAACAAGTCCTGGCGTCCCGGTTACTAGTGCTGTTCGGCAAATCCGGACTCGGCAAGACGTCTCTGCTCCTGGCTGGTTTGTTCCCGCGCCTGCGCGCAGAGAATTATCTGCCTATCCGGATTCGTCTGTCTTCTTCTGAGTCGCCTCTTGATCTGGTGGTTGAGACGGCCAGGTCGGTGAGTGCCCAATGGGGCATCGATTTCGTTCCAGGCGAGGGCGGCAACCTTTGGGAGTTCTTCAAAACCGCCATGTTCTGGCGGGAGGGAGCGCTGTTAACCCCAGTCCTCGTTTTCGATCAGTTCGAGGAGCTTTTTACGCTCGGCTCGCCATCCCTGAGGAAGGCGTTTGCGAGGGAGGTTGGACCTCTAGTATCGGGGAATGCCCCGGAGACGTTGCGGGGCCGCCTCCGCGAGAGTCCGCCGGATGTCAAAATCGTTCTCAGTTTTCGCGAAGAGTATCTTGGCGCGCTCCAGGAACTAAGCGGCGAAATTCCCGGGCTGTTCCAGGAACGTTTCCGGCTGCAACCATTTTCGGAAGGGCAAGCGCGCGAGGCCATTCAAAACCCGGCTTTGCTTGACGGCGCCTCAGCGTCAGGGCAGGAGGCCGCATTTACCACGCCGCCCTTCACTTACGATGAGCAGGCGCTCAGTGAAATGATTGCCTTTTTGAAAGGCCGGTCGCAAACCATCGAGCCGTTTCAGCTACAACTTCTCTGCCAGCACATTGAGCAGGCTATCGTCAAACCCCTCGCACTCGCCAAGAATGGCTCCGCGGAATCGGATCCCATCCGCGTAACCGCCGCGGAATTGGGTGGCCGCTCCGCGATGGCGGCAATTTTAGAGCGCTTTTACACCGGCTGTCTCGCCGCCCTTCCGCGCACTCAGCGCAAACGCGCCCGGGAGCTTTGCGAATCCGGACTTTTGACGCCCGCCGGCCATCGGCTAATGCTCCAGGAAGATCAGATTCGCCGGGAGTACAAGGTCGACCGGAAGACCCTTGAATATCTGCTCGAGAAAAGGCTCTTACACGAAGAACCCCGCCTGGAAAGCCTCTTCTACGAGCTCAGCCACGATACTCTTGCCCAGTCGATTCTCCGCGTCCGGCGCTGGCGCATTCCCAAGAGATGGCGCCCCGCGCTGGCGCTGGCTGGAGCTGCGGCGGCCCTCGTGGTGATCCTGACCGGAGTGTTCATCCTGCGGCTCGACACCGAGCGGCGATCGGCAAATTCCGCCCGAGACCACGCCGAGAATTTGGTCTCCTTTTTGATCGGCGAGGATCTCCTTCAGAGAGTTCGCTTGATGGGCCGGCTGGATTTCATGAGCCAGGTTCAGGATGCCATCGAGCGTAATTTGCCCTCCCTCCAGGAGCTAAACGCGAGCGATCTTGCCAGGCGCAACCGCGCCTTGGCTCTGCTCAACGAAGGGGACGTATTGCGGGAAAAGTTCCAGGTGAGTAAAGCCAAAGAAAAATACCAAAGCGCCCGCGCAATCTTCGATCAGCTCAGCCGCCGGAATCCCGCTAATCCTGACTGGCGCCGCGATTATGCCAAGGCTACCGAAAAGCTCGGCGAGATTGCAATGGACCAGTTGCGATTAAGCGATGAGCTTGACCTCCGCCGCGAGGCTCTCGCCATCCGCAACCGTTTGCTCCAGGAGAAAACTCCAGACGAGGACCGGCTCCTGCGCGACATCGTGGACAACCACTCCGACATTGGAACAATCTTTCTGAAGCGGCATCGCATGACTGAGTCCATTGCGGAATTTGACGAGGCTCTACGGATCGCAGGCTCCCGGTGCAACCTCCAATCCGAGAGCGCGGAATGGCTCCGCATTTGCCAGGACGCTCATCAGGGGCGAGGCGTAGTCCTCATGTTAATGAAGGACCGCCGCGACGATTCGGGGAAAGCGCTCCAGAGCGCCCTGGATTACGCCGAGCGCGGCGAGAAGCGCACGCCGTTCGACCCGGAGGCACAGTATCGCGTCGGCCTCGCCGCCAATAAACTCGGCAATTTAAAGACTTATCAGGATCCCAAGCAAGCGCTTCCTCTATACGAGAGACTCTATGCCGCCGTTAAGCCTGTGGCCGACGCGGATCCAAATAACGCCAAATTCCAACGGGAGACGGCTGCGACCATTATTCTCCTGGGCGAAGGCCGCGCTTTGCGCGGGGACAACGACGGCGCGCTTAAACAATACGATACCGCGCAGCAGCAATTGGAAAAACTCCGCAAAATCGATGAAAGCAATGCCAGCCTCGCCGACGACCTGGTCTGGGTGCATAGATCTACCATCGATGCACTGAACAATTCCAAGCGATTCCGGGAAGCGGCCGCTGAATGCGACAGGACGCTGTCAATTTTGGAACCGTTGGCCGGCCTTGACAAGACGAACATCGATATTCAAGTGGAGCTCGTGTCATTGTTAATCCGGAAAGGCATTGCCCTGCGGGGCCAGGAAAAATTTGATGCGGCGCTCGAAAGTTTCGCCAGGGCAGCCAGTTTAATCGCTTCCGGAACGCCCATCGACCCCACCGATAGCGATGTAAAACAGGCAGTGGATTGGTTGAACCAAGAGGCCCCGATTGCGTTTCACGAGAAGGCCGATGCGGAGATTGAGACCGGCAAAAAACTGGAAGATCGCAAGGACTACGCCGGCGCGCTGGCCGCCTACGAGAGCGCGGACCAGGTTCTGGAGCAGGCCAACAGCTTCAATCCGGGATGGCCCAGCGCCGAACGTAATGGCGGATTCGGCGATTGGTGGGATCAGCGATTGTCCCTCATTCGCGACTATAAGGCTCCCTTGCTCCAAAAAATGGGCGCTCCTCTCAAAGCGCTGGAAGCGTATCGGCAGGCTCTCGCATTCGCAGCGAAGAGCGCTTCACTCGTCGGGCGCGATGATATCACCCCGATCTATCTGGCGATGGGTAGAATTCAGCGGAGCGGTGAACCGTTTCAGGCGCTCGCCTCACTGAGGCGATATGGAAAAGAGCTTCGAGACGCTTCGAAACTCGATGAAGCCATCCTCCTTTACTACAACGACATCGAACCGCTATGTAAGGCTCAGAACGGCGCCGCATTCGAGGCCCCGTGCCGCGAAGCGCTCGCGGAGTCGCCGATCTCACCCGATCCCGCGAAAGATAACGACCCCCGGGCGGTGGGCAAGGCGCACCAGCAAGTCGGAGAATCTTTTGAAAAAGCCGGAGACGCCCTACGGGCTTTCGCTTCCTATGCGATCGCCGAACAGGAATTCCGGCGCGCCATCGCACGAAACCCTGAAAACTCTGACCTTTGGTACGATCTCGCCTCCCTCTTTTATCTCGATGTCGCTCCGCTTCGAACGAAAGGGGGCAATCCCGCGGGAGCGCTTCAGGCCTACCAGGAGGCCCTCGCAGGCGTCGCGAAGGCCGCGGCCATGGAGCCCAACAATGCTGCCCACCACTCGGATTTGTCGCTTGCGCATCAGCGGGTGGGCGCATTCTTAGAGGAGCAGGGCCGGCAAACGGAAGCCTCTGAAGAGTACCGGCAAGCGGTTGCGGCGGCTCAAGAAGCCGTACAACTCGACTCGAAGTCGGGCAGCTTTCACTACACTCTGGCGACCGCCCGTCAGCACCAGGGCGACGGCTTTCTTGCCGGCAACCACCTTTCCCCAGCGATAGTCGAGTATCGATTGGCCGAGCTGGAATTCCGCGACGCTATCAGACTGGACGGGAACTCGGCGGATCGTTGGAGTGAGTTGTGCCTGTTATTGCGGGAGCACCTTGCGCCCGCGCGCAAGAAGAGCGGGGACCAAGCTGCGGAGAGACAAGCCCTGACAGACGCCCTGGCGGCCATTCAGCAAGCGATCATCTTGGCTCCGAACGAAGCGGGTTACCGCAAGACTCGGGATGAACTGCAGACCGCCCTTCGTGCGCCGGGATCGAACTGATTTGCCGCCCGTAGGGCCGCCCGGTTGAAGACACCGCGAGTCAGCCCCGCCCGTCAGGGTGGGGATCAGCGTTCCAGCTATGTTCAACTGCCGGACCCCGCCCTCACGGGCGGGGCTGAAGGCGCCGGCGCTTCGAGGACTGCGGCTCGGAATCGGATGTTTGCGACAAGCACATCGAGCCGCGACGGGCGCTCCTTCGAGAGCGGTAAGTTATCCTAGTGTAGTGTCCAATAAATAACTGGACTATTGATGCGGCTTTGCTGCATACTGTTGGTTGTGTCCCGCAAAGCTGTTTCGCTCAAATTAAGAGAATCCGACAAGCGGCAGGTGGCCCAGTGGGAGGGGGCGTTCGG
>DATDGT010000228.1:0-79273 GCA_036521975.1 Bryobacteraceae bacterium
GAACGCCCCCTCCCACTGGGCCACCTGCCGCTTGTCGGATTCTCTTAATTTGAGCGAAACAGCTTTGCGGGACACAACCAACAGTATGCAGCAAAGCCGCATCAATAGTCCAGTTATTTATTGGACACTACACTAGCCATAACGCCCACATTCATTCTCCGTGATCGGGGTCCCGCCTGCATGTGCAAAACGGCATGCGGCGAGTTGGGCGCGCCCCGGCGAGTCCGTTGTGCGAGTTTCTCGAAAAGACGCGATACCTACGCTGCAGGGGCACCGGCGCCGGAGGCCGATTCGGGCTTTGGATCCGGGAGCGTCCAACGGGCTTCCTCGAATCCGACGAATTTGAAGATGCGCAGCTCTCCGGTCTCGGTTTCCAGCACGTCGCCCGGCTCCAGCGGCTTTTCCGCTCCCCGCATGCGGAAGTAGGCGGCGTAGGGAGAGGGGGCCTCCACGGTTTCGCCCGGCGCGTAATCGCGCGGCTTGAGTTCGGCCGCGCCACTCACGTGGACGGCGTAGCGGAAGGGCTGCCGCAAATGCCCTTTCAAACGATGAACTTTGTAGACCGCCATCGAAACCCGCTTCCATTATGGCGCAAGACAATCGCAAATGAAAATGTTTTTTGGGTTACTACCGCGGCCAGGCCATGAGATATGACACGAGACGACGCAAAGACCGGTTGACGGGCGCTTGCGGGCATTACAATAAAATGTAACGCGATTCATGCCATTTGATTCGAGGCGCGCCCAGTGAAGCGACCCCTTCCTTGGCTCCTCCTGGCGGCTTTGGCCGGCTTGATAGTAGCCGGGTGGCGTATCGATAAGTGGAGGAACCAGCCTCCGGACATTTCGTTCGCCAAGGTGACGCGAGAATGGATTGCCAGCACGGTTCCGACGAACGGAAAAGTGGAGCCAGTGGAGTGGGCCATTGCTCGCGCGGATCGCGCCGGGGCCGTCGAGGAGATACGGGTTCAGCGCGGCCAATATGTCAAGGCCGATGCGCCGCTGGTGGAACTGGACAACTCGGAGGCTCGCGCGGAACGCGCCGCGGCGCAGTCGCGCATCGAGCAAATCAAAGCTGAATTGGAAACGCTGAGCAAGGGCGGGCGCGCGACCGATCTTTCCGACATCTCCAGCGGCCTGGACCGGGCGCACCTGGATCTCGAAACCGCGCAGAAAGACTATGACGCGTTGACACGGCTTGAAAAACAGCAAGCGGCGACACCGCTTGAAGTGGCGGCGGCGCGCGAGCGCGTGGATCGGGCGCGGATTCAAATCCAATCTTTCGAAGATAAGAAGGCCGCCCTGGTGGCGCCACCGGACCGGGCTTCCGCCCAAGCTCGTCTGCAGGACGCCCAGGCGGCCCTCCGCCTGGCTGAGGATCACATCCGTCAGAGCGAGATTCGCGCTCCCATCGAAGGCTTTGTGTATCAGTTCGACCTCAAGCGCGGCGCGTATCTCAACGCGGGAGATCCGGTAGCCTCCATCGGCCGGCTGGAGCGCGTAAACGTGAAGGTCTATGTGGATGAGCCGGATCTGGGGCGGGTGGCCAAGGGAATGCAGGTCAGCATCACGTGGGACGCTCTTCCCGGCCGCGTGTGGATGGGCGCAGTGGATAAGACGCCGGTTCAAATTGTCGCGCTGGGCTCGCGGCAGGTAGGCGAGGTGGTCTGCCTGATCGAAAATCCCCATCGCGATTTGCTGCCGGGTTCCAATGTGAATGCGGAAATCCGCACGGAATCGGTGGACAATGCGCTCACGATTCCCAAGGAGGCCCTACGGAGGGAAGGCGGACAAACCGGCGTCTACTTGCTCGAAGACAGCCATCTGGCGTGGCGCCCGGTGAAGGTGGGCGTGAACAACACCACCCGCACGCAAGTGGAAGGTCTTCAGGAAGGCGACGCCGTGGCTCTGCTCAACGATAAACCGCTTCGGGACGGGATGGAGGTAAGGGCTGTGATTCAGTGAGGGATCGGAGCCGGCGCTACTTTTATGGCGTCCACGCGGTCCACCTTTGAAAAACCTGGAAGAATCGCGGGAATCGAGCGTCTAAATGCAGTCGGACCTGGTGTGATTCGGGTATGGTGCTGAACGAGAACGACTGGGAAGTGATCGAAGGCTGCCAGCAGGGCGATCCCGAGGCATTCGCGGTCCTGTTTGAAGCCCATCGGGATAAGGTCTATTCGATCGCGCTGCGATTTTCCGGCGATCCGGCGACGGCGCTGGATATCGCCCAGGAAGTTTTCGTAAAGTTGCTGGCTCGCATTCGGGATTTCCGGAAAGGCGCCCGCTTTGAGACGTGGCTGTATCGCGTGGTGGTGAATACTTGCCTGGATCATCACAAACGCACGCGAAGGCTGCTGCCGCTTCTGGAAGAGGCGCTGGACGCCATCCGGCCGGGGCGCGAAACGGCCTTAACGGATCTGCTGCGCCTGGAAGCGCGGGATACCGTACAGAAGGCGGTGGCGGGATTGTCTCCGGAGCACCGCGTGGTGGTGGTTTTGCGGTATACCGAGGAGTTGTCGTACGAGGAGATCGCGGAGGTTCTGAACTGCTCGCGCGGGACGGTGGCGTCGAGGCTGAACCGCGCGCATAAGATCCTGGAACGGAAATTGGCGAGGTTTCGAAATGGATGAAATCGAAGCGGTATTGAGCCGCCATTTGGGCAGGGCGCCGGCGCCAGTGGAGCTATGGAGCAGAGTGCAGGCGCACAACGAATGCGTTGTGCGCGTTAAGCAGCAGGCGCACAGCGAATGCGTTGTGCGCGTTAAGCAGTGTGCGGCCGCGAATCCCGCCCGCGGCGGGCGGCGAAGTGGTTTTATAAGGGCCGCATGGTTTGCGCCGGCCGGAGGGCTGGCCGGATTTGCCTCGGCTGCGGCGGCGCTGCTGCTCGCGGCGTTTTATTTCCAGCCCGCCTCGCTTTCGTCCTCCAATGCCGTCGAAATCCGGAATTGGGTCCAGGTCCGGGCCGGGATCGATCTTCCGCTCCGCGCCGATCCGCCCTCCGCAATCCGCCTGACCGGCGCGCGCGTGAGTCATCGAATCACCGAGGTCACATTCGAGATCGGCGGCCGCGCGGGCGTCTTGCGCGTCCCCGCCAAGGCTACGCATCAATCCTATAAGCTTGCCTGCGCTACGGCGGAAGACGAGCGTCTTGCCTGCCTGCTTTGCCATTCCGGCGGCGATGCGTTCTAGCCAGGCCGCAAACGGCGCGCTGGCGTCCTAGACCTTGACCACCCAGCCGAACGGATCCTTCGAGATTCCGTATTGAATATTAGTCAACGCGTCATAGAGCCGGTGAGTCACCGGACCGCAGACGCTTTGGCCGATCCGCACCTCGCGCTCATCTTCGCTCTTATCCCTCGGGGCGAGAAGGAACGATTCGATTCCGGTGATTACCGCCGCGGTCCCGCAGGCGAATGCCTCGGTCACCTCGCCGGTCTTCACTTGCTCCAGCAGAACATCGAACGGGACCACCTCCTCGCGCACCGGAATGCCCAGTGTGGGAGCGAGCTTCAGAATGCTGTCGCGCGTCACTCCGGCCAGCAGCGTGCCGCTCAGCGGCGGCGTGATGAGCGTCCCGTCGCGCAGGAAGAACACGTTCATTCCGCCCAGTTCCTCCACCGTGCGATGCCCGCGCGAATCCAGGAACATGACTTGCGCGCAGCCCTTCTTTTTGGCAGCTTCGATCACTTCGAGCGTTACGGAGTAATTGGCGCTGGCTTTAGCGTCGCCCGTTCCACCGGCCGCCGCCCGGCCCACCGTCTCCGAGACAAAGACCCGAACGGATCCTGTTCTTCCCGGCTCCAGCCCCGGAAAATAACTGCCGGAAGGCAGGACAATGATGAAAAATAGATATTCGTGGCTGGCGCGCACGCCAATGCACGCCTCCGTGCCGATGGCCGCGGGCCGGATGTAGAGGGAGCCGGGCGCTTCTGGGACCCATTGGCGCTGGCAATCCACCAGCGTGGTCACCCCTTCCAGAAACATCGCCTCCGGGATATCCGGCATGGCCATCCGCGCGGCGGAGTGCCGCATGCGGCGGGCGTTCATTTCCGGACGGAAGAGCGCGATGGAGCCATCCGGCGTTTTGTACGCCTTCAGTCCCTCGAAAATCGACTGAGCGTAGTGCAGAACCAGCGCGGCGGGATGCAGATCGATCCGGGTCCAGCGCTCGATTCGGCCGGTCTCCCATTGGCCGTTGCGATACCAGGCCCGGAACCACAGCGGCGCCACTACTCTCCCGAACTCAAGCCGGTCTGGGCGTAGATCCAGATCTGCAGGCGGGGTGGCATCGCCCACAGAAAAATCAATATCGATATTTGATTCTGTTATGCTCCCCATGTCTTCAGACTAGCGCAATCGGCCAGGGCAGGCTCTGCTCCCCAGCAAGCCCGCTTGGGGCTCGCTGGGGTGGAGATGTGCATTAGCTGTAAACGCCGTAGGCGATGCGCCCGAGGATGTCCTCCACCATGCGCGCACCCAGATCGGTATCGCTACCGGTGTAAGCGTTGCCTATAAACGACGGAGAACGTTCGAAGTATCGGGCGCCTCGCAGACAAACGAGTCTCTGTAGAACCGGGGTGCTTGGCGTCAAATAAACGCGAAAATAACGCGAACGGGGGAAGTCGCCGCAGGCGAGATGCAGCTATAAGTTAGCCCGAAAGCTGCGGTGATTCTGTTTGCACATCCGCCACGCGTTTCTTCATCGCGCGCGTATAGAATAGCGGAATGGCGGAAGCATCTAAGCCTATCCTGCGAGGTCCGGATCTGCGCATATTAGCCCTCATGATCGTGGGGGTGGCGGCTTTTGGTTTTGTTGACGGATCACTCTGGAAGACGCTATTAACCCCGACGATCGCTTACCGGCCGGCCATTCTTTTCGCGCTCAGCTTAGCGTTCGGCTGGCGCGGATTCTTTTGGAGTCAAGTGCTGTTATTTGCGGCCTTTGGGGCGTTTCACTCCTGGCAAGGCATTCTTTTCATGGCGCCCATGTATCTTGCTTCTCAGCTTGCCGGGTTTATCGCGGCTCGCAAAATCGCGGGGAACGAACCCTGGTTTTCGGGCGAGAGGTCCGCATTGGCATTGCTGGCGGGCGCCGCCCTGGCGCCCGCTGCGCCGGCTTTATTCGTCAAAGCCTTACTTATTGTGTTTGGAGTCAGCCTGCCCGCCGTTCCCGCCGCTGTCGACAGTTGGTTGCGTGGAACCGCCGGGATCTTAGCCTTGGCGCCGGCAGTGCTCGTCCACGGTTCCGGGCGGTTGCAGAGATGGGTGGGTTTACCGGCGGAACAGGAATCGCGGCAGACGATGGGTGGCCGCAATTTTTTGGAGCTGGGTCTGGAAATTGCCGTTTGGGCCGCGGCGCTTTGGGGTTCGGTGGTTTTCAAGGCGCGTTATAACCTCGACATTACTTATCTGACCTTCCTTCCGCCCCTGGCGTTCACGCTTCTGAGAGGCATGCGCCTGGCGACCTTAGCTCTGGCGGCTAACGCGATTGTGGCTACCACTCTGTGGAGCCAACTGCACTGGGCCTCGTCGATTTCCGCCGCGGATCTTCGCCTGCTGATCAGCCTTTATTCGGCGACAATTCTAGTCCTGGCGGCGGCGGTCGAAGAGCGCGAGCGCGGGAAGAGCCAAGTCGGAAGGCTGCTCACGGATGAAGCGGCGCTGCGCGAAAGCGAGCGGCGTTTCCGAACCGTGGCAGATTCGGCGCCGGTGATGATTTGGGTTTCAGGGCTAGATAGGCTTTGTACTTTTTTTAACCAACCTTGGCTAGATTTCACCGGCCGCTCCATGCAACAGGAACTGGGCAATGGATGGGCCGAGGGGGTTCATCCGGAAGATCTGGAAAGCTGCCTGAATACGTATATTTCTTGCTTTGACGCCCGCCGCCCTTTTCAGATGGAGTACCGGTTGCGCCGTGCGGACGGGGAGTATCGCTGGATCCAGGACAACGGAACGCCGCTTTACGGGGGGGGCGAATTCGACGGCTATATCGGTTCCTGCATCGACGTGACCGATCAAACGCGAACGCAAAGACGATTGCGGGTTAGCGAGGCCGGCCTTAAGGAGGCACAACGTCTCGCGAAAATTGGAAGCTGGGAACGGGATCTTGAGGACGGCACAAGCGTCTGGTCCGAGGAGATGTTTTCGATCCTTGGGATCCATCCGGGTGAGCGGCCAGATTTTCAGCTTTTCCTGAGCCGCGTCCATCCCGAGGACCGGGAAAAAGTAATGGCCGCCGCCCGTAATTTCGAAGCGAGCACCGAGGCCTCGGAATATCGAATCGTCCGTGCGGACGGCGAGGTGCGCTTTGTTCGCACGATCTCCGAACTGATTCGGAATCACGAAGGAAAGCCGGTCCACCTCAGGGGCGCCACTCAGGATATTACGGAGCTCAAGCAAACAGGAACGGCGCTTCGTGAGAGCGAAGCGCGGCTGACGCTCGCACAGAACGCGGCGCAGATTGGAGTGTGGGTCCGCGATTTCAAGACGAACCTGGTCACGATTAGCGGCCAGTACGCCCAACTTCACGGCCTATCGCCCGATCGCACCACGATCACTCGCGAGGAGTGGCTCAATTTGATTCACCCCGATGACCGGGAAAGGATCGAAGCGCTTAGGCAGGAGGGTCGGGAACGGACCCATACATTCGATGCCGAGTTCCGCATTATATGGCCCGAGGGTAGCACGCATTGGGTTCACGCAAAAGGTACGGTGTTGATTGACGACTCCGGACGGCCGGCTCACTCGATGGGTGTCATTTGGGACATCACCGAGGGAAAGCACGCCGAAGCCGCCTTGCGCGAAAGCGAAGAGCGTTTCCGCAGAGTGTTCGAGGAAGGGCCTCTCGGGCTGGCACTTGTAGGAACAGACTATCGTTTCGTGAAGGTAAATAGCGCACTTTGTCAAATGGTGGGCTATTCCGAGACGGAACTCTCCCGGATGTCTTTTCCCGATGTCACGTACCCGGAGGACTTGCCGGCGGACCTGGAGCTTGCCGAGCGGCTCTTCAGGCGCGAGGTGCCCTTCTATCGAATCCAAAAGCGGTATATCAAGAAAAGCGGTGAAATCATATGGATCAACCTCACCGCATCGATTGTTTTTGACGAAGACGGCAAACCGCTGCACGGCATCGCCATGATCGAGGACGTCACCGAAATCAAACGCGCCCAAGAGGAGACGCTCGCCCGGCAGAAACTGGAGAGCCTGGGAACGCTGGCCAGCGGTATTGCGCACGACTTCAATAACCTTCTGGGTGGCGTGCTGGCGCAAGCGGAGCTGGCGTTGGGCGAGCTTGCCGCCGGATCGCGTCCCGAAGATGAATTAAAGGCCATCCGGGACGTAGCCCTGCGGGGTTCGGAAATCGTCCGTGAACTGATGGTTTATGCGGGAAAAGAGACTACGGCTGAAGGGTTGGCCGATGGGTCGCGGATCGTCCGAGAGATGCTCCAACTGCTCAGCGTCTCGGTATCGAAGCACGCTGTCATAGAAACGGATCTCCGCGACGACATTCCGGCCGTTCGAGCCAGCGCCGCGCAACTTCGGCAAATTGTGATGAACCTTGTCACCAACGCGTCCGAGGCGATAGGAGGCAACGACGGAGCGATCCGCGTGACCACCAAATACGTGCGGGTGGGGCGGAACTCGCATGGAACAATCCTGGACGGTTTAGCCGACGGGAACTATTTGCAACTGGAGGTTTCCGACACCGGAGGCGGGATGTCATCCGAAATGCAGATCAGGGCGTTCGATCCGTTCTTCACTACTAAATCCGCCGGGCGCGGACTCGGGCTTGCGGTGGTTCAGGGCATTGTTCGAGGGCTTCAAGGATCGATCGATCTCACGACCGAGCTTGGCAAGGGGACTACTTTTCGGATATTGCTTCCTTGCGCCGATACGAGGGCCGCGGAAACTCATGACCCAACCGCCAGCGGCCATGAGTTGGCGCATCCGTTTAAAGGCCAGACCGCTCTGATCGTGGAAGATGAAGCGCCGTTACGTAGACCCGTCGCTATCATGCTTCGCAAAAACGGCTTTGAAGTGTACGAAGCGGCCGATGGGTCGTCCGCTATCGATCTTCTTCGCGCCAACGGCAGAGAGATTGATGTGATCGTGCTGGATATGACCATACCTGGTCCTTCGAGCCGCGAGGTGGTGGTGGAAGCCGCGAAGGTCCGGCCCGATATAAGTGTGATTCTCACCAGCGCCTATAGCCGGGAGATGATTGCCGGCGCGATGGACGCCCCGCAAATTCGCGACTTTGTTCGCAAACCGTATACTTTCGGAGATCTTCTGCAAGCGCTTCGGAATGTTTGTCCCTGACAATGCACGTCCGCCTCGCCGGATAGTTTTCGAAAAATCAGCCCATTGGTTAACGCTGTGCCGTTAACCAGCGGGCGGCCGGATTTCAACAGTGCGCCGGGGCGCCCTTGATCGGCCAACCATTTCGCCGCGCAAAATGTGAGTCAAGTAGTTAGGGCGCGTCAAAAGATTGGACCGGTGTGGCCGGCTTCGCCGGTGCGATACTCTCGATAAGGAATCCATGACTCGGCCGGGCGACATCGACGACCAAACCGCGGCCTACATCCTTGAAACCCGCATGCAGTTCGAAGATCTGCGGCAGGTGGCCGCGCAGCTTGCAGGATTCCTGGTGCTGCATGCGTCGGGAGCGAATGCGGCTTCGCCGGACCACCCCGTACTTCAGGCCGCGGCTGATTTGCATCGCGGCGCGGCGGATGGCGTGAGAAGCGCCCGGCCCAGCGCGCGCGCTGCGCCGCACCATCGTTGCCTGGTGGAAGCAAGCGCGGATTTGGACGCGGCCCTAACGCTGGTGCGAACGGGAACCGCGATCGATGGCGCGCTCGCGCCTTTGCGGCGCGCCTTCGCCCGTTTGCGGGACGCAGCCGGATCGCTGCCGGGTTTCGAGATGGTCTCTTTCCGACATGCCTGCTGCGCCGCTCGCATTCCTCCGGTAACCGCGCACAACGGAACGCGTCCTGTGCGCTCCCCACTAAACGCGCACAACGGAACGCGTCCTGTGCGCTCCGAAAGGACGGGATCGTGAACCTTTATTCGATCTGGGTGATGGAATTCGCCCACGTACCCGAATATCACCTCAGCGGGCTGATTTACGGCGCGCATAATCGAGGCTATCGCCGATTGCCTTATTGCTATGTGGTCATCAAAGGGCAAGGACAAGTGGCGATGGTGGATGTGGGTTATAACCACAAAGCCTATGGCGAAGTCATGGCCAACCTGTTCGGCGCGCGGAACTGGCATCCGCCCCGGGAAGTTCTCGCCGAATGCGGCATCGCGCCCGAAGACGTCTCTACCATCTTCATCACCCATGCGCATTTCGACCACATGGGCAACCTCGAGGATTTCCCCAACGCGACCTTCTACATTCAAGAACGCGAGCTGTCGAAGTGGGTTTGGGCGATCTCGCTGGAGCGCCGCTTCCGCTGGCTGACGCTGGGAATCGACCCGTCCGATATTCTCCGCGCCGTGGATCTGGCGCGCGCGGGAAGATTGGTGTGCGTGAACGGCGATCGCGAAAACACTCTGCCCGGAATCGATCTGCGCGCCGCTTTCGATACCCACACCTGGGCCTCGATGTACATCACCGTGCGCAACGATGCCGGCGCGAACTCCGGCAATGTGTGGGTCTTTGCGGGAGATCTCGTCTACACCTGTGAAAATCTGCGCGGCGAAGACACGGGCGACCCGCACTATGTGCCCGTCGGATTGGCGACCGGCAGCCAAGTGAATCTGATTATGACGGCGGAGGAAATGATGAAGGCGGCGCAGGGCGATCCCAATCGCGTAATCGCGGTTCACGAGGACCGCTTGGGATCGATGTTCCCCTCGCGGGCAATTTCGACGGGATTGAAAATCACCGAACTGGCGCTGGCCGATGGTGAGCCAAGCCGGGTACGCGCCTGATAGGAGCTTTCAGCTTTCAGCGATCAGCGTCCAGCTTTTGAAGAAGTGCGGTCGCGGCTCTGAAGCGTTGGTTGAGGTTGCGGGACTTGCTGGGCCCGCGCGCGTCAGTAGTCTACCGGACCCTCGCTCGTAGCGCCTTCACGGCCGCCTCGAGTTCCGCGATGCGTCTGGCTTGGACTGCCTTTTCCCCCCGCAGCCGCGCGACTTCAGCTTCCAACTCTTGCCGTTGCTGCAGTTGTTTCAGCTCTTCTGACTTCAGCTCTTGCGGATCTGGTCTTTTCACCGGCGCAGCCCCCAGGAATCGAGAATCCTCCTCCTCTATATGCCCCCAGGAATTCTCCACTCTGAATTGAACTTCGACGCTTCCCGATTTGCGCTCATAGGCGAGCTTGCCGCTCCCGAGATCCTGCGGACTCAGATCCACGGTGCTCGAGTCCTGGCCGTCGGCGATGTACAGCCATCCTCTTACAGCCTTCATCACACCAGGTGAGTTGGGATTCCATTCGATTTTGAGCTGGCCGTCGCTGTCGCGCAAATCGAGCGCCAGCGGTTGCGCTGCCAGGTTCCCTTGCACCAGTCGCACGGCGGCCCACCCCAGCCCGCCTACCGCTAAAACCCACACTGCCAGCCACACCCAAATCAATCTCCGCCAGGCAGGTCTTGCCTTTCGTAGGGCAGGCTCCAACACACCGCGCCAGGCGCGGGAGCGTGGGCTCACCCGTATCCCTGACTCCCCGCCGCGCCGGGCTGCGTTGGCGCTCCAGTCAGTAGAGAGCGGCGCAGGCTTGAATGGGGCAGGTTCCAGGGGCGCACGTTCCGGGGGGGCAGGTTCCAGCCTGCGACGAGCTTCAGCCCGCGCAGCAGGGAGCTCACGACGATCCGGGAACTCGAACTCCAGCTTTGCCTGCCCACCATCCCGCCGGACAAAGAACGCTCCGCTGGTTGTCCCATGCCGGGGGCGCACCGCCAGTGTGACCTGCCACGGCTCGGGAAAGTAAGTCGAATAGATTTCGACATCCTGCTCTGTTATCTCCACGCCACCGCGGGTGTGCGAGACAAACCATCCGAGGGGAATCAGGAGCTTGAGCTCTGGATCGTTTTTCGAGTTTTCGATCTGTTCGCGTAGCGCGGCACGATCGGCCTCTGAAAGAACAAAACCAGGCCCTTGCTCATGCTGACAAGCGATGGGCCCGACGGCTTCGATGCGAATGGTCCCCGGCCGGCGCGTTCCATACAGGACCCCGCCGATTTCCAGCCCGCGCCGCGCCAACTTCCGGAGACCCTCCCACGCCTGAGATCGAATGTCTTCCAAGGCCTCCGCCGAGCATTGGATGACCAAGGGAACGCCCGGAACTTTCCAGGATTCGAACGCCCGTGCGTCACGCCCTTCGTTCGATTCCGGAATTCTTGGCAAGCCCACGGTTCCAGCCTCGTTTCATTATCGCCCGAGCTACCGGAGGGGCGAGCTTATGGAATCAGGAACTCGCGGCCGCGCGCGGAGCGCTGCGTTTGTGCGCTGAGTCCGTGAAAAGCGCACAGCAAATGCGTTGTGCGCGTTAAGCAAGCGCACAGCGAATGCGTTGTGCGCGTTAAGCAAAAGAGTCCGCCTTCTTATTTCGTCACCGGCTGCAAAACCCGGCTCGCGATGATCCGGTCGATCATACCGTAGTCCAGCGCCTGCTCAGGCTCCATGATGTAGTCGCGATCCACGTCGCGCGCGACCTTTTCGGTCGTTTGACCCGTGGCGTCGGCGAGCACCTGATTCAGCGTCTCGCGCATGCGCAGGATTTCCCTGGCGTAGATGTCGATGTCCGCGGCCTGGCCGGCCAAGCCGCTCATGGAGGGCTGGTGAATCAGAATGCGCGAATGGGGCAAGCTATAGCGCTTCCCCTTGGCCCCGCAAGCCAGCAGAACCGCGGCCATGGACGCCGCCTGGCCCACGCAATACGTCACCATATCCGGTTCCACCAATCGCATGGTGTCCAGAATGGCGAGTCCCGCGGTGATGGAGCCGCCGGGCGAGTTGATGTACAGCGAAATGTCTTTCTCCGGGTCCTCGGCCGCCAGAAAGAGAATCTGCGCGATGACCAGATTGGCGACGTTGTCGTCGATGGGCGTGCCGAGAAAGATGATGTTTTCCTTCAGCAGCCGCGAATAAATGTCGAACGCGCGTTCGCCGCGCGAAGTCTGCTCCACCACCATGGGCACCAGAACGGAATTCTGCATGAACTTCTCCTGTCGGTCCCATTCTACGCCATCGCTCCAAGCCAACCGGCTGACGTCTCCAGCTCTCGCGAAGATCCCGGCCAATACAATCTCTCGCAGAGACGGAAAGCTCGCAAAGGCTTGAGCGGCCACCTCATGCCTGCAACTGCCGCTCTTCGAGCCGAGCGATAGTACCGCCTCGGTAGCGATTGAGTTCTCAGCGAGTTCGATTGTGGCATTCGGCACGCATCTTTCAGCACGCATCTGGGGGCCGGCACGCATCTGGGGGCGCGAATTGCCGATAAGCCAAATGACCGCCTGAGATCGGAGAACTCATGCCCCTTTGGCCTAAGGCTATTCCCTGTCTTATCGCGATGCTGCCGGCGATCCCCTGCGCCGGCGCTACGTTCGGGACCGTAGTCCCCATTCGCGGAACGGTGTCGGATATCGCGCTCGACAGCCTACGCGGACAGGTGTATGCGGCCAATTTTAGCGCCAGCCGGATTGAAGTGATGAGCACGTACAATCTCACTCTGCTGGCCCCTTTGGGGGTTCCCTTGCCGCCGAGTTGCGTGGCGATGTCGCCCGACAACCGTTTTCTGGTTGTGGGCGAAAATGCCGCGCCGTTCGCTGCCAATGGCGGATTCACCATCTTTGATTTGGATATGGGCGAGCGCCAGGACGTAACCATGAGCGGCTCCGCGCTGGCAGTGGCATTTGGAGCGGGAAGCGAGGCTTTGATGGTCACCACCACCGGGGTTTTTCTCGTGAATCCGCTCACGGCCAAGACTACCCCGGTAACGGCGACAATGCCACTTCCGGTTAGCTTGAATTTGCCGGTTCCGTTGGCGACGTTCCCGCCCCAGATCATTCAGGCCGCCGCGGGCGTTTCCGGCGACGGCAACACTATCGTGGTGCTAGCCACGGCCCAGGCCCCGGCCCAAGGCACGGCGTCGGCCACGGCCCAAGCTACTTCGATCTATCTCTTGCTTCGCTATTCCATTCCCACCGGAGCTCTCGGCGTGGAGGCTTTCCAGACCTCGCCTCCATTGGGACCGTACGCGGTGGCGGTGGATGGGGATGCGACCAACGTGCTGGCCGGCTGGGGCTTACTTCATCGTCTGAACCAGCAGGACTACGGATGGGCTGAGTTTCCAAATGGCACTGGCGCCGCAAACATTGGAACCAACGCCTGGGATCTCGGCCGTAACGTGATCTATGCCCAACAGGTAGTGAACGGCGACGGCCCGGTCCTGCACGTTGTGGACACGGATAACCTCACCGTCCGCGAGCGCATTCAACTTCCCGAGAACCTTGCCGGGCATTCCTTGATTTCCAGCGACGATCAAACCATGTACGCGGTTTCGGTCAGCGGAATTACGGTTCTGCCCATTGGGAAACTGTCCAAGACGGCGCAAATCGCGACGCAGGAAGAAGACCTGATGTTCCAGGGTGACGCCTGCAGTCGTGCCGTGATCACGCAAACGCTCGACATCCTGGATCTGGGCAACGCGGGCGCGGACTTTACCCTGTCCGTACCGCAGGGAACCACTGGAGTCAAAATTCTGACGCCCTCTGGCGTGGCGCCTGCGAGCGTCCAGATCCAGGTGGACCCGGTGGCTTTCCAAAACGCCTACGGCACAACCACGATTCCGCTGACCATCGCCAGCTCAAAAGGGGTGAATCTGCCCTTCCCCGTCCGGCTGCTGATCAACACCCGGAACTCCAACCAGCTTGGAACTGTGGTGAACGTCCCCGGCAAACTCGTGGATATGATGGCGGATCCTTCGCGCAACCGCGTCTACATCATCCGGCAGGATAAGAACCTGGTCTTGGTCTACAATTCGACCACGCTGCAACCAATTACCTCGCTGCGCACCGGCAATACGCCGGTGAAAATGTCGATGACCACGGACCAGCATTACCTGATCGTGGGTAACGACAACTCAATGATCGCGAGCGTTTTCGATCTGGATGCGCTACAGCCCGCCGCTCCCATTCTGTTTCCCTTCGGGCATTACCCACGAACGATCGGAGTAAGCTTGACCGGTATTTTCGCTACGGCTCGGGTAGTTGGCTCTCTGCCTGCCTGCCTGCAATCCAGCACGGGCGGCACGAGCGGCACGGGCGGCACGGGCGGCACGGGCAGCACGACCGGCACCCCGCTGGATCAGATTGACTTTGCGAACGGCGTGGCCAATACACCCTGCAACCTCGGCATCTACCGGAACAACCTCACATCCGCGAATGGGGCGCTGGCGGAGTCCCCCGGCAACCTGTCGCTGCTGCTGGCGCTGCCGGACGGCAACGTTATGCTGTACGACTACTCCGTGGCCACATGGGTCGATTCCCGAAAGGACTTTTCCGCTCTGGGCGGAGCTTACGGCGCGTTCAGCAATAATCTGTTTCTCGCGGACATAAATCTACTGGATGCCGCTCTGGTTCCTATAGGGCAGTTTCCAGCCGCCACCGGGTCTTCCTCCGGGATGGGCATAGCAACCGGCGCAGGCCTGCGCACCACCGCACAGGCTGCCAGCGGGCCCGGGCTGATCGAAAGGGTGGATATGGGGGCATTCTCCACGTACCACGGCTCGGCTCTCACGGAGGCTCCCTTGTTGCCGGCCAGCCTGCCCACGGCCGCCGTCGGGCTCATTGGCGAAACCATACTCCCGTTCATCCGAACGCTCGCCATGCCGGCGGATCAAAGTTCGATTCTCTTGCTGACGGTTTCCGGAATCACTCAGCTCACGCCGAACTTCGACGCGATCACGCAGATCCCTTCAATTTCGAGCGTGACCAATGCCGCCGATGGCACAGCTTCGGTCGCTCCGGGTGGGCTTGTAAATATCGTGGGCGCGGGATTGGCCCCTGCCGGGGCGTGGGCAACCAGCCTGCCGCTGCCTTTCGCCTTGGGCGATGTCTGCGTCACCGTGGGCTCCACAGCGCTGGCTCTGTTCAGCGTTTCGCCGTCGAGTATTTCGGGGCAACTGCCGTTTGTGCCGCCCGGCGCCGGCACAGTTACCGTGACGGGTCCGGGCGGGGTCAGTTCCGGCTATGACTTAACGATCCTGGCGCAGGCGCCTGCAGTTTTCCTCAATGGCAGTGCGGGCACGCAGACCGGGCTGGCGACGGTGATTCGCGACGACAATCAGGAACTTGTGGACTTTACCAACCCCATCCATCCCAACCTGGGCATAACGATTTACCTCACCGGTATGGGGACCACGACGCCTCCGCCGGCCCTTGGCGCCGCAGCGCCGCTGGATCCGCTAGCCCTGGTGGATGCGCCGCCAACCGTCACGCTGGGCGGAGTGGGCCTCGCTGTGAACTTTGCGGGATTGACGCCGGGAGAGGTGGGCGTGTATCAGATCAACGCCCAGGTTCCGGCAAATGTGCAGGGAGGGACGAGCGTGCCGTTGGCCATCACGCAAGGTGGCTCTTCCACATCCCTGTCCGTGCGAGTTGTCACTCCATAGCGTGAGATTCAGAGGAGGGAGATATGAACTGGAAGAAGCTGTTTTGCGCGGCCATCCTCGCCAGCGGGACCGCGTTTGCGCAGGGTTTCGAATTGGGGGCAGTTGGCGGTTTCAGCTACGCGCCCAGTTTGGGCGTGACGGCCAGTTTGGGCGTGACGGAAAGCTCCGCGACAGCCTCGGCTGGAATCGGCCATGGCGGCGTAGTTGGCGCTTACGGCGGCGAAGACATGTATCGTTATATCGGGGGAGAGCTGCGCTATCTCTACGGCTTCGGAAACCTGCAGGCGTCCTCCGACAACGCGTCAGTGACTTTCGCCCGGAACACCCAAACCATTACGTTCAATGTCCTGGGCTACTTGCGGCCAACCGGATCGGCGGTGCGTCCATTTTTGGCGCTAGGCGGCGGCGTCGTGGTAGTGAGCGGCACAGGCGCCGAATCGGCGGCGCAGCCGCTGGGCAATTTCGTGGCGCTGACGCATACGCGAGAGACGCTCGGGGTCGGCGATGTAGGCGTTGGGTTGAAGATAAGCATTAGTAAGCGCGTACGTCTCCGGCTGGAAGCTCACGATTATATGAGCCCGTTTCCGGATAAGGTGATCGCGCCGGCGCCCGGAGCCTCAATCGGAGGCTTTATGAACAACATTGTCGGCGTCGCTTCGATTGGCTGGACATTGAGAGGCACGGACTGAGACTGATAGAGGCCAACCGCTCCCTGACGGTCGCGGCTCAGAATCGGATGTTTGCGCCAAGGCATTCACGCTAATCCGAGACCGTCAGGGAGCGGTTTGCTCAACCGACGGATTACGGGACCTCTGCCGCCCTCCATAACCGGGTTGCATTCCCGCAGCCATTGACATAGACTATCTATGTCATGCCGTATGAGCCGATCCCTCCCGGTACTTTGGACATGTTGATTCTGCAGACGCTCGCGCGCGGGCGCCCGCGGCACGGCTTCGAAATCGCCGAGGCCATTGAGGAGCTATCGGAGGACGTGCTGCGAGTGGAGGAAGGTTCGCTTTATCCCGCCCTTCAGCGGCTGCTCGTCAATGGGTGGATCGCCGGCGAGTGGGGCAAAACGGAGGGAAACCGCCGGGCGCGCTATTACCGCCTTCGAGCCGCCGGGCGCCGGCAGCTCGAGCGGGAACTCACCCACTATCGGCGCGTCTCGGAAGCCATCGGCAAGATACTCCAACCGGCCGCTGCGGTCGCGGCGATTATCTCAGGCCGCGGGAGCGCGGCGATTATCTCGAAATGACGAGCGGCAAATGATCCAGCGATTCCTTCGTCGTCTTGCCCACCTGTTTCACCGCAACCGTTTCGATCGCGAAATCGAAGAGGAGATGCGGCTGCATCGTGACCTTCGGGCCGCCAAACTTCGCGAGCGCGGCGAGCCGGAGCCGGAAATAGCCGCGCGGCGGCGTTTCGGCAACGCGCTCCTGCTACGGGAGGAGAGCCGGGAAACTTGGCGCTGGCGGTGGCCGGTCTTGAGAAGTGACGCGCTCGCGCAGGATGTCCGCTACGCGTTGCGCCAGTGCCGCAGGAACCCGATGTTCACGGGCGTAGCGGTGGCGACGCTCGCGCTCGGCATTGGAGCGAACACGGCAATATTTAGTCTCGTCGAACAACTTCTGCTTCGGCCCGCGGGAATCGATCACCCGGAGCGCCTGGTCGCCGTTCGGGAAAAGTACGACAATCTCAATTTGAAAAATATCTCGGTTTCACCACCCACCTTCGCCGACGCTCGCGATAGCAGGCAAATTTTCGAACATGCCGCCGCCATGCGCCACACCGGCCTGACTTATCTCGTGCACGATGGTTTGGCAAGCCAAGACACGCCGGAGTGGCTCGTCGGAGCGGCGGTATCCGCGGAGTGGTTCGAGGTCTTCGGAGCGAAGCCATCGCTGGGCCGCGTATTCGCCGCGAAGGAAGACCAACCCGGCGCGAATCACGTCGTAGTGCTGTCGAACGCGGCCTGGATACGGTTATTCGGCGGCGACCCGGCCGTATTGGGACGCACCATGGAGCTGAGCCAGGAGCCATACAAAATTATCGGCGTGATGGCTCCCGCATTCGAATGGCCTCGCCAGACGGATCTTTGGATACCCTTGGCTTTGCCGCCGTCCACGCTTGATCCACGCAACCGCTTCAACGAAGATTTGCTGGCAGTCGCTCGGACGAAACCCGGAGTCTCGCCGGGCCAGGTTGACGCATGGTTCAAAATCTTGACCGATCGAGTTTGGAACGGCTTTCCTCCGGCGGCGCGGTATGCGAGAAGCCAGGGATGGGCGATGTTCGGGGTTCCCTTTATCGAGTTCAATTCCGGAGACGCGCGGCGGCCGGTGCTGGTTCTGCTCGGCGCCGTCGGAATGCTGCTGCTGATCGCGTGTTCGAACATCGCCGGTTTGATGCTGGCCAGAACCTCGGCTCGCGCTTTGGAAATGGGCATCCGAGCCGCGCTCGGCGCAGGACGCACGCGCCTATGGGGCCAGATACTCTCTGAATGCCTGATCCTGGCAATGGCGGGCGGCCTTGCCGCGGTGGGCTTGGCTCGCGCCGGCCTGTATCTATTGCTGAAAATTGCTCCCGAAAAAGCCGTGGTGGGGACGGAAGCGCGCCTCGATCCTTATGTGCTCCTATTTACCGCCGCGACCGCGATCGCCGCGAGCATTCTCTTCGGCGTGGCGCCTGCGTGGCAGGCATCGAAGGTGAAGGTGGAGAACGCGTTAAAGGACGCGGGACGATCCCATACCGTGGGACGCGCGCGGCTGCGCTTGCGGTCTTCGCTGGTGACGGCGGAGGCCGGGCTCGCCTTGGTTCTTCTGGTAGCGGCCGGGCAGTTTCTGCGATCCTTCGCCCGGCTTCAAAGCGTCAACCCTGGATTCGACGCGCGCAGCGTAATGACGGCTATGTTCTCGCTGCCCCCGAAACAATATCCCGACGCGGGAAAACAAGCTCTGTTTTACCGCGCCGTGCTAGACCGGCTTTATAACGTCCGGCTCGATAAAACCACGGGTGTCTCGGCAAGCGCTATTGCCGCCGGAGTCCCCTTCACGCCCTACGGCGATTCGGGAGCATTTGGCATTCAAGGCAAGCCGCAGTCTCCGGGCGAGCCCGTGCGGCAAGCGGATCGGCACTACGTCACCCCGGATTATTTCAAAGCGTTGTCGATCCCGCTCCGGCGAGGGAGGGCCTTTGCGGAAACGGACAACGCCGGATCGGAGTTAGTCGCGCTGATCGACGACAATCTCGCGCGTCAGTATTGGCCCAACGAAGATCCGATAGGCCAGCGGATCCGGCCCACAACGGGGCCGGACTTTTATACTGTCGTCGGAATCGTCGGCCACGTGATCGGTTCCGATCTCGCCGCGGACAGCGGAAAGGGCTCGATCTATTTCAATCTTTTCCAGATGAAACGTCCCCTCCCGGTGGGCTGGATCGTAGCCAAGACGATTCAGCCCCGCCCGTCAGGGCGGGGATCGCCGGGCGCCGCGAGCCTTGCCGGCGCCATTCGCGCGGCCGTCCATGAAGCGGATCCAGGTCAGCCTGTACGCGAGCTGGCGAGCCTGGATAAATTGATTGCGGATTCGCTCGCTCCCCACGAATTTGCGGCGTCGCTGCTCGGGCTGTTTGCGATTCTTGCCCTGCTGATGGCCGCGCTGGGACTTTACGGCGTCATCAGTTACAACGTGGCTCAAGCGAAGCGCGAGATCGGCATCCGGATGGCTCTGGGCGCTTCCCAGTGGTGGGTGCTGAGTTCGGTGGTATCGCAGGGATTACGGCTGACGCTATTAGGAGTGGCCGCCGGTTTCGCCGGGTCGCTATTACTACAGGGCGCGCTGCGAAGCCAGCTATTCGAAACGCCCGCATTCGATCCCTTGATCTTCGCCTCCATGGCCGCCATCCTGGTCGCGGCATCTCTGGCGGCAAGTTGTCTGCCGGCGTTCCGTGCCGTCCGAGTGGACCCGCTGCGTTCCCTGCATTACGAATGAAACCCGTGCAGCCACAGCACGCGTTAAGCGATGCCCCGCCAACCCACCGCATGATATAAAATTAAATTCGACTCAAGGAGACAAGCATGCGACGTATTCTCAAAATTCTACTTCTTCCCGTCCTCGCGGCTCCCATGTGGGCACAGAACGCCGCGCCCGCCGAGGATAATCCCCTTTCCACCTGGCTCCGCAACGCCTACATGAACAATCGGAACACTATCGTACGCACGGCGGAGAAGATGCCGGAAGAAAACTACGATATGCGGCCCGGCACGCAGCAGGAGGTTCGCACATTCGGACAGCAGGTGGGGCACGTCGCCAACTACAATTACCTGTGGTGTTCGGAGGCCAAGGGCGAAAAGAATCCCAACACCATGAATCTGGAGAAGCTCACCACCAAGGCCGAGTTCACGAAGGCGTTGAACGACGCGTTTTCCTACTGCGACGGCGTTTACGCGGCACTCACCGACGCTTCCGGCGCCCAGACTATAACCATCACGCAAGAAAACGGGCGGCAAACACAGAGCCTTCGGATGGGCCTGCTGGCCCTGAATTACGGCCACAATAACGAGATCTACGGAAGCATGGTGATATTTCTGCGGATGAAGAACATCGTTCCGCCCGCGTCGGAGCCGAGAGGAGGGGGGAGGAAGAAGTAGCTCCAAAAGCAAATCCAGCCGCTGCCCGTCTATGCTGTGAGAGTGGAGGACGGTGACGTATGGGTGGATCTGGAACCAACTTAGCCGCGAAACATTGCGTGCCTTGCCGCGGGGGAACGCCTCCGCTGAAAGGGGCGGAGCTTGAGAAATTCCGCGGGGAATTGCCGGATTGGAGAGTCGTGGAGGAGCATCATCTGGAGAAAGCCTTCACGTTTCCGGATTTCAAGTCCGCGCTGGAGTTCGTGAATCGCATCGGGGCGGTCGCGGAAGCGGAGGGCCATCATCCCGATCTCACGCTGGGATGGGGCTACGTGAGAATCATCACCTACACGCATAAGATCGCGGGGTTATCCGAGAGCGATTTCATTCTGGCCGCGAAAATCGACCAGTTGTTCTTCGAGCCTGCCGCACGGAGCTGAACGCGCCCGATGACGCAACCCTTTCGCGCCGGGCTGGTGCAGATGAGTTGCGCGCCCGATCCCAGCGAGAACCTGGCGAAAGCCGAATGGAGGATTCGCGAGGCTGCCGGGCGAGGCGCCCAAGTGGTGTGCCTTCCGGAATTGTTCCGCTCGCAATATTTCTGCAGGGAAGAAAACGTGGAACGGTTCGCGCTGGCGGAATCGATACCGGGGCCGTCCACCGTGGCTTTGGGAAAAATCGCGCGCGAGCACAAGATCGTCATCGCGGCCTCGTTGTTCGAGCGGCGCGCGGCGGGCGTGTATCACAATACCGCGGCGATCCTGAACGCGGACGGTGAAATCGCCGGTCTGTACCGGAAGATGCACATTCCCGACGATCCCTTATATTTCGAAAAATTCTACTTCACTCCGGGCGATCTCGGATTCCGCGGCTTCGACACGCCTTTCGGGCGTCTTTCCGTGCTGGTTTGCTGGGATCAATGGTACCCGGAAGGCGCGCGCATCTCCGCGTTGGGAGGAGCGAACGTGATCTTTTATCCCACGGCGATCGGCTGGCATCCTTCCGAGAAGGCGCAGTATGGCGCGGCGCAGCTCGACGCCTGGCGCACGATTCAGCGATCGCACGCTATTGCCAACGGTGTGTATGTCGCGGCGGTGAATCGGACAGGATACGAGGGACCGCCGCAACACGGAATCGAATTTTGGGGATCGTCGTTTGCCGCGGATCCGTTCGGGCAAATTGTCGCCGAGGCATCCGTCGATGGCGAGGATACTCTCGTTTTCGAATGCGACCCGCGGCGCGTCGAGGAGGTTCGCCGGCATTGGCCGTTTCTCCGCGACCGGCGCATCGACGCCTACCAACCGATTCTTTCCCGATGGCTGGACGAATAGGCGCCGGCTTCCGCATGCCCGCGGAATGGGAACCGCACGAAGCCACCTGGCTCGCCTGGCCACATGAAAAGTCCGACTGGCCGGGTAAGTTCGCACCCATCCCTTGGCTGTATGGAGAGATTGTGCGGCAGCTTGCGCGTGTCGAGCGGGTGCGCATCGTGGTACAGGATGCGGACGCGGAACAGGCAGCGCGGCGGGTTCTGAAGAAGTGCCACGCGAATTTCGAAGCCGTTGAATTTTTCCAGTGCCCAACGGATCGAAGCTGGATTCGCGATTACGGTCCGATTTTCGTGAAGCGGGCGGCGGGAGGCATCGCGGCTTCTCATTGGCGCTTCAACGGCTGGGCCAAGTACGAGAATTATCATTGCGACGCCCGCGTGCCGGCGTTCATCGCGAACCAGCTCGGCCTGAGAAGCTTCGAGCCAGGACTGGTGTTAGAAGGTGGGAGCATCGATGTGAACGGGGCGGGCAAGCTTCTGACCACTGAAGAGTGCCTGCTTTCGCCAGAGCAGGCGAGAAATCCGGGAACATCGCGGCGGGATCTGGAGCGCGCCTTCCGCCGGTATCTGGGCGTGACGGAGGTCATCTGGTTGGATAGGGGAATCCAGGGCGACGACACGCACGGACACGTCGACGACATCGCGCGCTTCACGTCGGCGAATACCGTGGTCGCGGCTTACGAGCCAGAACGCAGCGACCCCAATCATCTGCCGCTTGCAGAAAATTTGGGGCGGCTGCGGGCACGCCAGGATATGAAGGTAGAGCCGCTGCCGATGCCCGGCCCGGTGGAGTTCTCCGGTCAGATTCTTCCGGCCAGCTATGCGAATTTCTATATCGCCAACCGGCTCGTGCTCGTGCCGCAATTCAGCGACCCGAACGACTTGCCCGCGCTGCGGACACTCGCGCGGTTGTTTCCCGATCGGGAGATGATTCCCATTCCCTGCCGCGATCTGGTGCTGGGGTTGGGAGCGCTGCACTGCATGACCCAGCAGCAGCCAGCCGCCTAGCTTAGTGTGCGCCAAAGCGGACTGGTGGCTTCCATCAGTGGCAGTATGAGGTCAAGGCCTACGGTCCACTCTCCGGCGGAGGCAGAGCCAGGGTCAGACTCTTCAACGTCTCTTGCCCCCAGCGGAGTCTCCCCTCCATCGTTGTTTCATCGACGCCATCGTTCTTCGCCAGAACCCAGGTCCCGAAACCCGTCGCATTCGTCTCGCTGGGCGTGGTGGCGTAGCCATACATAACCAGCCCGCGAGGGCTCATCGTGAGCATAAACAATCCTCGAGCCCCGCCGCTGCCGAGTTTCGCTTGCCAGTGCCCTTGAATTTGATTCTCATTGAGGATCCGCCCATAGGCGATGTAGAAATCATTCGCGGGATTATTCTTGCTGACGATAGAAACGCCGCCTCGCGCTGCTTTGATCTCGACGTCCTCGATCACTTCCGGGTGCCCGGGCTCAGCAGAAAGAGCATATCTGGATCTCCATTCGCCGACTATCGTCGGATAGCGCGGCCGCTCGATCTCGCGAGCGATCCGATCGCATGCAGTTCTAACAGCCGCTTCGGCGTCATCCCCGCCGATCCGTGAACCATCATAGTTGGCGAGCGTGATGCCTGCCAGATCTGACGGAATTTTGAGCGCGATGCTCTGGTCACAGACGATGAAGACACGCTCCCTACCCACCGCCCCCATAAAGAGCCCGCATTCAAAGACGACGTTATCCCGCGGCGACGCCTTCGAATCGCCTTGGCTGCCGGTCAGATCGTCCGCGGCCCAGATGAGGACCGCAAAATCGAACTGGTCGAGCACGGCGAGAAGTTTTTCGAGAAAACCCTGGCCAAGGCTGAAGACGCCTTCGTCCCATACGGTGACATCGGCACAGCCATCAGCCTCCAGCCGATTCGCCACAAGTCTCGCAACGGCGATATTCTTTTTGGATGAGCCAATAAACAGCTTCGGCTTTGACATGATAGTCACCTTGTTACCTATCGCTCGCCGATCTCCGACCGAGCCCATTCGCTAATTGAGGTCGCCGGTTTGGTCCCGCTCCAGATAGCGGCTTAAGATGAAGCAACCCCTGGGCGGATCTGAACGCTCTTCCAAAAGAAATCCGAACAGCGACGCGAGCATCTCTATTTTCCGAGAAATGTTGGGCTTCGTCAAGTGAAACCCCGCCCCCGCCGCCCCCGGGAGGAGCTAATGGCTGACAGCTTCTGGCGAGCGTACACTGAATGGAATGAAGGCGCGAATCTTCCCGTTTTTAGCCCTCGCGGCGTTCGCTGCCGCTCTCTTCTTGTGCGCTGCCGCTGGGGCCTCGCAGAACTTCACGGGACTTGTTACGGATAACATGTGTCCCAAGGGCGACCATTCCGCGATGCAGATGGGACCGACCAACGCCGAATGCGTCAAGGCTTGCGTACGGGTGCACGGTGCTCTGTACGTTCTCTACGACGGCAAGCAAACTTACACCCTGAGCGATCAGGAGACGCCGGAAAAATTCGCGGGGCAAAAAGTCACAGTGATCGGCACGCTGGACTCGAAGACCGGGACCATCCAGGTGCAGTCGATCGCCCCCGCGAAATGAATACGAAGTAATGCCTACGGCACGATTCGCCGAAGCGGTGAACTTTCTCGTGTCTTTTGCGTATGTTGGGGAGAGGCTAACAATGTACTGTACACATTGCGGCATCCAAATCGGGGACGACGCGCGCTACTGCCACGCCTGCGGAACGGCGACTTCGAATGCCCCACGCCCCGGTGTCGAGCGCGCCTTAAGCCGATCGCGCGAAGGCGCAAAAATCGCGGGCGTCTGCGCCGGCGTGGCGCGCTATTTCGGCCTGGAAGTATCTTTGGTGCGAATACTCTGGATCGTGCTGACGATCTATCCGCCGGGAGTCGGCCTGCTCGCCTATATCATTTGCTGGATCGTCATGCCGCGCGATCCCCTGCCCCGGCATGCATCGATGGACGCCGTCAGCTCGATGTGACGCCGTCAGCTCAATGTGACGCCGTCAGCTCGATCTAGGCTCGCCTACGGATGGAGGAGGTGCAGGATGTCGGGGTGGCCCATTTTTTCGGCCCAGGCCTTCGGCGTGGCCCAGGGTTCTGCGTCGGGTTCGTCGATGGGGGCGCCGCGGGCGATGAAGAGCTTCACCATCGCCGTTCGGCGCCATCGGCACGCCCAACCGAGCGGCGTGGAGTGGAGGAGGTCGTCGCGAAGATCGAGGCGCGCGCCGTGGTCGAGGAGCATGGCGGCAAATCGGGCGCGGTCCTCGTCGCCGACCGGGCCGTGATGCGCCGCCGCGAAATGCAGCGCCGTCGCTCCGAAACGGCGCACATTGGGATTGACGCCAAACCGTAGCAGGGCGGCCATGGCCTGGAAGTGGCCGTCGTTCGCGGCCGAATCGGGGCCGGCGCCGCGGATGGGCTGGATCAGGATCCAATGCCATCCCCTATCATCAAGCGGAACGGGGACGTGAGGCAGCGCAAGCTCGACGATCGCGGCGCATCCATGATCGCCGGCGGACCAGGCCAGTTCGCGGGCGGCTTCTTCATGATTGGGCCCTGCTAAATTGGGCCCTGCTAAAAGGCGCTTTGCCGCCTCGATGTCGTGCTGCTCGGCGGCCATGTAAGGGTGCGACCTGGCGCCGCGCTCGATCAACAACTGCTCGACATCCTTGTGCTTGCTGAGCCAGGCGTTGCGCAGCGGCCAGCCGGAGGCGTAGACATTAGCGTTGGGATCGGCGCCGCGGTCGAGCAAGAGGCGCGCGATATCCAGCCGGCCAGACAGCGCGACATGCCACAACGGCATTCCCCAGCTTGGCGTGGGTTCCTCGACCTCTTCGAGGACGATGCGTTCGTCCACATCCGCGCCAAGATCGAGCAGAAGCTCGACGATCTGATAGTGGCCGTGATTGACGGCGAGTGTGAGGAGTCCGCCGCTGCCCGAGATTTCGCGCAGCAGCTCTGGCTGGGCGGTGACCATTTGGCGCACGCGTTCGACGTCGGCTAGGGCGATGGCGGCGCGGACCGTGATTTCGGCGCCGTGATCGATCAGCAACTTCGAGATGGCGGGGAAATGTTCGGCGGCGCGGTGACGCGGGGGAGATCCGTACGAACCGGCGGTGAGGGCGGCATAGTCAAGCGGCGTGAGGCCATCGACGTCTTTCTTGCGAAAGTTGGCGCGCCGCTCGAGCAGCCACTGGACGAGCTCGACGTTGCCGCGGTGGGCGGCGGCGTGCAACGGCGTAGCGCCATGCCGGTCACAGGCGCGAATCAGGCCGGGATCGGACTCCATGAGTCGAATGGCTTCGGCGGTTTCGCCGCGCCGGATGACCGCCCACGCCTTTGTTTGAGCAATGATTTGATCCTGAACGGGCGAGATGGTGGCGTTGGGACAGCTCATCTCCTCGCGTCGGCGCCGTTCTTCATCCTCGATCACTTCAACCACGTCGGCATATCCGCGGTCTCTGGCCAGCGCCAGGCCGGAGGTGGCGTCGCGGTGCGGCCAGATGCCTTTGCGGGCATCGGCGCCGGCTTGCATGAGCATTCGGACCATGGGGACATCGCGACGCAACACGGCGTAGTGCAGGGCACGGTGCTCGTCACCCTCGCTGCGATCCATGCCGATCAATTCGGGGCGAGCGGCGAGCATTTGGCGGACCCGGTCGAGGTCGCCGGCCTGGGCGGCTGCGGCGAAGCACTCGATGTTGACTCCGTCGACGAAGGACTTCAATTTCGGCCAACTGTCGTAGCCGTAGGCGCGGGCCAGTACGCGCTGGGCGTCGTGGAGGGCGAAGGCGGCGGGGTCGGCGAGGCGCTCGAGTCGTTCGACTTCGGCGACGGCCGCAGGGTCGGAGGCGCGGTAGGCGTCGAGCAGGTCTTTGGCTTGTTTGCGCAGTTGCTCGAGGCTGGGGTGGTCGGGCAGACGGCGCGTGGGCGATGGTAAGCGATGGCTTGCGGACATGACGATCTCCTTTTGGTAGCTGCCCGGTGTCCGCGTCACGGGCCCAAAAAGAAGATTCGTCTACGGATTGTTGGGTGGTACTTAGTCGGTGGGCTCTGCCCTGCCCGCGGACACGGCGGCGTCCGACACGCCTCAGTCAGTATACAAGAACACAGAAGACAGAGTCAGGAGACAGGAGTCAGGAGACAGAAGTCAGAAGTCAGACCCGGCGCGAAAAGAGTTACAACTCTTCGCTCCAGCCCTCCAGCACCGATTTCACCTTCGTCGTGAACTGGTCTGCCAGCGCACCGTCGATCAGACGATGATCGAAAGTCAGAGCGAGATAACAAGTGGAGCGGATGGCGATGGCGTCGTCCACCACCACCGGCTCCTTCACGACGCTGCCGACCCCCAGAATGGCCACTTGCGGCTGGTTGATCACGGGGGTTGCGAACAGGCTGCCGAAGCTGCCGAAATTCGTGATGGAGAACGTGCCGCCTTGCACTTCTTCCGGCTTGAGCTGGCGCGAGCGGGCGCGCGCCGCCAGATCGGCGATGTGGCGCTGTAATCCCACGATATTCTTTTCGTCGGCGCTGCGGATCACCGGCACGATCAGGCCGTTGTCCAGCGCGACCGCGATTCCGATATTGAGGTCGCGATGATAAATGATGTTGGTGCCTTCTACCGACGCATTGACGATCGGATATTGACGCAAGGCCGCCGCCGCCGCGCGAACCACGAACGGCAGAAATGTTAGCCCGAAGCCGTATTGCGCCTGGAACTGGCCTTTCACTCTTTCGCGAAGCTTGGCGATTTTGGTCATGTCGGCCTTGTGGACCGTGGTCACATGCGCCGAAGTGCGCTTGCTGAACACCATGTGCTCCGCGATGCGCTGGCGCATGATGCTCATCGGCTCGACGCGCAGGGCCGGCGCAGCCCCGGGCATCGCGCCCAGTTCACGCGGAGACTCACGCGGAGCCTCGCGCGATGCTTCTCGCGCGGGAGGAGGAACCTCGACGGGCCGCGGGATGGTCGCGACTTCCGCGGGGGGCGCTGCCTGCTGCGGAGCAGCAGCAGTAGGAGCAGGTTGCGGAGCGGCAGCGGGGGCTGGAGGCTGGGGCTCCGGCGCCGGTTGCGGCGACGGTCCAGCGGGCGCGGCTGCTGGAGCTGCCCCTTGCGCCGCCAGATAAGCCTCTAGATCGTGCTTGGTGATGCGGCCTCCCGCCCCCGTGCCGCGAACTTTACTCAGATCGATATTGTTTTCGCGCGCCATTTTCCGGACCAGCGGAGAGAGTGGTCCGGCGATTTCTTCGGGAGGGGGAGCGGACGCCGCGGCCTCGCCCGGCGCCGGAGCGGGGGCGGGGGTTGGAGCGGAAGAAGACTCAGCGGGAGCCGCCTCGGATGGAGCACGCCCAGGTGCGGCTTGCGTCGAAGGAGGCGGAGCGGAGGGAGCCGGCGCGGAAGCCGGGGCTGGGGCGCTTGCACCGTTGCCCGCGCCGTCTTGAATCCGGCCAACCACGGCGTTGATCGCTACCGTCTGCCCTTCCTGAACCAGCACCTCCGCCAAAGTGCCGGCGATGGGCGAGGGAATCTCGGTATCGACTTTATCGGTGGAAATCTCGAACAACGGCTCGTCCCGATCCACGTGCTCGCCGGGCTTCTTGAGCCATTTGGTCAAGGTTCCTTCGACAATGCTTTCGCCCATCTGGGGCATAACGACGTCGATCATAGTCTCTCCCTGATTTCTCTGTCCTCGATTATTTGTTCAAAGATCTGGCCGAAATTGCGCGCAATCGCCGCGACTACATCCTTCCGTCCCGCGCGCGACCCGGCTTCCCGCATCGAGGTGACCGGCTCGGTCAAACCGCACGGCACGATGTAGCGAAAATAACTCAAATCCGGGTCCACATTGAGGGCGAATCCGTGTGAAGCAACCCAGCGGCTGACGTGAATTCCGATAGCGGCAATCTTGGCCCGGCCGCCCGGCAGGGAAACCCAAACGCCCGTCGCCCTTTCCACGCGCCGGCCCTCAATGCCGAACTCGCCCAGCGCCCGGATCAGAACTTCTTCCAAGGCACGGACGTAGGCCACCACGTCGCGTTTCCATTCTCGCAAATCGAAGATCGGATAGCCGACGATTTGGCCCGGACCGTGAAAGGTCACGTCACCGCCGCGATCGGTGTGATGAAACTCGATGCCCGCGCGCGCCAAGAGCTCGGGAGAAGCCAGCAGATTTTGCTCCCTGCCGTTGCGGCCCATGGTCACCACCGGCGGATGCTCGACGATCAACAGTTGATCAGGAATCTCGCCGCGCTTTCGCCGCTCCACCAGTTCGCGCTGCAATGCGAATGCTTCCCCATACCCCATTCGCCCCAGATCGCGAAGCTCGCAAACGGCCTCTAAGTGCGGGATTCTGACTTCTGACTTCTGTCTCCTGACTCCTGTCTCCTGACTCCTGACTTCTGTCTTCTGTCTTCTGTCTTCTGGCTTCTGTCTCCTGACTCCTGTCTCCTGACTCCCAGCCACTTCAAACATTGATCGCCAGCCCATACACCGCGTTGAACGCCTCGCCCACGGCTTCGTAGATGGTGGGGTGCGCGTGGATGGTTTGCATGAGTGTTTCCACTGTGGCCTCGGCTTCCATGGCGGCCACGACCTCGGCGATCATCTCGAATGCTTCCGGCCCGATGATGTGCGCGCCTAGAATCTCTCCGTACTCCTCGTCAGCCACGATTTTAACGAAGCCGTCGTGGCGGCCGAGAATGGAAGCCTTGCTGTTGGCCAGGAAGGGAAATTTCCCGATTTTGACTTTGCGTCCGTTCGCGCGCGCCTGCGCTTCGGTCAAGCCTACGCTGCCGATGCCGGGCTCGGTGAACGTTACACCGGGAATGCGGTTGCGGTTCACCGGCGTGGCGGGCTTGCCGGCGATGTGGGCGATGGCCACCATGCCTTCGCGCGTGGCGACATGCGCCAATTGCGGAGTTCCGGCCACAATGTCGCCGATAGCGTAAATGCCAGGCTCACCTGTGCGCTGATTAGCATCCACTTTTACGAAGCCGCGGTCCAGTTCGACCTTGGTTCCTTCCAGGCCAAGGTTTTCGGTATTGGGCTTGCGTCCGATCGCCACCAGCAGCGAATCGGCCTCGATGCTCTCGGTCTTTCCGTTATCCAGCGTCACCTGGAAACACACGCCCTGATCGCAAGTCCGAATGTCTCCGGCGCGCGCTCCGGTCTCCACGCGAATGCCACCCTTCTTGAACAAGCGCGTTAATTCCTTCGAGACTTCTTCGTCTTCCGCGGGCACGATGCGCGGCAGCATCTCGAAGATCGAGACCTGGCTGCCGAAACGCGAGAAACACGACGCGAACTCGACGCCCACAGCCCCCGCGCCCAGAATCGCGAGCCGCTTGGGAATCTCCGGGATGTCGAGAATTTCGATGTTGGTGAGGATGCGGCGGGGATCGGGCTTCAAACCGGGAAGAATGCGCGCCTCGGATCCGGTAGCCAGAACGATGTTGTGGGTTTCCAATGTCTGCGTCCCCCCGCCAGTCAAGTTCACCTCTACGCGGCCCGGCCCGGCCAGCCGCGCGGAGCCCTTGATCCAATCGGCCTTGTTCTTCTTCATCAGGAACTCGACGCCCTTGGAGTGCTTGGAGACGATCTTGTTCTTGCGGTCGAGGATCAGAGGAAAATCGAGGCGTGGATTTTCGCAATGTATGCCGTCTTCGGCGGAATGGAGGAAGCGCTCCCAAACGTCGGCGGCATGGAGGAAAGCCTTGGTGGGGATGCAACCCACCAGAAGACAGCAGCCTCCCAACCTGGAATCCCTTTCAACGATCGCGGTTTTCAGGCCGTACTGCCCCGCCCGAACCGCCGCCGAATATCCACCTGGGCCGCTCCCGATGACGATCACGTCGTATGTCATGTGGAGTGGTTTTTTTCAGTGTAGCAACAGAGCCGCGACCGTCAGGGAGCGGTCCCGGTCGGCGCGCGATACTAATCCCGGAAAAGATCGCGCATGGGAAAGCGAACACCCGCGAGAACGGTCACCTGAATCTCTTCAGTCAACCCGTAAACGCGCGAAGGTTTTCCAACCACGAAGACTTCAATCGCCCGGTTCGTCGGATCCACCACCCAGAACTCCCGCGTGCCCCCGGAAAACGCCGCCAGCCGTTGCCTTTCGAGCTTGGCGGGACGATTGGAGGGCGAGAGCACTTCGATAATCAGCCGAGGAGCATAAACGATGTACTCCTCACTGCGCATGGCTTGCCAATCTTTATTCGGCAGATAGGCTACATCCGCTTGCCAATACTGAAGGTTCGCGGTGGGCCGGTAGGGGAATTCTGCCCTGACCTTTCCGCGCCCTTTCGCCGCCTCGGTGAACCAGTCCACCAACTGGCCCTGACGATAGGTGTGAACCGGCTTCGGCGGCGGAACGACCACCACCTCTCCATCGCGCAATTCAAGATGAGTCCCCTCCTCGGCGTCCAACTCCGCGAATTCTTCAAAGGTTGTCAGAGCCGCGCCGGCGGTGCTCATAGCTATTCACAGCGTAACGCAATGGCCTCCCAGGCGCGGACTAAGGGGACAGCACGAAAAGGCTAAACCTCCTTTCGGCGTTAGAGGCAGTAGATAGCCAGGATAACTCCAACGCCACTTATTGCCGCACCCCAAACGGAAGACGCAAACCTGGCGGCGCTGTTGGGCAGATAAGGATTGACCAGCCAGGTAACCATGTTCCAGATACATGGCACCAGGAATCCAATTGCTCGAGGTGGCGTTGCGCGACGGAAGCCTGCTTCATTGCGTATCATCACAGAACATCTTTGCACACCACGTTGATAGCCGGGTTTGTGGGCAGAAGCGGCGTTGCATGCAGCCGGATCGGCTGGTGTAACCTATGTACTTGCACGCACTCCCATGAAAAGCCTTCTATTGCTGACTGCGCTTGCCGCGGCCCTGTCTTTGCCCGCTCAGGTGAACCTCTCGGGCGTCTGGTCCGCGAGACTGGACGAGGATTTCCCCGACCGGCTCGCCGGCCCCGAACTGGGCGATTACGGAGGGCTGCCCCTCAACGACGCCGACCGCCTGCGAGCTGAGACCTGGAACGCGTCGCTCATCACGCTGCCGGATTACCAGTGCCGCGTGCATCCCTCCGACTACGCCTTCAGTTTCGCCGACATCCGGATGTGGGAAGACCGCGACCGCGACACGCAAGAGCTGATCGCTGTGCATATCCATCACTTCGCCTGGGCCACCGAACGCACCATCTGGATGGATGGCCGCCCGCACCCTCCCGATTACGCGCTGCACACAGCCATGGGTTTTTCCACCGGCAAGTGGGAGGGCGACATTCTCACCGTCACTACCACGCATCTCAAGGAAGGCTGGGCGCGGCGTAACGGAGTCGCCCGGAGCGATCGCGCGACCGTGACCGAGCACTTCATCCGGCATGGCGACGATCTGACATGGGCGGTCGTGGTAAACGATCCCGTCTATTTCACCGAGCCTCTGTTCCGCAGCCACGATTACGTCTTCAACGCGACGGGCCAGATCGCGCCGTACCCCTGCGAAAGCGTCACTGAAATCGAGCGGCCGAAAGGTTTGATTCCCCACCATCTGCCCGGCACGAATCCTTTCTTGCAGGAATATCAGATCAATCACGGCATTCCGGCTCAGGCGGCGATGGGCGGCGCGGAAACCATGTATCCCGAATACAAGCAGAAGATCGCGACTATGCCCAAACCTCCGGCGCCCAAGCCGCCGGCTCCGGCGAAACAGACGGGAGCACGCTAATGAAAGCGATGCCGAAAGCAATGCCGAAAGCGCTGTTGCTCGCCGCAGTGGCGTTGCCGGTGGCCTTCGCCCAAACGCCCAATCTTGCAAACGTCGAAATTCACGCGCAGCCCGTGCAAGGCAACGTCTACATGCTTATCGGAGCCGGCGCGAATATTACCGTTCAAGTGGGTCGCGACGGCGTGCTCATTGTGGATACCGAATACGCGCCCCTGGCGGACAAAATCCTTGCAGCGATCAAAAAAATCTCAGACCGCCCGCTGCGCTACATCCTCAACACCAGTTTCGATCCGGATCATACCGGCGGAAACGAGCCTCTGCGGAAAGCCGGAAGTACCATCGCCGGTGGCAACGTGGCGGGCGATCTGGGCGCGGCCGCGGGAGAAGGCGCGCAAATCATCGCGCACGATAACGTCATGAAGCATATGAGCGCGCCGACGGGCAAGCAAGCTCCCACTCCCTCCGGCGCCTGGCCCACCGACACTTTCACCGAAAGCGAAAAGAAGCTGTGGTTCAACGGCGAGGGAATCGAAATCATCCATTTTCCCAACGCCCATACCGATAGCGACAGCATCGTTTTCTTCCGCCGCTCCGACGTCATCGCGACGGGCGACTTGTTCACCACCACGGATTATCCGGTGATCGATGTCGCGGCAGGCGGCACCATCAATGGCTTCCTCGACGGCGTGAATCGGATTCTCGACATGGTCATCACCGTCTATGGACAGGAGGGCGGCACCATGCTGGTTCCCGGCCATGGCCGTCTTTGCGACGCCGGAGACCTGATCAATTACCGCGAGATGACGACGATTGTCCGCGATCGTGTGCAGGACATGATCAAGAAGGGTATGACATTGGAGCAGGTGAAGGCGGCCAAACCGACCCGCGACTACGACCCGCTCTACGGCTCGAACCCGCGCTGGACGCCGGATATGTTCGTCGAAGCCGTTTATAAGACATTGAAAAAATAATACTTATGCGAAATTGGCTTCGTTTTTTCTTGGCTTCAGTGTTGGGAGTTGCGGCGTGGGCGCAAGGGCCTCCGCAGGGCCGCGGAGGGCCGCCGCCCACTCCGCGCGCCGGCGCGCCCGTCGATCTCACCGGTTATTGGGTTTCGATCGTCACCGAAGACTGGCGCTTTCGCATGTTCACGCCACCCAAGGGCGATTTCGCCGGAGTTCCTCTGAATGCCGAGGGAACGAAGGTGGGCCAGGCGTGGGACCCGGCCAAGGACGAAGCCGCGGGCCAGCAATGCAAATCCTACGGCATGCCCGCCCTTATGCGCGTAGCCGGCCGGTTCCACATCACTTGGGATAACGACACGACGCTGAAAATCGAAGCGGACTCCGGCACTCAAACGCGGTTGCTGCATTTTGGATCCGCGCCGGCACAGCCTGGCCCGCCTTCCCTGCAAGGTTACTCGACCGCGTCATGGAGCCGCACAAGCGCTCGCTCCCGCGGCGGAGAAGGACAGCCTGTCGCGCAGGATCCCCGAGGAGGGTCGCTCAAAGCTGTCACCACCGATCTGCTCCCCGGCTACCTGCGCAAAAACGGAGCGCCGTACAGCAACCGGACTACCGTCACCGAATATTACGATCTGCTCCACGAATCGGACGGCAACGATTGGATCGTCGTCAAAACGCTGGTGGACGATCCGGTTTACCTGACGCGAACGTTCATCACCAGCACCAACCTTCGCAGGCAGCGCGACGCATCCGGCTGGAATCCGTCGGCGTGTACGGCGCGATAGTCTTCCCGTTCATTCCTCCGTCGATGCGGCCTGCCAATCGCTCAACCGTATCTCGGGAATCACCAGCTTTCGCGTAAAGTGGTCGGTGGCGCGGAAAATCTGCATCACCACGCGAGACTCGCCGAGCTTCGAGCCGTTCACCGGATACTTCGCCAAGCCATTGATATCGCGGAAGGCCAGGTTGCCGCCGAACCGTGCCAGACCGTCGGGGATGAAGATCCAGTCCCGATAAGGGGCGTAATCGGCATCGCAGCCGTATCGCTCCGGATTCCTGAGGCCGGTAGGAACGTGCTCGAGCACAAGCGTCATGCAGTCGGGACCGCGTCCGGCCTGTTCACAGCTCACCTGAACCGCGGTTTCCGCCGCATTGATCTTCGTGCCGCACCAGCCGACTCCAGCGAGGTGCTCGTTGCCGTTGACGGCTGGAAGCGCGTGCGAGGACGCAAGTGTAAAGAGCGTGAGGGAATAATCTATTTCCAGCCGGACCGGCCGATCTTTGATGCGGCTGTACACGTCGACGGGAATGGGAATCGTCTGATAAGTGTCCTGACCGGCAGGGTTCGCGTGGATTCGGCGCGCACTCAGGCGAAAACCGGCCCACGGAAACGCCGGACGCGCAGCGATGGCGCGGCCGCCCGCCTCGCTCAATTGAATTTGCGCGCCGTCTGATTGCAAACTGGAATCGTCCGGCAAGCCGGAGACGCGCATGGGCAAATAGATGAACGCGGAGCTCTCGTTGCCAGAGAGGATTGGAAAACCCGCGTCGCGCCTGATTTTTCCCGCGCCAGGCGTAAAGTCCACGCCGATTGCAGCCGCGGAACCGGGCGCGGGCGACAACGATCTCTGCACTGCAAACGCAGGCTGCCAGGGCATCACGGTCGAACAAAGACTGAGGACAGCGAATAATCCAGCCAGATAGCGCGCCAAGCGTGTCCGCCTCCGGAAGAACTGGAGCCGAAGCAAAATCGCCGCGCCGAGGCACATCATGAAAGCCAGAGCCGTGACTGCTATCCATTCCTCGCCCGTTCCCCACGTGGGCCGGGAACTAAACCGATCCGGGAGAAGCACGTTGAAAATCGCGAATAGGAAAAACCCGAGCACGCCGGCCATTACCGCCTCCAGCAGATTTCGCGTCAACGAAGCGAACGCAAAAAATGGAATATCCACGATGAGGAGGAGCATGATTGATCGCGAGGCCGCGGCCGCCAGTGAAGCGCCGATTGGGAAGCCCGCGGCCACACCTTGAATCAAATCTCCGAGGAAAATCGGGCCCTGGATCAGCAATACGATAAACAAGAACTTCGCCAGCAGCAGATCCCGCCGGCGGATTGGCCGCGTCAGCCAATCCTGCCGAACGCCCGGGATCGCATCCTGATGGACGACCGCGCAGATCGCGAATCCGACTCCGAGAATCTCCCCGATTGCAAGAGTCAGGGGAAGGTCCCGCAACTGTGGATTCACCGGAAAGAGGCCCATGCTCTGCACCACCGCCACTTCAGCGAAGCGCAGCGCGGCGATGCCCGCCGCCAGCCACCACAGGAGCCTCAAGTCTTTTTTGAAGATGTGCCAGATCATTGAAGACCTCCATCGCGCGCGGCCCGCGCAAGCGTTGTAAAGATCGATCGCAGCGGCATCGGCTGAGCATCAATGCGCCGAACCCCGCCCATCAGAGAATGGACCCGCTCGCCCAACGCGTCGTCGGAAAAGCGCGAATCCACAAACATCAAAACGTTGCCGGTGGCTTTCAGGTCCAGCCAATGATTCGGCGGCTGTCCAGGAGGCGATGCTTCCCGCTCGGTGACAATGCGCACTTCGCGGAATCTCCCCGTGAGATCGGCCATCGATTCCTGGAACAGCAACTTGCCCTCATCCAGAAACGCGACATGTGTCGCGACGCCGTCGATCTCGCCCAGTTCGTGCGACGAAATCAGCACGGTCATCTCACCGGCCTGCCGCAGCAATTCTTCCATAAACTCGTCGCGCACCAGTGGATCGAGGCCGCTGAACGGCTCGTCTAAGATCAGCAATTCGGGACGGAAAGGCAGCGCGCAAGCCAAAGCCATCTTCATGCGCATGCCATGAGACAGGTCGCCGAGTCGGCGCTCAGGCGGCAGGCGGAGTTGGCGGCGGATCTCCATTTCCAATTCGCGATCCCATTTCGGATAAAACGGCCGCAGGTAGTCGAGATATTCGCCTACGGTGAGCCTCTCCGGCATGTCCTGATTTTCGGAGACGTAGCCGATGCGGCACAACTCGGCCGGAGAGAGCCGGCGCGAATCCACTCCCAACACCCTGGCGCTGCCGCGCGAAGGGTCCAGAATGTTCATCAGCACTTTGATCGTGGTGGTTTTGCCGGCGCCGTTGGCTCCGATGAGCGCGTAAGCCGCGCCTTGCGGAACGGCAAAGCTCAAGCCCCGTAGAGCGAAGCGCGCAGCCTGTTCGTGGCGTTGCGCGCGTAAAGAAAAGCCGCGGCCGAATTTCTTCCATAGATTGTCGACTTCAATCATCGCCGAATTGCCTCCGGGGTACTGATTTTTTGCCACTGCATTTCCACCGCTTCCAGGAGCTCCTCCCGATCCAGCCCGATGCGCATCGCTTCCACCACCAACTCCTCCACCTCCTGCTGGAGCAGGCGTTTGCGGTCTCCCGCCCGGGCGGGAGGCCGGGGCGCCACCACCGTGCCCACGCCGGGGCGCGCTTCGAGCCATCGTTCCTGGATCAGGTGCTGCACCACTTTGTGAGCGGTGTTGGGATGGATCTTCAGCTCGGACGCCAGGCTCCGCACGGATGGAAACGGCTGGCCCGGTGCGAGCTCTCCGCTGATAAAAGCCTTCTTCGCCGCGTAAACTGCTTGCTCGAAGATGGATTCGCCAGGACGGAAAGCCAACCGGAACAGTGTCACACAAGTACTGTGACACATGTAGCGCTTCTTGTCAAGACCTCCCGTTCTGGGTGAAGCTCGCCGGCACCACCAATGTGAGGCAGCGCCCTGCGCTGCGGCGGGCCCTCGGCCCGCCCGGTGCAGGCGGCCTGGGAGGCCCGCCGCAGGCCGAGGGCCTGCCCCACCGGAAGCCGCAAATGACCGCGTACTAAGTTCGGCGCGTCAGGGCGATGAATCTTGGCGAGCCGAGCGCATATCGAGCGCCTTCCAGGTCGCCGAATTGAGCGAGCGGTTCCAGGCCGCTGCGGGACAGCATTCGCCGAAGCTCCGCCGCCGAATGCACCCACTGGTGGATCGGCTTCACCTCCCGCCGCTCGCCCCGAGCGAAGGTATAGGTGATATCCATTCTGCCCTCGACGACGTCGTATGTACCGCGGCTCAAAAAATCCAGATCGCCGATTTGCAGTTTTCGCTCTGGCTGGAATGTAGAAACGAGCGATTCCGTCACCGCTCCGCTTTCGAGGATGAACCGGCCTCCAGGCTTTAATCCCGCCGCGACCGCGTCCAGGAACTTCTGGCAGTTGTCGTGATCGAAATAACCGAAGCTGTTGCCCCAGCAGTACGCCGCGTCGAACCGGGATGTCCACGGCAAGTTTCTCATGTCGTCTTGGACCCACTCGATATCGGGCGCATTACAGCGCGCCTCCTCAAGGAAGCCCGTGGAAATATCGACGCCCGTCATCCTGACGCCCTGCCGCGCCAATTCGATGGCATGACGGCCGTTGCCGCAAGGCACATCAAGCACGCTCATTCCCGGCTGTAGTTCCAGATGATCCGCTAGGAACCGGGCCTCGCGCGCGGTCTGCTCCGGAGTCATTGCGCCGCGCCACATGTCTAGCGCAAGACCTTCAAAAAACGTCTCAAACCAATTTGGGTTCACTTTTGCTCTCCTTTGAATACACGAGGACTGTTATCAGCGATGGGCCGAAATGGAGAGCTATCGGACGGCGATCAGCGGCTGGTCCTCAGGAGATGATTATACGTCAAAGGGCACAGCGCTCGACCTTGCGCTTGACTGAGTATTATCGGCCCTAATCCGTCCGTAACGTCGCAAGGCAGCGCTGATCCCCGCCCTGACGGGCGGGGCTGGTGAAATCGACTTGTCTTCGGGAGCGTCACCTTCAGCCCCGTCCGTGAGGACGGGGTCGAGCCTACGGACGGATTACGGTATCGGAAGCTCATACTTGAAGGTATGAGAATTGGGGAGCGTGGCCAAGTGACTATTCCGAAGGATATTCGCGATCGGTTCGGCCTCGGGCCGGAAACGGAGGTGGAATTTCGCGTTGTAGCCGGCAACATCGTACTGAAAAAGGCTCCCAAAAAAGGCCGTTGCGCCGGCGCGTTCGCAAAGCTTGGGTATCCGTCCATAGACAAGTTCATCGATGACGTGCGCGGCCGATGATCACCGCTGTCGATACCAATATCCTGCTCGATATTCTGGTACCCAACGAGCGGCTCTATGAATCCTCGGCCGAAGCGCTTGAACGAGCTGCGCTACTCTTCGCGAAGCGTAGCCGCAGGATCGATCCGCAGCGCGCGCCTGACGGGGGACAGAGTGGCCAGGATCGCCACCAGCACAAAGGCTGCAATTCCGCCAGCAAATCCCCGCACGTCCACGGTGTCGTGAATCAGGAAAAAGAGAAAGCCACGCACCAGCCGCGAAACGACGGCTGCGAGAACAACTCCCACAACGATACCGATAACCGTCGGCTTGGCATTCTGCGCTAAGAGCACGCCGACTATGTGGCGGGGAGTAGCGCCCATGGCGATGCGGATGCCCAGCTCGCGTTTCCTCTGCGCCACCGCGAAAGACACCAGCGCGAACATGCCGGCCGCGGCCAGAACAGTCGCGAGCGCGCCGACGGAGCCGAAGATGGCGATAACTCTCCCCTCCCCCTGGAGAGTGTTTTCGCGCAACGTACGCAGCAACTGCACCCCGACTGTCTCGTGTAGCTCGCCGGCGGCTGCTGGAATTAAGCGCAGTAGCGGCGCGGGGTCCGTGCGCGTGTGCAGGATCAAGGAAGCCGGGCCCTGCGCCGGCAGATAGGCCTCAACGGAATTCGTATCCCAGATCAGATTGGCGCCGCTGTCCTTGACCACGCCCACTACTGCGCGTTCGGCGCCCGCCAGATTCAGCTTCTGCCCCATCGGGCTTTGATTCGGCCAAATTTCGCGCGCAGCCGATTCGCTTACGATAGCGACATCCTGTTCTCCAGGTAGAAAGGTTCGTCCGAGCATCATCGGAAGTTTCATGACTTCGAAATAAGATGGAGCCACGAAGTCGTGAAAGATGGGCGGTAGCCCCGGCAGCGTATCAGGGAAGGAAGGTGCAGCGAGAGGCACGTTTCCGGCATAGGTGACGCCCTCCACGCCTGGCAGCGCGCTTAGCCGCGCGGAAAGAGCGTCCAGCCGTTGCCGTTCGACGTTCGTCAAATTTCGTATCCCCGTTGCGGCCTCGCGGTCATAGTAAAACCGCGGGTTCACCGCAATCATGTTTTGGTAATCGAATGCCAGGTCGACATATGCTGCGGCGATCCCGTTGTGGGACAGCACTCCGGAAGCGATCAGCAATAAGCAGCTCACTGCTACCTGTACTCCAATGAGAGTCTGGCGGAGGCGGGCCTTGTGTGGGTTGGGGCGCACCGTATGCAGCGCCGAGGGAAGTCCGAATGCCAGAGCTGCCAGGACCGTCAGGGCTAGAGCTGCGATCAGAATCGGACCGCTGAGCGAAACATGGATGCTGGGCGGCGCGTTGAGCGCATCCAGAAGCAGCCGGGCGGAGATGTGCCCAAATGCCAGGCCAGCCGCCATTCCGAGGAGCGCCAGCACCGCGTTTTCGGTCATCAATTGCCGGACCACGCGCATGCGGCTGGCTCCGATGGCCGCCCGAATCTGGATCTCCCGCTCTCGCGCCAGACCACGGGCCAATAGCATGTTGCCGAGGTTGGCGCACGCGGAAAGCAGCACCAGCAGGACCATGATCAGGAAGATGGCAACTATCGGCGAAGCTCGGTAAAACATCGACGTCTGCACAAATTCGCTGTGAACCCGCTCGTCACTGTCAAAAGCGCGCTCCTGGCGCGCGAGTTCTTGAGTAAGGACCGTCAGGTCCGCCTCGCCGGCGGCCTGCGAAACGCCGGGTTTCAGCCTGCCTAGGAGTACGTCTCGAGGCTGCGAAAAATCCTGCTCGGGTGGCGTGCCTCCGCCCACGAGTTGCGGGCTCAGCGTGACCGGAAGCCACACATCCGTTCGAGAGCCGAAATCTATGCCATCGAAATCGTAAGGCGCTATTCCCACAATTTGCACCGGCAGGTTGTTCAGGCGCATGACTCGCCCCACCACGCTGGGATCCGCGCCCCGATGCGCTTTCCAATACGAATAGCTCAGGACCGCGATAGGCGCTGCGTCAGGCCGAGCATCCGAAGGCTCCAGGAGTCGGCCCTCCGCCGGACCGATTCCGATATTGCGGAAATAATCGCCCGGCACAAGGAGCGCGCGTACATTAGCATCGCCTTCCAAGACTGCATCCAGATATTCCTCGCCTATCAGCCAGGCGAACGACCGGTTGCGACTTCGATAAAACTCCACTGCGGCTGGCGGAAATCCCCTGCTTTGCCTTTGTTTAGAGACTCTGGAAAACTGAAGCACCGAGTTGGCGTCCCGAAAATTCAAACGGTGGAAGATCAGGCCATCGAAAATCTGCAACTCCGCCAGATTCACACCCACTCCGAGCGCCAGCACGGCCGTGGCGCCCAATGTGAACGCGGGCGCGCGCCATAAGACGCGCGCAGCGTAGGACAAATCTTGCCAAAGCCGCTCCAGCCAGGTCCACAGCCACGTCTCGCTGGACTCCTCACGAAGCCAGGTCGCATTTCCGAATTGCGTGCGGCGCTCCGTCGGCATCAGCTCGCGGTGCGCTTCCATCTCTTCGGCGAGTTCGCGTTCCATCCGCTGCCGGTGCAGCAAAAAGTAGAGACGCCTCCATAGCTTTCGCATCTTACTCCTCCCGAAGCGTAGCCGCAGGATCGATCCGCAGCGCACGCCTGACGGGGGACAGCGTGGCCAGGATCGCCACCAGCACCAAGGCTGCAATTCCGCCAGCAAATCCCCACACGTCCAGGGTGTCATGGGCCTGGGAAAAGAGGAAGCCACGCATCAGGCGCGAAACGATGGCCGCGAGTAGAACTCCGACGACGATGCCGATAACCGTCGGCTTGGCATTCTGCGCCAAGAGCACGCCGACGATATGGCGGGGGGTAGCACCCATGGCGATACGGATGCCAAGCTCGCGTTTCCTCTGCGCCACCGCGAAAGAGATCAGCGCGAACATGCCGGCCGCGGCCAGAACAGTCGCGAGGGCGCCCAGAGAGCCGATGATGCTGATAACTCTCAGTTCACCTTCGAGGGTATTTTCCCGCAACGTGCGCAGCAACTGCACCCCAACTGTCTCATGTAGCTCGCCGGCGGCGGGTGGAATTAAACGCACCAGCGGCGCGGGATCCGTGCTCGTGTGCAGGATCAATGCAGCCCGGCCTTCGAGCGGCAGATAAACCTCAACCGAATCGGCGCCCCAGATGAGATTGGCGCCGCTGTCCTTGACCACGCCCACTACCGTGCGTTCGGCGCCTCCCAGATCCAGCTTCTTCTCCCAACGGGCTTTCGTTTGGCCAAATCTCGCGCGCAGCCGATTCGCTTACGACGGCAGCATCCTGTTCTTCGGGTCGAAAAGTTCGCCCCAGCACTACCGGAAGTTTCATGACATCGAAATAAGAGGGAGCGACGAAGTCCTGAGAGATGGGCGGCAGCCCCGGCAGCGTATCGGCGAGGGAGCGTCCGGCAAGAGGTACGATTCCCGCATAGGTGACGCCCTGCACACCCGGCAGTGCGCTTAGCCGCTCGGAAAGAGTGTCCAGCCGTTGCCGTTCGACATTCGTCAAATTCTGCCTTCCGGCCCCGGGCTCCCGGCCGTAGTAGAACTGTGGGTAGATGGCGATCATGTTCTGGTAATCGAATGCCAGCTCGACGGATGTTGTGGCGATTCCGCTGTGCGCCAGCACTCCGGAAGCGATCAGCAATAGGCAACTCACCGCCACTTGTACTCCAATAAGACTCTGGCGAATGCGGATCTTGTGTGGGTTCGGATGCACCGTATGTAGCGCCGAGGGAAGGCCAAAGACCAGGACTGAAAAGAGCGTCAGGGCCAAAGCTGCAATCAGAATCGGCCCATTAAGCGAAGCATGTATGCTCAGCGGAGAGCCGAGCCAATCCAGCAGCAGCCGGGCGGATATGTGTCCAAATGGCCAGGCCCGCCGCCATTCCGAGGAGCGCAAGCAGCGCGTTTTCGGTCATCAATTGCCGGACCACGCGAAGGCGGCTCGCTCCAATGGCCGCCCGAATTTGGATCTCCCGCTCTCGCGCCAGGCCACGGGCCAATAGCATGTTGCCGAGGTTGGCGCACGCGGAAAGCAGCACCAGCAGGACCATGATCAGGAAGATGGCCACCATCGGCAAAAAGCGGTAGAACATCGTTGCCTCTACGAACGCGCTCTGAACCCGTTCGTCGTCGTCAAATGCACGCCGCTGCCGCGCCAATTCTCGAGTAAGCACCGTAAGGTCCGCGTCGCCGGCGGCCTGCGAAACGCCGGGTTTCAACTTGCCCAGGAGTGCGTCCCGAGGCTGTGAAAAATCCTGCTGGGCGGGCGCGCTTCCGCTCACGAGTTGCGGGCTTAGCGTGGCCGGAAGCCACATATCCGTTCGACGGCCTTCCATGCCATCGAAATCGTAAGGCGCTATCCCCACAATTTGCACCGGTAGGTTATTCAGGCGCATGACTCGCCCCACCACCTTCGGATCTGCGCCCCAGTGCGCCTTCCAATACTGATAGCCCAATACCGCGACAGACGCTGCGTCAGGCCGAGTATCGGCCGGTTCCAGGAGTCGTCCCTCGGCCGGGAGAATTCCGCTATTGCGAAAATAATCGCCTGAAACGAGAACCGCGCGTACATCGGCGTCACCCTCCAAGACTGCATCCAGATATTCCTCGCCAATCAGCCAGGCGAACGACCGGCTGTGAGCTCGATAAAACTCCACGGCCGCCGGCGGAAACCCCATGCTTTGCCTTTGTCTCGAGACTCGGGAAAACTGGAGCACGGAAGCCCCGTCCCGAAAATGGAGGCGGTGGAAGAGCATGGCATTGAAGATCTGCAATTCAGCCAGATTGACGCCCACCCCCAGCGCGAGCACGGCGATGGCGCCCAATGTGAATCCCGGCGCGTGCCACAAGACCCGCGTTGCATACGACAAGTCCTGGATGAGTTGTTCCAACCAGGTCCACAGCCACGTGTTGCTGGATTCTTCACGAAGCCACGTCGCATTTCCGAAGTTCGTGCGGCGCTCCGCCGGCATCATCTCACGGTGCGCTTGCATCTCTTCGGCGAGTTCGCGTTCCAGCCGCTGCCGGTGCAGCCAAAAATAGAGGCGCCTCCATAGCTTTCGCATCGTGTCCTCCTAAGCTAACCGCAGAATCGCCTGAATGGCCGCGGTTGCTTGCTGATATTCCTTCAGTTCCCGTTTGAGCTGCTTGAGGCCGGCGGGCGTCAGCTTGTAAAAACGGACGCGACGCCCGGTTTCGGATTCCCCCCAAGCGGCGGTCGCCCAACCTTCGACCAGAATGCGCTGTAACGCGGGATACAGCGACCCCTCTTCGGCCTCCAGAATGTCGTCCGACAATTGCCGGATCCGCTGCGCAATGGCGTAGCCGTGCAGCGGGCCGCCCCGGAGCACTCGCAGAATCAGCATCGCCAGCGCGCCCTTAGGCATGGTAATCTTAGGCATAGATATTCTATACCTAACATCTTTTGAAGAGGGCCGTCAATAGGATCTGTAAGGAGGCGATTATGAGAAACCAAATTCGGCAAAAGCTCAATCGTATACAGCGAGCGCTCCTGGCCTCTACGGCAGCGCTGGCGATCGTAGGGTCGTTGGCCATCGGATTGATTAACGCGCCGAAGATTCGAGCGCAGACGCAAAGCTCGGAACATTATGCCTTCGAAGTGGCATCAGTGCGGCCGCACAAGCCGGGTGATACTCAGTTTGCGGGTCCTCAGGTTCTCCCGGGCGGTCGATTCATCTCGCGCACCATACTGATGGTGGACATTGCATTCGCGTACGATATTCCCCTTCGGCTTCAGGGCGATTCACTGATTATCGGCGGTCCGGGTTGGATCGGCCCTGGCTCGTTCGACGATGTCTACGACATCGAAGCGACCGTTTCCAAGCAGGCAATTCCAGACGGCCTTTCCATTAATGACGCCACCAATCGGGAGCGGTTAATGGTACAAGCGCTGTTAGCCGACAGGTTCAAGCTAGCGGTTCACCGTGAGATGAAGGAGATGCCCGTATACGCGCTCACGGTGGCGAAGGGTGGGCCGAAGCTCGTTAAGGCAGACATTGAAGAAAAGGACTGTCCCACCCCACCTCCAGGCGGCGGAGGAGACGGAAACAAATTCTGCCACAGGTTCAATGGCGGCCGGGGAAGAGGGATGCAAGCAAGGGCGGTGACCGTTTCAGACATGGCGGCTTGGGCGGGGAACTGGGCGGACCGGCCGATTGTGGACAAGACAGGGCTCAAGGGTCTCTACCACATCGAAACTGATCCATGGGCGTCGATGGAGCTTGGAGCGACGGCTCCTCCGCCGGGAACGAAGCAAGATGGGGTAGACGTATCCGACCTCCCGACGCTCTTCACCATATTCGACAGGCTCGGACTGAAGATGGAAGCGCAAAGGGACAAGGTGAGCATTCTGGTGATCGACCACATCGAAAGGCCGTCAGAGAACTGATCGTGGAGGAACGATTCCGGCCAGAACTGCAGGTCCTGCTTCCTCCCCGATCTATAAGCTGAAACGAAATGAGCAACACGGTAGCGATCTGGCAAAAAGAATTAAAGGGTTATTTTGCAACGCCGATGGGTGCTGTGTTGCTTGTAACATCGGCAATATTCTTCCTCCCGGCAGTCTACACCGCGGGCAATGAATTGCTGCGGCTTCGGTTATTAGTCGCCGCGTCTGTACTAACTCGTTTCCATCCAAGCCGGGAACTGGCTTCCCATCCCGTATTGTCAGTTGTCAGTTTTGCGCGGCTCCTCGCGATGTACATAATCCCGCTGATTACCATGAGGCTCTTTGCCGAAGAGAAACAGGCCCGAACGATTGAACTGCTGCTCACATCGCCCATAAGCGAAACTGACATCGTGTTGGGGAAGTGGTTTGCGGGCTTGTTTCTGTACCTCCTGATCATCGGCTTAGGAGCATTGGAGTTCGCTATTTCTCCCTTGGTAAAACGAGACTGGGCGACGGTCCTGATCGCCTATGCTGCGCTTGTTTCTATCGGCGCCGGTCTCCTCGCGGTCGGGGAGTGCATCTCTACCTTCACGAGCCATCAACTGAGCGCGGCCGTAGCCACGTTGCTGGTGTCTGTGGGTGTTTGGAGATACTTCAACTCCGGTGTGCCTCACGTTGCCGATCTAGCGTTGTGCGTCTTGCTGATGCTGCTTGGGTGGTGGATAACGTTGCGTTCGATTCGGGCGAGGATGCCCGGCACTTCGTAAAACCGAATCACGGAGGGCGGGCTTGAGCCTCATGTATCAGGGCACGACTTTAGTCGTGCCGGACAGCGGTATAGAGAGGCTGGGCTTTAAGCCCCTGGGCCTCAGCTCAGGTCTGGATTGAAACCTCCGCCACGCAAACCACTCTGTAATGTAGAGTACTTTCGAGATCAATCGATCGCGACGACCTTCATTCTGATTCATTCTGCTTCATTCTGCCTCATTCTGATTACAAAAATTTCATTTCCGCGATCAATCCACAGGCTAAAACCCGTGCCACCGTCTTGCCCAAACCAACTGATCGGTAAGGAACGGGCTTTGCGCTCCACAAGCAAGCAGCCCGGCGGTTCCAAATCTAAACCGCCCGGAGCTCCACTTGCTTATAGAGCGCGCGAGCCTGCTGCAGCGTGGGGAATTTGATGCCGGGCAGCGAGGCGGTCGCGGTTCCCGCCGCGACGCCCCAGCGCAGGCTCTCAGCGAAGGTCTTGCCCCGATCCCTGCTCCACACAAACGCCGCCGCCAAAGCGTCGCCCGCTCCGATGGGGCAGAGCGAATCCACTCGCGGGGGTAGGGCTTCGAACGTCCCTTCCTCTTTCGACGAGCCGATGGCGCCGCGGCTGCCGAGCGAGAGAATCACCGCTTCCGGCCCCATGGCGTGAATGCGGGTCACGGCCTCCAGCAACTGCGAGCGCGTGATGAGCGCGCGGCCCACCAATCGCTCGGCCTCCTGCTGGTTCGGGCTAATCGCCGTGGGCCTGGCTTGCAGCGCGCACTCGAAGGCGTCGCCATCGCTGTCCAGCAGCACCTTCACGCCTCGGCCTCTGGCGAGCTCGATCAGCTCGCAATAGAATTTTGCACGCACGCCCGGCTGCAAGCTACCGCAAATCATCAACCAGCGGACGGAATCCTTGAGCCGCGCTTCGATCAATTCGCGCACGCAATCCAGCTCCCGCGCGTCCAAAGTCGCGCCGACCTCGTTTAGCTTCACCGTAAGACCCTGCTTGTCCGTAATGGCGAGGTTCACGCGGCTCTCCGCCGCACACGGTACGGCTTCACAGGGAAAGCCCATGCCCGCTAGCAGCTTCATCATCCGCTCCCCGGCCGCGCCGCCGGAAGTCAACAGCGCGCGCGTTTTACCTCCGAACGCATGAATCACGCGCGAGGCGTTCACGCCGCGCCCGCCCGCTACTTCCGCCTGATCGAGGATGTAGGCACGGTCCTCGAACACTAATTTGTCGACCGACACCATCCGGTCGATGGCGGGATTCATCGTGAGAGTGAGGATCAAGCTACCATGGTAACTTCCTCTCCTTGCGCGACCATCCGCAGCTCGCCGCCTATCTTGCCCTCTCGAGCGTCTGCTTGTTCTGGGGAACCACCTATCTGGGTATCCGCATCGCGGTAGAATCGCTGCCTCCGGCGACATTGATGTGCGCGCGCTATCTGTTTTCCGGTGGCGTGATGCTGATCGTCTCGCGCATGGCCGGCGCGCGACTGCCTCGCGGAGGCGAGTTGTGGCTGACGGCGGCGTGCGGTGTGATGACTGTCGGTGTGGGTACCGGACTGCTTTCCTACGTGGAGCAGTGGGCGCCCAGCGGACTTTCGGCTTTGTTCGTGACCACGTCCCCATTTTGGTTGGCCGCGGCGGAAGCGGCTCTGCCGGGCGGCGCGCCAATTCACGCGCCGACCATCGGCGCGCTACTAGTCGGCGCGGCGGGAGTCACCGTGCTGGTCACCGGCAGCGAATCGTTAGCGATTCGGCCGGGCGGACCGGGCGTGTGGGGATGTTTCCTGCTGCTTCAGACCGGAGGATTGTTTTGGGCGCTGGGCTCGATTCTCCAGCGCCGGCAGACCACGCCCACTCATCCCTTTGTCAGCGCGGCGGTGCAGCAGCTTGCCGCGGGTGTGGTTTACACCGCGCCGGCACTTTTCCTTAACGCGCACAACGCATTCGCTGTGCGCTTGTTCCAATCCCGTGCCGCCCATTGGACCGCGCGCAGCGCCGCCGCCACGCTGTATCTGGCCGTCTTCGGAGGCATCGTCGGCTACAGCTCGTATGTGTTCGCCATGAACCGCTTGCCTGTGGCCGTCGCCTCGCTTTACACTTACATCAATCCACTAGTGGCTGTTGCGCTCGGCTGGTGGTTTTACCGGGAGGCGTTCTCCGCCCGTGAGGCCGCCGCGATGGCCGTCATCTTTGCCGGCGTGTGGCTGGTCAAGCGGGCGCAGGCTCAGGCGAGCACCCGCGCACTTCGAAAGGAAACCCTTGGGTCCGGGAGCAGATGAACGGGTCTTGATCACCGTCGCGGGGCAAATCGGCAGCGGAAAAACCGAAGTGTGCAACGAAATTGGCCGCCGTACCGGCTGGCGAGTGATTTCTGCGGGTGTCATCGTGCGCCGCATGGCTGCCCAAAGAGGCATGTCCGTGCTGGAGTTCAACGAATATGCCAAGACTCACAAAGAAATCGACCGCGAAATCGATGGTTATTTGGCCAGTTTGGACAGCGAGCCGGAATCGTTGCTGATCGATTCGCGCCTGGCGTGGCATTTTCTCCCCGATAGCTACAAGGTGTACCTGGTAGTGGATCCGGGCGTCGGCGCCGAGCGGGTGTTTCGCGCCAGCCGCGCCGGCGAAAACCACGCGTCTCGGGAAACTGCGAGCTTGAACATCGCCGAGCGCCAGCGGCTGGAGCAGGAACGGTTCTTCAGTTTGTACTCGGTGAAGCCTGGCGATTGGAGAAACTACGATCTGGTGATCGACACTACTTATGCCTCACCGGGTGAAGTCGCCGATGTGATTATGCAGCGAGCGATGGCCGGCGCGCCTTCCCAGCGGCCGGAGTGCTGGCTCTCTCCGCAGCGATTAACCGCCTCGCCCGAAGCTTTTGTATTCGACGGAGAAGGGGACCCTGCCGCTGCCGCCGGCGCCGGCCAGCACCTGGTCCCGTGCCAGCTCGCGCCTGCAGAAAAGCAGCCGCGCTCAAGGTGAACGCGCCCGCTCTTTGTTTAGATAGCCCGTAATCAAATTTCCCCTTGACGGCCTAGGGCGGTTGCCATATACTTTCCCTAGACGGTCATGGGAACGCCAAACCTTCTGCAAGGCACGCTCGATCTTCTGATTCTGCACTCGCTCCAGCGCGGGCCGCTACACGGCTACGCGATCGCACAAACGATCCACCTGCTTTCCGACGAAGTCCTGAAGGTGGAGGAGGGGTCCTTGTACCCCGCTCTTTACCGGTTGGAGCTCGATGGAGCCATTAAGGCCAAGTGGGGCCAATCGGAGAACAACCGCAGGGCCAAATACTACGAGATCACGCCCAAGGGCCGCAAAGCGCTCGCCGCCCAAGGCGAAACCTGGGCGCGTCTTTCGGGCGCCGTGCAGCGCGTATTGGCGCGCTAGGAATCCATCATGCGACGCCTCTTTCTAAAACTCGTCCGCCGCCGCAATCTGCATCGCGACCTCGAAGCCGAGATGGAGTTTCATCGTGAAATGGCCTCGGTCCATGGCAACGCCGTCCCATTGGGCCGAATATCCAGCCTGAAGGAGCAGTCGGCGGATCTGTGGCGATTCGCGTTCCTGGAGAACCTCTGGCGCGATATTGTATACGGCGTCAGGGGCTTGCGAAAGAATCCCGCGTTAGTATTCGGCGCTGCGGTTTCCCTCACGCTGGGCATCGGAGCGAATCTCGCGCTGTTTTCGCTTGCGGTCGAGTTTCTCCTAAGCGAGCCCTCGGTTCGCGACGCCCATTCCGTAATGAGCTTGCGATTAGGTGGAAACAGCAACGCAAGCCATCAAGTCTTTGAATTCCTGCAGGCGAGCGGCATTTTTGCCGATCTTGTGGGCGACGAGCCCGAATCCTTCGTGAATTGGAATGACGGCTCGGAGACCCGCCCGATTTTCGCGACATTCGTCACGAAGAACTATTTCACATCGCTCGGCATTCCCATCGCGTATGGACGTGGGATTGAACCACGCGACTCGGATGAGGTGGTCGTGTTCGACTACCGCTTCTGGCGCAAAAATTTCAACGGCGACCCAGACCTGATCGGCCGGGCCATCAATCTTGAGGGCAAAGCATATATCGTTGTCGGCGTTCTACCCGCTTCCTTCCGGAGTCTCCAAGGATTCGGATACTCCCCCGACGTTTACGTGCCTCGTTATCTCGACGATACAACGCTACAAATGTACGCGCGCCTGAAGCCGGGGATGACGCGTGATCAGACGCTCCCGGCGCTTCGCGCCGTGGCCGCGAGAATCGACTCCGTTTTTCCCGCCCCGTACAAATATACGGCGAATATTTCCGTGAGGCCACTGACGACGATTGAAGGAATGATCGACGATCCTCAGGGCCTGACTATCGGCTTGTTTTTTGCCCTTCTGCTAGTGGTTGCGGGCCTGGTATTGCTGATTGCCTGCATCAACGTGGCGAGCCTGCTGCTCGCCCGCGCCTCCGCTCGACGCCGGGAGATCGCGGTGCGCCTTTCTCTGGGCGCCGGACGTGGCCGGCTCCTGCAGCAGTTGCTGGTGGAAAGCCTCCTGCTCTGCATCTTGGGAACGGGCGGCGGGTTGATTCTGGCGCGTGCGATCACCGCGTCTCTGGAGAGGCTTCAACTGCCGATTCCGATTCCGATTCATTTGCGGATCGACCTGGATTGGCGCGCGGCAATTTACGCGGCGATACTTACCGTAGCCGCCACGGTCGCTTGCGGTCTATTGCCGGCCTGGCAGGCTACTAAAGAATCCATTGCGCCCAGCCTCGTTCGTGATCGCAAGATGCGGCTCCGCCGGGCGCTGGTGACCGGCCAGGTGGCGCTGTCGCTGGTTGTCCTCGCCAGTGGCTTTCTCTTTCTACGAAATCTCTTCCGAGCCAGTCAGATCAGTCCCGGCTTCGATCTCCGCCACACCATACGCGCCAGGGTGAACCTGCCCGCCCGAGAGTACAAGGAATTCAAACAGGTCGATTCCTATGCCCGCCGGGGCGTGCGCGAGCTGGAGGCGATGCCCGGCGTCGACTCCGCCGCGGCAGCGTTCATCTTGCCTTTCAACGACAATATAATGTTTGTCAGCGCAATCAAATTCCCGAACGCAGCCGAGCAGCAATTCGTGCGATACCACTGGAATGTCGTTACGCCGGATTACTTCCGCGCTATGGGAATCCCGCTCCTGAAAGGGCGTTCTTTTCTGGCCACCGACCGGGAGGGCGCGAAAGTGGTGATCGTCAACCGCGCTTTTGCAGAGAGCTATCTCGGTGGCCGGGAGCCGATTGGATGCATTTTCACGCAGGGAGGGTTCGGCGGCAAAATGGGAGTTCCGCTCCGCATTGTGGGGGTAGTGGAAGGGACCAAGAACGAAACCCTGGGGGAAGGCGATCTGCCGCAGATGTACCAGCCGATATCGCAGATCGAAAATGGCGACAGAAGAAAACTCGAGTTCGTGGTCCGCTCCGCGATTCCTCCGCTGGAACAATTGGGCGCGGTTCGCGAGACGCTCCGCCGGGTCGAACCGAACGCTGGGCTGGAGGTTTCCACGCTCTATTCGAGCATCGGATTCGCGATTCTTCCCAGCCAGGTCGGCGCAGTGCTGATGGGCGCGATAGGACTGCTGGGCCTGGTTCTCGCCTCGGTCGGGCTGTACGGGATCATGGCTTATTCGATCGCGCGCCGAACCCAAGAGATCGGCATCCGCATGGCGCTCGGCGCCGGCCGCAGCGCCATCTCCAAAATGGTTCTCGGCGACGCCGCGCGCCTGGTGCTGACCGGTTCCGCGATCGGTTTGGCGATCGCGTGGTTCGCGACCCAACCGCTGGCACGGTTCCTCGTCCCCGGGCTCAAACCGGGCGACCCGCTCGGCTTCGTAGTGGTGATCGCGGTGCTTGCCGCGACTGGGCTGGTTGCGAGCTGGGGGCCTCTGCGCCGGGCGCTATCTATCGATCCTGCCTCGTCGTTGAGGTATGAATAGGAAATAGCGGCGGCTCACCGAATGGGAGACATTTGTCGATGTGGCGGGCTCACTAACGTCAACTTCACCCGAACGTCGCCACCGCGGCGGATGTAGGTTGCGACGCACCGATCCGCGGGAAACCGGACAGACGTGATCTGCCCGCTGTCGGAGATTTCCAGAACGCCAGGCCGGCCCGGCCGCCAGGAGATCAGCAACTGATCTCCGTTCTCGCGCACCCTAAGTCCGGCGGAGGGCACGGAGCGGCGCAAGTAGGCGATTCCGGCGACGGGAAGAATGGTCAGAAGAATAAGCGCGCCGGCGAAGATCCCTTTGTATCGGGCCACAATTCGAACGCCTTTCGAACGCGCGCGGGGAACGGAGAACTCTTCGAAGCTGCGGATCGATTGCAAAAAACCATCGGAGGATCGCACGAAGAATCCGGCTTTCTGCCCCGCCATCACCAGAGCGGCTGCCGCGCCGCTCTCTTCGAATCGCGCAATATCGGAGTCGGTGAGAAAGACCTCGCCTCGCCTGCGCGAGATGTAGATCCCGACCGGATCGCCCTCTGGCGGCGGAGGCGCGATTCTGATGGTCGAGCCGTCGATGTGGCCGTACAGCAGACCCGCGGTTCCGCGATGCAGGCGGCGCGGAAGATCTTCGGGAAAATCGATGCGCCACGGGCTTTCCGGCGGATGCCAAGTCTTCACCCGTAATTAGTGCGAACAAGGCCGGGGAATTCTCAACCGGCGTGCGCGAAGCTGCCCGGCGTGCGTCAAGCTAAAAGAATGGCGCGCGTTCTGTTCACCACGTTCGGCTCCTACGGAGATGTGCATCCGTATCTCGCGATCGGGCGGGAGCTTCGGAAATTGGGCCACGAGGCCGGGATCGCCACCAGCGCGGGCTATCGCGAAAAGGTGGAAGCGGCGGGGTTGACCCTCGTTTCCGTGAGGCCCGACCTGAAGTTCGCAGACCCCGAACTGATCCGCTATTTCTTCGACCGGGTTCGCGGCACGGAGCGGGTCGTTCGAGCTATGGCCTCGGTGGTCCGCGAAACCTACGAGGATACGCTCGCCGCCGCCCACAATTTTGACGTGATCGTCACTCACCCGCTCTCGTTCGCTGCGGTGCTGGCGGCTCAAAAGCTGAGGCTCCCGTGGGTTTCGACCGTGCTCGCGCCGGCCTCGTTCGTCTCGGCCTGCGATCCGCCCGTCCCTGGGCCGTTGCTCGGAATCGTAAAAGTGCGCACTTTGGGGGCAGGCGCGATGCGGCTCACTTGGCGTCTGCTGATGCTTGCCACTGTCGGCTGGACCCAGCCGGTGGCCGAATTGCGGCGCGAGATCGGCCTTGCGCCGGGGCGCAATCCGCTGTTTGAAGGCTCCCATTCTCCCGATTTGGTTCTGGCGCTGTTCTCGAAGATTTTTGCGAAGCCTCAGCCGGATTGGCCCCGGCAAACAGTGGTTACCGGTTTTCCCTTCTACCATGAGGATTCAGGCGGCCTCGCGCCAGCGCACAGCGAAGGCGTTGCGCGCGATAAGGAACCAGCGCACAGCGAATGCGTTGTGCGCGATAAGAAAGAGTTGGCCGCATTTCTCGACAGCGGGCCGCCGCCGGTGGTGTTTACGCTGGGATCTTCGGCGGTAATGGCCGCGGGCGATTTTTACTCCGCCAGCTTGCAAGCTGTCGAGCGGGTGAACGCCCGCGCTCTATTTCTTACTGGACCTTCCCTGCAAGGCCTGCCCACGCGGCTGCCCCCCTCGGTTTTGGCGTGGCCCTATGCGCCGCATGAACAGGTGTTTCCCCGGGCCTCCGCCATCGTCCACCAGGCGGGCATTGGGACCACCGCCCAAGCGCTGCGCTCGGGCCGGCCCAGTCTGGCGGTTCCCTTCGCGCACGATCAGTTCGATAATGCCGAGCGCGTTTGCCGGCTGGGCGTCGGCCTGACGATTTCTCGACACCGCTATACCGAACGTGCCGCGGCGCAGGCACTGGCCCGACTGCTAGGGACGCCGCTGGCTACGCCATCGTATGAGCAATCCGCGCGCGCCGTGGGGGAAGCTATCCGAGAGGAAAATGGCGCTGCCGCGGCGGCGCAAGAGATCGACGGTTATCTCACGAAGCGAAAAATTTCGAACACCGGGCGGCCATTGGAATCGAAGACCGTTTGAAGCGGCTGCCGCTGGTAACCCGTGGAATCTGCAAAGCGTTGGAGCCTTGCCCCGACTCCTGGAAACACCTCCCGTTCCGGGACGTGGCCGACGAAGATGGAATCGGGATAGGAAAATATCCTGCGCAGGATAACTTGATCCGTCTCGCTGGGAGTGTCGCTCATCAGCAGGTTGTTCACGGGCCGCAAGTGCAGGCGGCCCTCGCCCGCCAGATCCATGGTGTAGAAAATGCCCCAATCGATGGACCAGATGCGTTGATCCCGGTAATGGGTGAGAGTTTGGGCGAGGGGGAACAGCGCATCGGTAAAGTTGCCGGCCGCGCCATTCCGGGCAAACTGGTAGACGTGCTGGTTGATCACCAGCAGGTTCATGGCGATCAGCGCGGCGGCGGCAGCTCGCAGGATCCAGCGCCACGGGATGGCGGCGATTGCCACAGCGGCGAAGAGTTGAGGGAACGGCCACAGCAGAACAGTATGGTGCGCGGCTCCGCCCGCGTTTTTGAGCGCTGTCATCATTCCGCCGCTGATCGCGATAAAGATGAGTGAAAACCGGGCCGCGCGCGATTTCCACCACCACGGCGCCAAAAGCAGCAGGACGGCGAAAGCATAGACGAACCCCGTGCGGCGATGGACGCCCAGATGGTCATGTATCCATCCGGCTATACGTCCCACCCATGTGGTGAGAGGTTTGGGGCGCTCGGCGTAGTCTTCTTCCAAAATAAAAGCGAACACCGCGTTTCCATTGGCGGCGTTCTCAAATTGAATCCATTTTCGGGAGATTGGTCCTGGATCGAGATGCATATTCTCGCTGGCCGTCGCTCCGGAATGGCGCAGGTTGAATAGCAGGAACGGAGACGCCCCTACCAGGAACGCTGTGGCGGCGATTCTCAAATTCTGCGGGGCGAGCGCACGCCGCACTTCCGGCCAGAACACGGCCAGCGCGCCGACGGTCAGTCCGCTCAAAGCCCAAACGAAGAGCGCTTTATTCCACAGCGCCAATCCAAAAAGCAGGAATCCAGCGGCCAGATCGCGGCGCTCCCCGCTTTCTTGAGATCGAACGAGTAGATAGCAGCCGGCGACCAGGAGCAGGTGTTCCAGCGCCACAGGCCCCCAGTCGAATGTATCAGTAAGCACGAAGGTCGGGTCCGTAGCCAGAAGAAACGCTCCGGTAGCGGCGGCGAAGAGCGGCCGGCTCCCGCAGCGGAGCAGCAACATATAGAAGAAATAGACAGTTACGGCCCCCACCAGAACCATCGGCAGGCGCACCACCCAAATGCCCGATCCAAAGATCTTGAAGAGGGGCCAATAGAGCGCAGTTTTAAAAGTCCCCAAGTAGGACATGAGCATCAGTGGTAGGTGTTGATGAAAGATCCGGAGTTCATAAAGACGTCCCATCGGCTCCCAAAACGGGAGGGCAAACAGGGATTCGTCGTCCTGGACTCCGGCGTAGGGAATCATCAATACACTCAACAAGATAAAGAGGATAGGCGAAATCCAGGAGAGACGGGCGCGCGTAAAATGCGGTCTGGGCGAGCGAGTTGTGTGAGAATTTTTACCGCTCAAAGACACAGTATAGCGATGAGACTCGATCCGCAAGGCGCCGAAACCGCGCGTTTACCATCCGAAGGATATGTAGAGGAAGCGCTTGAGAACCGATATGGAGGAAATGGTACGAGCAGTGCAAACTGTAGGGAAGAGGAGCTAGCGATTGGCAAGATGATTGCTTGAAATTGGCGACGGGTTGTGCTATGGTTTTGAGAAAGGTAATTCGGAGCGTCCAGCGACCACGGAGTGGAGTTGGGCGGATGGTTTCTTCCCACGGCCGGATTGGGCCCCGAAGCTGCCAACCGGCATACGGCGCGGAATGTCCAACGCGCCACCTTTCCGAGACTCGGGAGCATGAACCTTTTTGCAATTTTCGGCGTCTAATTTGCTAGACTAACGAGACGCCAAAGTAACGGAATCGAGACCAGAGACGTTTAAGACACATAAGAAAAAAGAAAGAGACGAAGAGAGGCAGATATGAGCAAGAGTGAGTTGAACAAGTTCAAAAATATACTGGAGGCCAAGCAGGCGGAGTTGGTGCAGTTGGTGCGTAATCGCGACGGGATCACGATCGAGAAAAGTCCCGACGCCCTTGATGAAGTGCAACATGCTTCCGAACGTGAATTGGCTATCCGCAACCTGGACCGTGAGTCGAACCTTCTGAGAAACGTGCGGGCCGCTTTGCGGCGCATCGACGAAGGTAGCTTCGGCGTGTGCCTGCATTGCGAAGAGGACATTAATCCGAAACGCCTCCATGCAGTGCCGTGGGCGGCGTTCTGCATCCAGTGCCAGGAGATGGCGGACCGGCAAAGCGCCGAAGGCGCCGAAAACTTCGACGAGTTGCTCGTCAACGCGGCCTAATGACCGCGCCGCGGTCATCAGGACCAATTAACGTCCGCCGCGGTTATCACAATCAATTAATGCCCGTCGTGCCGGACCGGCTAGGTCGGCGGCCTTTCTCAATTGAACCCCTCAGGGCGGGGGACTGGGAAGAGGTGCGCGCCATCTATCTCGAAGGGATCGCGACGGGCAACGCCACATTTGCGCAGTCGGCGCCAGAATGGCACACGTGGGACTCCGAGCATATGAAGACGTGCCGATTGGCGGCACGCTCGGACGACGGCATATTGGGATGGGCGGCGCTGAGTCCGGTGTCGGGGCGCTGCGTTTATACCGGAGTCGCGGAGGTGAGCGTCTACGTCGCGGCGAGGGCGCGAGCTCGCGGAATCGGGATCGCGCTGCTGGACGCCCTGATTCTTCAATCCGAGCTCAACGGCATCTGGTCGTTGCAAGCGGGCATCTTTCCCGAAAATGAAGCGAGCATCCGGCTGCACAAGCGCGCGGGATTCCGCATCGTGGGGGTGCGGGAGCGGTTGGGGCAAATGGACGGCCGATGGCGCGACGTCGTGCTGATGGAACGCCGCAGCAGTGTGGTCGGGGTGTAACGCCCTTCCGTTCATCAACGGACGTACCTACATAGAAGAGCAGTAGGTTCCGGCCGGTGCGCCGTTATTTCCCTGGATAGTTCGGCTGCTCGTCGGGATTGGAGCCGCCCACGAAGATCTTGCGGCCGTCGGGGAAGGTGATGTCGCGGCCGTTGGCACGCGGCGTCCCATCCTTAGCCTGATAGCCGTCGGCAATGATCTCGGTGCCCACTGGCAGCGCATCCTTGGTGAACCCGCGGCGGATGAGGGCGTTGGGACTTCCTCCTTCCACCATCCAGTTGGTCACCTTGCCATCCGGTCCCACCACATCGATGTGAATCCAGGAGTGGGGATTAATCAATTCGACCTTGGTCACTTTGCCACGCAGCTTCACCGGCTTATTGGAGTCGAATTCCGCAGCAAATGCGTGATGCGCCCAGGCGGGCGCGGTTATGGCCAACAGGCTCGCTCCCGCCAACACAAAAGATAGTCTCGTGCCCATTCGATTACTCCTTCTTCTTCTCATCTGCGCGGGCTCCGGCCAGCATGCCCGACATCGCATAGTTTCCCTCATGACAAGCATACTCGATAATCGGCCCCTGTGTGCGGCTCATCGGAACCTGCCCCGTCCAGTCGCGCGTGAAGGCCGTCGGATCCTGCACCGTGAACTCGTACATGATCGTATCCGGCCCGGTGCGCGTGAACTTTTCGATCAGTTTCATTTGGCTGTCCGAGCCATGGAAACTGTTCTTGTCCGAGAAATTTGTGGTTTCCACCACCAGCGTGCCTCCTTCCCAATGGCCGCGCGAATCGCCCAGCCACTGGCGGACGTCCGAGGGCAGATGCGGGCGCCCATCGGTGGGGATTATGCGGACATCATGGATCATCTCGATGAGGATCATGACGTAACCAGGCGCCTGCACAATCTTGTAGTTGTTGTTGTAAAAGCTCGGCAACATGGGCGGACCGGCGGTGGCCCATAGCAGACAGCGTTCGCTGAGTGCACGATTTTCCAGACCGTCGTACTGATGGCCTTGGGCGGCCGCGGCCCGCTGGGCCAGCCGCTGGCTCGCTTGCGGGGTTAGCGGCGGAATGTGTCCATCCGGCGGATCGACGACCAGTGAGGTGCGCAGATTGGACGCGACTTTGGTTCCGCGATCGTACCAGAAATCGTTATAGGCTCGGCCCACGTCCGCTTGCGCGCCTCCATCGCGGCGATCGGCGTTGGTTTGCTCGCGGAATTTCTTTTCGTATTGAAGCGCCTCTTGCGGAGTGAAGAACGCCTTCGCGCCTAGATCGGCGGGTCGTTCGAGCGGGGTTATGGTGATGTTGGTCCAGTACCCTTGGAGGTCCGGGTGGCCGTCCGGGGTGAGGGGTGGGGACCAAGGTTTTTGGGCGAGGAGCGGGACTGAGAGCAAAATCAAAAACCGCGAACTCATGATGTACTCGCGCTGCGGGACTGAACTCCCGCGCGGGCTAAAGCCCGCCCCCCAGTGCTAATTGTCGCCGCCGCCGCCGCTGGGGACACCGTTCGCCCCGGTGTTGGAGAGGAAGAGCTTCCGCCCATCTTTAAACACTACATTGGAGCCGACGCCGCGATTGGACCCATCTTTGGCCTGGAAACCCTCCACCACGATCTCCGAGCCTACCGGGAGCGACTCTTTTGTGAAGCCTTGACGGAAGAGCGCGTTCGGACTTCCGCCCTCGATCATCCAGCTCGTTACTTTCCCATCGGGACTCTTGACGTCCAGATGAATCCACGAGTGGGGATTAATCACTTCCCATTTCGTGACTGTCCCTTCCAGTTTGAGCGGACGCTTTTCGTCGAACTCTTGAGCGAACGCATGATGGGCCCACACCTGAGCGGACCCGAGCAGCGCGGCGCATACGGTAAACCAGGCGAACTTCGTACGCATCTCTTGCTTCTCCTTACTTCCCGGCCGATTCTTTCTCGGTCGCGCGAGCACCGCTGAGGATATTCGGCAAACCGTAGTTGCCTTCCTGGCAGGCGTATTCATAAATCGGGCTATTGATCTTTTCCCAACTGACTTCGCCGGACCACGGTTTCGCCCATGTCGTGGGATCGTCCACGGTGAATTGATACAGAATCGTGTCGCCGGAAGTGCGGGTCAGGCGCTCGATCACGTGCAGGTTCTCGCCGGAATTGCGGAACGCCGTTCGGTCGGTAAAGTTAGTAGTGTCGATTACCAACGTATTGCCCTCCCAGTGGCCGCGCGAATCGCCCAACAAAAGCCGGATATTCGAAGGCAGATGCGCGCTCCCGTCGGTGGGGATGACGCGCGCGTCGTGAATCATCTCTTGAAGGATCGTCACGTAGCCGGGACCTTGGACGATCTGGAGGTCGGAGTTGTAACCCGGAGAGAGCATGGGCGGAGCCTCATTCGGCCATAGAATGCAGCGCTCGCTAAGGCTGCGATGCTGCACGTCGTCGAAATTATGACCTCGCGCGGCGGCCTGCTTGGCGTTGACGCGCTCCTGCGCTTGCGGCAGAATTGGGGGAATGACGCCTTCGGGCCCGACGATTTGAGACGTGCGGTTGCTCTCGGCCGTGACGCGCTGATTCAGTCCGTACTGACCTAGATCGTAGTGGACGATGTTGGGATCAACGGCTTGGTTCGCGCGCGCGGCGGCTTGCGCGGCGGTGGCTTTGGCTCGCGCCGCCAATTCCTCGTCGGTATAGAATTCCTTCGAGCCCAGGTTCCGCGGACGCTCCAGCGGCACCGCGGTGGCGGTCGAAAAAACGCCTTGCAGATCCGGCGCGCCATCGGCGGTCTTGGGCGGGGTCCAGTTCTTTACGGCGTTGGCGGTTTGAGCGGATAAAGGCGCGGGGACAAGCACGGCGACCGCGACCAGAGCGGCGAGCAACAACGTGATGGTGATCCGGCGGTTCATTTACGTTCTCCTTATTTAGCGTTACCGGGCTGCTTTCGCAGATGCCCGTATAAAACCTCTTCGGCAAACTCCACGCACTTGAATTCCATCAACTGCGCGTTCTTTTCCACATGCCGGTACAGCGGCATGCTGATCTTCCACGGACGGGAAAATACCTTGGGATCTTCAACCGTGGCCTCGTACGTCAGCGTATCGGCGCTGCGCGGCGTGTAGCGCTCCACCACGTGCAGAGCGTCGCTGTGATAATCGCCGGAGCGATCGAACCAGGTGTCTTCCACCTGACTGGTGACATCGATCACCAGACTTTCGCCATCCCATTTTCCATTGGACCAGCCCATCCAGCTATCGGCGGGGGCCTTGGTGGGCGCGCCCATATTCACCACGCGAACCGCTCCCGCGTACTCGTAGACGAACATGATGTTCTGCGTCGATTGCACGATCTGAAATGGATACGGCATATATTCGGCGCGCGGAACGCCCGGCATGTAACACTTCACTTCGGGATCCATCTTGACGCGGCTGGCGAAATTGTCCTTGCGCTTTTGCAGCGCGGCGGGCAGGTAGGGGATGGGACCGCCATCGACCACTCCCAGATCCGGCGGCTCGGCGAATTCGGCTCCCAGAATGCCCAGGACTTCCTTGGCCGGTATCCCGGCGGCATGACCTTCCAAATCCCAGTTAGCGTTGTTCATGGCCTGCCAAATGCCGTTGAGATTAGGCTTCCCGTCGGCGGTTCGTGGCGCGCGATACGCCTGGGTTTGTTGGGCGGCCAAGGGGAGCACGGCCAGCGCCGCGGCGGAGAGCACTCGCATCGGAATCAAGGAACGAACAGAAATTGACATTTGAATACTTTCTCCATGGCCGCTCAAGGCGTTCACCTTCGAGCGGAACAACGTATTATATACCGGCGCGCGACCGCCCGTAGCCGCGATTCTGATGGTACCCATAATGGATCGCGGTGTCAACCGGGCAATGGCGTTTTTGTCAATGGCGTTTGGCGCACGTCGGCTTGAACTTCACTCGCGCGAGGTCTATAATTCATTGCCGGAAGCGTTCGCCAAAAACGTGTCGGCGCTAAGCCATAACGTTGAGGAGGCAAGCATGCGCAAAGCAAAGAAGAGTATATTGTGGACCGTTTTCCCGATAGCTGCCGGACTGGTTTGGACAGCCCCCGGCGTGGCGGCTCAGTCCCGCACATCCGGTGGATGGAAGCAAAAGGACACCGAATGGGCCTCCTACGCTGCGGACGTCAGAGGAACCAGGTACCGCCCGCTGGATCAGATCGATGCATCCAACTTCAACAAGCTGGAGATCGCCTGGCGCTTTAAGACCGATCACCTCGGCCCATTTCCCGAGTTCAAATTGGAGGGGACGCCGCTGATGATCAATGGCGTGATCTACACCACGGCGGGCACGCGGCGAGCGGTGGTGGCGTTGGATGCTCGAACCGGCGAGGAGATATGGATGCACAGCCTGCGCGAAGGCGATCGAGGCGCCGCCTCTCCGCGGCAGCTCTCAGGCCGCGGAGTGTCGTACTGGACCAACGGAAACGGCGACGAGCGCATCATCTACGTGACCACCGGTTATCGGCTGGTCGAACTCAATGCGAAAACCGGAGCGCCGACTAATTCGTTTGGCGTAAACGGCATCGTGGATCTTAAGGTTGGCGTCGTGAAGGGAGTGGATGAGCAAATCGATCTCACCACCGGGGAAATCGGCTTGCATGCGGTTCCGACCGTGGTCAAAGACGTCGTGATCGTCGGCTCCGCGATGCGCGAAGGCGCCACGGTGCCCACGCACAACAATACCAAGGGTTTGGTGCGGGCTTTCGACGTCCGCACGGGCCGGAAGCTTTGGCAGTTTAATACCATCCCCAAGCCGGGTGAATTCGGCAACGAGACGTGGGAAAACAAATCGTGGGCGGTTAACGGAAATACCGGCGTCTGGAATCAGATCACGGTGGACGAAGACCTCGGCTTGGTATATCTTCCCGTCGAGACGCCCACCTCCGATTACTATGGAGGGCATCGCCCGGGGAACAACTTGTTCGCCGAAAGCCTGGTCTGTGTGGATCTAAGGACTGGGCAGCGCAAGTGGCATTTCCAGTTGGTGCATCATCCCATCTGGAACTTCGACATCTCCACCGCGCCGATTCTGGCCGATATCAACGTGAGCGGGCAGGCCATCAAAGCGGTGGCACAGCCTACCAAACAGGGATTCCTCTATGTGTTCGACCGTGTGACGGGCAAACCCGTGTGGCCCATTGAAGAACGGCCCGTACCCCAATCTGACGTGCCCGGCGAGAAGACCTCCCCAACGCAACCTTTTCCCACTAAGCCGCCGGCCTACGCTCGCAATTACCTCAAAGTACCTGACGACCTGATTGACTTCACGCCCGAACTGCGTGCGCAGGCGATCCAAGTTCTGAAGCGATACAAAGTGGAGCCTTCGCCGTTCACACCGGCCATCCTCGGTGATGTAAACGGCCTGTTGGGTGCAATCGGCGCCGGAACGGCAACGAACTGGCCCGGCTCGGCTTATGACCCTGAGACACACACCGTTTTTGCTCAGGCGGCCAATAACGCGATTTCATCGAGATCCCTGGTCGCGCCGCCGGCGGGGTTCACCGACATTCGCTACGTTTCCGGCATCGGCGGCATGGAATTTCGGATGGTGTTAGGACCCGGCGACTGTTGCGCGGCGGATGGAAATCGGCGGGAAGCTGTGCGCTTGGTTCCGCTGCCGGCGGCGCCGGCGCCGGCAAAGCCCGCCGCCGCTCCCCCTCCCGAAGCCACCCTGGAAGTGCAAGGGCTGCCCATTTTCAAGCCTCCTTATGGGACTCTTTCGGCGATCAATCTTGATCGCGGTGAGATCGTATGGCAGGTCCCTCATGGAGACACCCCAGATTCCGTTCGCAATAATCCGGCTCTCAAGGGCTTGAACATTCCCAAGACCGGCCAAGCCGGAACGTCCGGCGTGGGGTTGCTAGTCACCAGGACGCTAGTGATTATGGGAGACCCTCAGATCACGTCGCCGCCAGGACGCCCACGTGGCGCGATGCTGAGGGCTTACGATAAGCACACCGGCCAACAAGTGGGAGCCGTGTGGATGCCCGCGCCCCAGAGCGGATCACCCATGACCTATATGTTGGGCGGCAAGCAATTTATAGTCGTGGCCGTCAGCGGGGGCAACTATTCGGGCGAGTATCTCGCGTTCAAGCTCCCCGATTGAAGCGGTGTGCTGGAGAAACTCGCGCACAACGGACTCGCCGGGTGCGGCTAACTAACGAGCGCTTTCCGGAGGCCATCCTCCAGCTTCTTGTATGATGGATGCTGTTTCACAACGAGGCATAGCCATGAAAGCAGAGACCTTCGTAAAGTTCGCCTGCCTTGCCGCCGGCGTCCTAGCCCCGCTGGCCGCACAGGATCTGACCATCGTCAACGCCCGCATCATTGGGCCGAATAGCGCGGTGATCGAACGCGGCTCCATCGTCGTTCGCGCAGGCAAAATCGTTACCGTAGCGCCGGGCGCGCCGCAGGGCACAAGCGGCACCACCATCGACGCCAAGGGTATGACCGCCATGCCCGGTTTCATCGATGGACATCGCCACATCAACACTGGCCCTAACGAGAAGGCTCAAATGCAGGCGCTGCTGGAAGCGGGTTACACCACTGTCCTTTCCGGCGGCGGCCCCGCCGAAGGCAACATCACCCTCCGGGATCACATCGATAAAGGCCTCATTAATGGGCCGCGCATCATCCCCTCCGGGTCTTTGCGGCTAAACAACAACACTCCGGAATCGGCGCGCGCCGAAGTGCGGAAAATGGCGGCAATGGGAATCAAGTTTACCGGGGAAATCGCCCTCACTCCTATCCCTGGACCAAGCGAAAAAGAATTGGAAGTTCTCAGGGCCGTGGTGGACGAGGCGAAAAAAGCCGGCGTGATCGTCCAGGTGCATGCCGTCAGTTCGCCGGCGATGGTGGCGGCGGCAGAGGCGGGCGTGCCTCTGCTGGTTCATCTTCCCAACAAGGATTGGGTGAGCAAAGAAGATGCGAAGAAGGTGGCGGCCGCCGGCACGAAGATGTTGGGGACCGTAAGCTTCGGCTCGCCCGTGTTCGGCGTATTCGCCGACGACAACAAGCCGCGCTTTCGCGATGGCAAAGCGTGGCCGGAAGGAATCGTCGATGGAGTTCGTCTCGGCGAGGAAGCCGGATACATGCCGGTGAACGCCCGCACTGTGTGGGACGCGGGCGTCGTCTTAGGCTATTGCACCGACACCACCTACGACCCCAAGGCCGGCCTGGACCACGAACTCAAGATGCTGAACATCATGTTCTCCATGCGCGACCTCGTGAAAATGATGGGGCCAAACACCGCTTCCTATATTCAAATGGGAGATCAGCTCGGAACGCTGGAAGCCGGCAAACTCGCCGACCTCGTGCTTTTGGACGGCGATCCCCTGGAAGGCTACTGGAACTGGCTCAGGACCAAGGTCGTGGTGAAAGGCGGCGTTGTCGTGGTGGACAAACGCTAAGGTCGGACCGCTGTGGGGCAGGCCCAGGGCCCTGCGCGGGGCTCTCAGCCCCGCTGCACTTTGGAAGGCGGCCTACGAGGCCACTCCACCTTGTAGGCGAGGGAGCGCTTGCTCACGGGGTGCCCTCTGGGCCCGGCTCGGAAGCGTGGGCCCATGGCAGCTCTGCCGAATTCAACCCCATTCCGCTGCGCGGACTTCGCTCCTCTATTGTAACTTTTTCCGGCAAGCACGCGGCCACAAGCCTGCCTTTCCTCCCAAATTACTGCAAACAAGAAGCTAAGCGACTGGCAAGGCATGTGCTTTTTATACGAGCGATGAGACGTAATCAATACGCGGAAGCATTCCAGAGCGGATTTCCCGCCACCAAGCGGTTCCTTCTTTCACGCGGCGCCGCCTTAGAGGAAGCCGAAGAAATAGCGCAAGCGGCATGGGCGCGGGGATGGGAATATCGCGATCAACTGCGCGATCCGGGTTTGGTCGGGTTTTGGGTGAACTCCATCGCGCGAAACCTGTTCCGCGCCAAGTTCCGGATGAGGACCACGGTTCCCATAGACGGCGTAGATGCGCCCTACACGATGAATCTGGATGAGATCGACTTGCGGCGCTTGTTGGACCGTTGTTCGCCGCGCGATCGCGATTTGTTGGAGAGGAGCTTGGAGGGTTACTCGGCGGAAGAGATCGCCAAAAATGAAGGCATCACCTCCACCGGGATTCGCGTTCGCATGCTTCGCATCCGCCAAAACCTGCGGGACCGGCTCGCCCTTCAGGCGGCGTAATTCTTATCGCGCGCCTTATCGAGCGATCGCGATTTTCGCTCCGCCCAGGCGGCTCGCGTCAAGCCACACCAGCTTGCGCCCGAACCAGGTCCCTGCCGCGCCGGCGGCGTTCCAATCCGGAGCCTCGAATACAAAGGCGCATGGGATCGCGCCGAATTGTTTCAAACGCTCTTGAAGCCAAGTGTGATCCCTGGATGGGGCCGCGAGAATGGCGGGCGATCCTGGGAAGCTGGCCAAGCGCGCGCCGAGCGTAGGATCTTCCTGCTCCACGGGAGCAGGAAGATCGAACGCCGAGCGATATTTGGAAATGGCCTCGGCCAGGTTGGGAACCGCGACGACCACGAACAGAACACCCTTGATTTGTCTCGCCGTCGGCTTGCCGCCTGGAAACGCCCGAAGATCCCGCGGCGTTTCATCGGCGATCATGAATGGGAAGAACGATCCCTGCGGCGGCGGCCCAATCCTCGCCGTCGCCCACTTCAATTCCACTCCATCGGCGCGCCGGCGGCCCGCCTTTTCGACTTCCACGGCGATTCCCGCCGCAGCCGAGCGCACAGCGAATGCGTTGTGCGCGTTAGAGGAAAGCCGCGCGGTGTCCGCGGCCAAATTCCCGCTCCGAACGGCCCACGCGCATGGACCGGCGTTGGCTTTCATGAACGCCCCCCAATAATGCGGGCTGGGGTCGGCTCCTGCGACCGGCGCGATCAACTCGAGATACGATCCGTCGGCAAAGCTCGAAAGCGCCATCTCCGTAATTCTGTTGGAGTGCCGGCCTCCGTATTCGGTGGGCACGCCCGCGCCGGCGAAAGCTCGCCGCAATGCCTCGAGATTCGAGCCGGCGATGGTTACGTGATCCACACGCAGGCCGGCGCCGGACAAAACGGCCGCGCAAAGAAGAACCGCGCAAAGAAGAACAAAGAAGACCCGCCGCATTCTCTGCTTACCGGAAATGAAACGCCAGCCAAACCACCAAACCCACCGCGCCCGGCAGCAGCAGCTCCGCCCAATTGCGCTGTAGGAATTCCAGGGTCTTCCGTCTTGGCTCAGCCGGGGCGGCATCTTCATTCGAGGCGAGCGTGGCGGCCAGCCGCGATCGCAATCCGGAAGGCAGCCCGTTGAGCGCGCGCAGGATTTCCTGCCGGCCGCGCCGGTCGGCGATCAGAATGGTGGCCGAGTTGAACCCGTTGGTGGAATCCTCGAGTTCCTTGCGAAGTCGCGTGGGAACGTCGTGGACCGAATAGTACACGCGCGTCTTGCTCCCCTTGGCGATGAAGATGGTGGACGTTCTTACTGTGACCCGATGCATCGTTTATACATCCGCGGGAAAAGATTTGGCGGCCCGGTCGCCCGAGGCGGCGGGCCGGCTAAGCATTCGCGCCCCGCCGAAAGCGTTGTCCAGCACCACCTCGATGAAACCCAGCCCCGCTTTCGACAGCGCCTTGTCCCTTCTATAGATTAATCCAACCGTTCGAACCATGGGCTCGGGGCCCAGCGAAATGGCCGCCAGTCGCCCGGAAGCCACTTCCTCGCGGCAATGCGTCGCGGCCAGAAAGCCCACGCCCAATCCGGCCATGACGAACCGCTTGATCATCTCCGTGGAATCCAGCTCCATCGAGACCTGGATCTCATCTTCCACCAGTTCCAGCCAGGCGTTCAAGCGGGCGCGCGTCGTGCCGGTCTTGGGTAGCAGAAGCGGTTGGCCCAGGAGCTCCACGGCCAACACCTGCTTCTTTTCCGCAAGAGGATGATTGGGAGGCGCAATCAGCTTGATCTCGTCTGAGTGAATCTTGTTTACCTGCAGCCGCTTCTCTTTTACCGGCAGTTGCGTGAGCCCGAAGTCGGCCTGATTGTCGACCACCGCTTCCACCACGCGCGAGCCGTAAGAGCGATCCACCAGCACCTGGACGTTGGGGAATCGTTTCTTGAACTCCGAAAAGACTCCCGGAAGCACGTAGATACAGGTGGCTTCGTTGGCCGCGATGAGCAGTTCACCGCGCGGCACGCGCTCCAGTTCGTTAATCGTATTCTGCGCTCTGCGCCGCAGCTCCAGGATCTGCTCGGCGTATTCGGCGAAGATGCGCCCGGCGGTAGTGAGGGCAATTTTGGTTCCCAGCCGTTCAAACAGCGAGGCGTTGAGATCCTGCTCCAATTGGCGAACCTGCGCGCTTACGGCCGGCTGCGTACGGAAACAGGATTGGGCGGCCTTGGAAAAACTCTTCAGACGCACGATCTCGAGAAAGGTATGAAGCTGATCGAGATCCATGGTGGCGTCCTGGCAACCCTTATACATTCAGGATCGCACAAAAAAGGCCGCCCGGCGCATTTGGGATAATGGCAATAAAATGCGGATCACTCTTGATCTTCCCGAGGATATAGCCGCCCACCTGGCGGGCCAGGGAGCGGATCTGGCCCGGGCCGCGCTGGAGGTCTTTGCAATCGAGGAATACCGCGCCGGACGGCTGTCCGCCGCGCAACTTCGGCGGCTTCTCGCATTCGAGACTCGAATGCAGGTCGACGGCTTTCTCAAGGCGCACGGCGTCGAGCTCGAGTACAGCCTCGAAGACTTGGAGCGCGACCGTGCGACGCACCGCCGGCTCGGCCAGTAGCTCGTGCCGGTCGTTTGCGATACGACGCCCCTGAATTATCTTTTGCTAATCGAGGCAGTGGAGTTTTGCCGCGCTTGTATGATCGCGTACTCATCCCTCCCGCAGTTCGCCAGGAGCTGACCCATCCCCGAGCTCCAGAAATGGTGCGCGATTGGCTAGCTCAGCCTCCGGACTGGCTGGAGGTTGTCAGTCCATCCTCGTCTGTCGATTTCCGGCTATCGCATCTTGATGCCGGAGAGACCGAGGCGATCAGGCTGGCCTTGGAGCAGCGCGCCGCGCTGCTGATGGACGAGCGACACGGAACTGCCGCGGCACGCGACAGGGGGCTCACCGTAGTGGGAACGCTCGGAGTCCTGGACGAAGGAAGCCGCCGTGTGGGGTTGGCTTGATCTGCCCGCGATGTTCGCCCGGCTGAGCCGGACCACGTTTCGCTGCCCGGCGAGACTGATGGCGACCATGTTGGAGCAGGATGCCGCGCGCGGCAGAAAGCGTTGACTTGGGGGGGCAGTCATGCCGACTATAGTTTCAGCGACGTGAGGGCCGTGCGGTATGGAGATCAGACCTATCAGAGACGATCACGGTCATGATTTTGCCCTGCGCGAGATCGAGCGCCTATGGGGCGCTCCTGAAGGGACAGCGCGGGGTGACCGCCTCGATGTTCTCGTTTCGCTGGTGGAAGCCTATGAAGGTAGGCACTTCCCAATCGATCTCCCCGATCCGATCGATGCCATTCGTTTTCGGCTTGAGCAGCAGGGACTGGACCACCGCGCTCTCGTTGGCGTGATCGGGAGCCGCTCGCGCGTGTACGAAATACTGCGGCGAGACCGGCCGCTGTCTCTGGCGATGATCCGGCGTTTGCACGAGAAATTTGGAATCCCGGCTGAGGTGCTGATTCGGCCATCATCAACAAAACGCCGGCGGCGGGCGGCCTAACCTGAAGGCGGAAGAAAAAGGCCGCCCGTTGCCGGGCGGCCCATTCTGACTCCTGACTTCTGACTCCTGCTTTTAGTAATCCATCTCGCCGCCGGGGTGACCTCCCGGCATGGGCGCCGCCTTTTTCTCCGGGATCTCGCAGATCATGGCTTCCGTGGTCAGCATCAGAGAAGCGATCGACGAAGCATTTTGCAGCGCCGAGCGGGTCACCTTAGTCGGGTCGATCACGCCGGCCTTCACCAGGTCCTCGTAGGCCGCGGTTTGGGCATTGAAGCCGAAGTTGGCATCCTTGCTGTCGCGGATCTTCGCGATGACAATCGCACCTTCCCATCCGCCGTTGCTGGCAATGTAGCGCGTGGGGTCCTCGCAGGCTCGGCGCACGATATCGACACCGATCTTCTCGTCGCCCTCGCCCTTCAGATTGTCCAGCGCAGTGGAGGCGCGCAACAGAGCCACGCCGCCGCCCGGCACGATGCCTTCTTCTACCGCAGCGCGAGTGGCGTGCAGCGCGTCTTCCACGCGAGCCTTCTTCTCCTTCATCTCGGTCTCGGTCGCCGCGCCGACTTTAATCACCGCCACGCCGCCGGCCAGCTTCGCCAGCCGCTCTTGCAGTTTCTCGCGATCGTAATCCGACGTGGTCTCGTCGATTTGCGCGCGAAGCTGCTTGATGCGGCCTTCGATCGCCTTCTGCGATCCGGCGCCGTCGATGATCGTGGTGTTGTCCTTGTCCACCGTCAGGCGCTTGGCGCGCCCCAGGTCGTCCAGACGAACGCCTTCCAGCTTGATGCCGGTCTCTTCCATGATGGCCTTGCCGCCCGTCAGGATGCCGATATCTTCCAGCATGGCCTTGCGCCGGTCGCCGAAACCCGGAGCCTTCACCGCGCACGCATTCAAGGTTCCGCGCAGCTTGTTCACCACCAGCGTTGCCAGAGCCTCGCCTTCCACTTCCTCGGCGATCACCAGCAGCGGCTTGCCCGCCCGCGCGATCTGTTCCAGAAGCGGCAGCAGGTCTTTCATGTTGCTGATTTTCTTTTCGTGGATCAGGATGTAGGGATCTTCGATCACGGCCTCCATCCGTTCGGGGTCGGTGATGAAATAGGGCGAAAGATAACCGCGATCGAACTGCATGCCTTCCACCGTGCTCAGCTCGGTGGACATGGTCTTCGATTCCTCCACCGTAATGACGCCGTCCTTGCCTACTTTCTTCATCGCCTCGGCGATGGTGTTGCCGATGGTGGCGTCGCCATTGGCGGAAATCGTGCCCACTTGCGCGATCATGTCGCCGGAAACGGGCTTCGAGAATTTCTTCACTTCCTCGACCACCGCCTCCACGGCCTTCTCGATGCCGCGCTTCAGCGCCATGGGATTGGCGCCGGCCGCGACGGCTTTCACGCCCTCGCGGAAAATCGATTGCGCCAGAACGGTCGCGGTGGTGGTGCCGTCGCCGGCCACGTCGGAAGTCTTCGAAGCCACCTCGCGCACCATTTGCGCGCCCATGTTCTCCAGCGGATCTTTCAGCTCCACTTCCTTCGCAACGGTCACTCCATCCTTCGTGATCGTCGGTCCGCCGAATTTCTTTTCGAGCACTACGTTGCGTCCCTTCGGCCCCAGCGTCACCTTGACCGCGTCGGCCAACTGGTTGACGCCCCGAAGGATCGCCTGCCGCGAATTCTCGCTATAGACAATTTGTTTTGCTGCCATAGTTCTTCTCCTTTTTGAAATCCCTCAGGCCTTCGCCTGCTTGCTTCCGCCCTCGAGAACGCCCAACACCTCGTCCTCGCGCATAATCAAATACTCGATTCCATCGATCTTGATGTCGGATCCGGAATACTTACCGAACAAAATCCGGTCGCCGGCCTTTACATCCAGCGCGTCGCGCTCACCTTTGTCGTTGCGCTTGCCATTGCCGACGGCCACCACTTCGCCCTGCTGCGGCTTCTCTTTGGCGGAGTCGGGGATAAACAACCCGCTCGCGGTTTTCTCAGTGTCTTCCTCGATCCGTTTGACCACGATCCTGTCGTGAAGCGGTCGAATGTTCATAGTCAACCTCCCTGTGGATTTGTTAAAACGTCTTGGGATTTGAAGCGGGCGCCGTTGCTGGCCGCTCCAAGACAATATTATTAGCACACTCGGGCGACGAGTGACAAGGGAATTTTTTAAGTCTCTATATTTCAATCACTTGAATGGGAGATGTCGATTTGCCTGGTGCCGCCTTCCAGCGCCTTTAAACGGATTTCGAAGCGCTCTTCGGGCATTAGGGAAAGAAAACGCTCCCCCCATTCGATCAATACAACGGCATCGCGCTCGAAGATTTCCTCGAGACCCAACGTGGCCGTTTCTTCGGGCTTTTCCAGCCGATACAGGTCGACATGATAGACCGGTCCTCTTCCGTATTCGTGAATGAGCGCGAAAGTGGGACTGGAAACGTCATCCGGCGCTGCGGCGCCCAGCCCGCTGACGATGCCCTTGGCCAGGGTGGTTTTTCCCGCGCCCAAATTCCCGATCAGCAGCACCACCGCTTTGGGCGGCAGCTCGCGCGCGATGCGGCGGCCCAGCTCGATCGTTTCTTCCTCGGAGTGGGTTTCAAACGTTGCCGGACGCACGTTATGAAAGCTCGACGCTAGCCGTTGCAGAGCCGCGACGGGGTGCCCTCTGGGCCGGGAGCGGTTACCGGCCTTGGATCATACGCCGACTTCCCCAGCTTGGCACTAGCATACACCGCGGCAGCGTTCGCAGCGCTTTCAGACATGCGAGACATCGGGCAAGACGCGGAGCGAGTAAAAGCTCATTGTTGGATCCAATAGGAGTGCCCATGGTGCGGCTCATGGGGAGCGGCGACGAACGATCTGAGCCCGAAATCTCGCCAGTACAGACCCCGTCGCCGTAAGGAAGGGCCGTTCGCACCACAGCATTCCACCTTCATAGCCGAAAGCCGTGCCGCGAAGGAGATCGGAGAGCTTTCAAATCCGGGCATCCGCCGGTACATAACCGGCAAGCACCATCCGGCGGATCGCCGCGAAGATGCGCTCCACGGCCGGACGTCGATAGGCCCATCGTTCATCCGGCTCCGGCGGATTGACCACCATGGTTGCGTTGGCTTCAAACAGCAGGACGTCGCCAGCCGGACTCAAACCGAAGTCGATGCCAGCGTAGTCGAGCCCAAGTACACGTTGCACCTGTTCGAGCGCGGTCATCGCGCGAGAACCCAAAACATCGTCCATGTCTTCGAGGAACTCGGCATCCTCGGCACGGTGCTCTGGATGATCCGCCATTTCCGCAGTGAAGTAGTGAATCTTCCACTGGCTCGAAATGGCGAGATGCAGAGGATAGAGCCGGCCATCGATCATCATCACGCGAAACTTGCGAACCTTACCGTCGACGCCACGCCCATCGAGAAACTGAATGGCGGTCAACTCGTCGCCAGGAAGCATGGCGAGAGCTTCGGGCATCGCGTCCGGCCGATCGACGCGCACGAAGTGGCGTCCCGTGTGAAAGCCCGGCGTACGCAGCAGCAGTGGGAAATTCAAACCGTGACGGGAAAAAGCGGTGCTCACATCCGGCGACGCTAGAATCTGGCGCGACAAGGTGACGGTCAGCGGAGCGATCACGCCCGGAATTTGCGAGAGGCGCCGGGCATTGTCGGCCCGGCCCGTGGCCATGACCACGCCGGGGGAATTCAAAACCTTCGCGCGACTGAGCGACACCAGAGATTGCGCCGCGACCAGGGCTTCGCCGGCTAGGTCCGCGTCGCCGATCGCATTAAAAATCACCTGATGTTGTGGCAGAGCCTGCCGGGGGTCGTAAAATTCCGGCAGTAAGACCGTAGTTTCAAAAACACAGTCATCCAGAAAAGTGCGCGTCGGAATATTTCCGCCAACCGAAGAAACCAAATGGAGCAGCCGCACGGGCGCTGTGTGCCCGCGATAAGGCAGCGTGATGACAGGCCGCTGCGCGAAACCCTTCTGTCGATGCCACTTGGCGCCCGCGGCGTCTCCCATTTCGGCGAGCACGTAAGAGAGCCCCTGGTGCGCCTCGGCGAAATCGGGCGAAACGCGGAGCGCCGCATCGAAGTGAGCGCGCGCTTGCTCCACCTCGCCATTTTCATAAAGCGCATTGGCCAGATTGACTTGGCTCTGCGGATCGTCGGGGTGCCGGGCCGCGGCCTCGCCATAAGCGGTCCTGGCGGCGGTTCGATATCCCGTGCGATAGAGCAACGTGCCGAGATCGCTCAGCGCCCGCCGATCGGAGGGCTCGCGAGTCAGTACGTCGAGATAGGCGTTTCGCGCTTCGGGTGTTCGGCCCAGTTCGCTGAGTAGCCCCGCGCGCTCCAGCCGCAGCTCGATTGACTGTGGTTCGGCCGCGATTCGCGCCTCGATGTCGCGGAGCGCCGCTTCCCGCGCCAGCCGCGGTGCCCAGGCGGCCGGAGCTTCGCCCGAAGGAATCGCGCTGCGCTCCGCCCGCTTGCGAAGCGCGCGCCCCAACAGGAGCGTCTGCTCCACCAGAAGGTCGAGGTCGGAGCGCCGCGTCCGATGGTTTACGATCGCCGCGCGAAGCGCGAGCTGCCCGTTGATGATGGTCGTCGAAGGCGCGGCTACGCCGGACTCTTGTAACTCGACGGCGATTCGCGCGTTTACGCGATGCGCATCCTGCGCACGATAACGGAAGCAGACGATGTTCAATTCGACCGAAGCAGCCAGCTCCAGCTCGGGATTTTCGCGAATGCGGCTTTCAAGATAACGCGCCAGCTCGCAAGTACGCGCGATCGAGGCGCCCAAGGCCTCCGCGCCATGAACTTTCAATGTGAACCAGGACTTGAGCGCGCGAAATCCGCGCGAAAGATCCGGACCGAAATCGCACGGCCAGGCAACTCCGGCTGCCAATCCCTGCGCTTCGCGGCGTAAATAAGGCGCGGATGTCGCGAACGTCTGCCGGTGCAGGACGCCATCCCGCACCAACACGAATCCCGCGTCGTAAGGAACTTGGCTCCATTTGTGAAAATCGAAAGCGAGCGAGTCGGCGCGCTCTATGCCTTTCAGCCGGGGCGCGAGCTCGGGCGCGAGCATCGCCAGAGCGCCGCCCGCGCCGTCGACGTGAAACCACAAACCGCGTTCGCGCGCGATTTCGGCGAGTTCGTCCAAATCATCGATGGCGCCGGTGTCCACCGTTCCCGCGGTTCCCACCAGTAGAAACGGCGTGAATCCCGCGCGTCCGTCCGCGCCGATCGTCTCGCGCAAGGCGTGGGTGTCGATGCGGCCACGCGCATCGACGGCCACGCGGCGCAGCGAATCGCTCCCCAGGCCGGCGATGTCGAGTGCGCGCGCCATGCAGATGTGTACCGCCTCAGAAGCATACGCTGTCAGTCGCTTGGCCGAGGGTGCCACACCGGCGCAGCGCGTCTCAAAACCCAGCGCCGCGTCGCGAGCCACGAGAACCGCGATCAAGTTTGCCATCGATGCGCCCGTGACAAACAAACCGGTCGCGCAATCGGGAAAACCAAACAGCTTGCGCATCCAAGCGGTGACCTGGCGTTCGACTTCAATCGGACTGTGGTCGCGCCCGCCGAGATTCGCATTCATTCCGGCCGCGAGCATTTCCGCCAGAACGCCCACTGGCGTACCCGCTCCATGGACCCATCCGAAAAACCCCGGATGAACGTTGCCCGCCGCAAACGGCAGAATGTGGCGCAGAAATTCCCGGTGAACCTCGGCGAGACTGGACCCACTCGCGGGAAACTCGGCGGAATGAAAGCGCTCACGCACGGAGTCCGGCATCGGACGCCACACGGGGCGATCGCGAATTCGTTCGAGATAATCGAGCATGTCGTCCAGCATGCTGTGCGCCTGCTCTCGAAATTCCGGCCAGGAGTGGGGGTCGAGCGACCTTTCCGGTTCCAGATCGCCTTGACGCGATGCAGGGGTGCTCACATGGGATCAATCGTCAACCAATCAATCCTAGACCAGATGTGTAGTCGAGAGCTCGGCCAGTCCGCATGCTAAAGAATCGCTTCATCTGCGCCGATCAATCATGAGAAAGCGAACGCACGAACATACAGGTCGTCTTTGGAACGACGATGATCCTTCGCCAGTCCCGTTTTATCCACCAAGTGCCAGTCAGCCCCGGGCAGATTTTGGTGCTTCACGCCGTGAATTACGTCCGGCTGAACGTCACGCAAGAGGTTAGAGACATCATCGCCTTTTTTGCCGAGCCCCGTTCCGTGCCTGACGCTTATAGGGAGCTCGAAAAGTTCCTGCCGTATGACCGGGATACCTTGAGCCGCTGTGTAGAGTCTTTGCTCAAGCGCGGTATTCTGACGGAACGGAATCCGGAAGAGGAAATCGCCACTTTCGCGAAAGAGCTGGGCCAAACCTACGGGCGCGATCCGATTGCGCTGCTGGAGCGCTATCGCCGGGAAATGAAGGAAGGCTCAGAACCCTGCTGGGCGGCCGTGGCCCCGCAGGGATTGCCCGATATCGGAGTCGCAGCCAGACGCCTCGATATCATCCTGTTCGGCGAGTGCGATATTCAGATGGAATCCGATTTCCTGAGGCGCGAGGCGGCCAGGCGCGGGCTTAACCTTGTTGTATCAAGTACATTTCCCGATGATCTCGGCTTCGCGAGCGAGCATCGCCATGACGCAATTATGATCGGAGCCCTGCGCGCGCGCTTCGAGATTGTCGGCGATACTCCCGCCGGATCCCATCCGCAGAAACCCTACGTTGACCAAGTCTGCCGAATCCTCCGGGAGCTGCGCGAACGAACTTCGGCGCCGATCCTCGTCAACAATCTGCCGGAGCCGACGGTTCAGCCACTGGGCCTGGCCGAGCGCGGTCTTCGCGGCCATCGAATGCGCTTCCGGCTGACGAACATCGCGCTCGCGGAAGTGGTCGAAGGCTTTCCGGATGTGCATCTGATCGACGTTGCCGCCGCTCTTGGAGCGATCGGATCAGAACATCTGCTGGACGATGGGCAGATGGATTTTACGCATTTCGGCTCGCCTGGCTGGCTGTTGCAGCGCCCGCAAAGCGAAATGTCCGCGGTCCACCACGCTTTTCCGGCGATGGAGCCGCTGGTTCAGTGGGTCCACGGCGACCCGTATATTCGCGAGAACGCGATGGCGCGAATTCACATCGATGCTCTGGTGGCAGCGCTCGGGATCGGCCGCAAGAAATGCGTCATTGTCGATCTGGACGGAACCCTGTGGCCCGGCGTGCTAGCCGAAACCGGCAGCCCGTTTGCCTGGAACCCGGCTACCAGTGGGTCTTTCTCTTTTGTCGGCACATATTTCGGCATTCATGAAGCTTTGCGATGTCTGAAGCGCCGTGGAATCGTCCTCGCCTGTGTCAGCAAGAACGACGAAGCAACGATTCGCGAGCTTTGGAAGTACGGCGACCATTATCCTCGCGAGCGCCTGCTAACCCTTGACGACTTCGTGACCTGGCGAATCAACTGGAAAGATAAAGCGGAGAATATTCTCTCGATCGCGGCTGAGCTCTGTTTTGCACCCGATACATTCCTGTTTATCGACGATCATCCGGTGGAGCGCGACCGCGTACGGCAGGCTCTGCCGGGGGTGGAAGTCTGGGGAGAGAATCTGTTTGGTTTAAGGCGAGCGCTTCTCACGGATCCTCGCCTGCAACCGCCGCGGATCACCGAGGAGTCAGCGATGCGCACCCCGCTCGTCAAAGCGCAATTAAGCCGGGAGAAGCTTCTTCAGGCGGAAATGGACCATGAAGCCTACATTCGCTCGCTCGAAGTGAACTGCCGTATGGAGCGGATAACGGGCGACGATCAACTCGGCCGGATTGAGGAGCTGTTCCAGCGTACGACGCAGTTCAACACCACGGGCCGTAAATTCTCCGTTGCCGAATTGCGGGCGATGCTTTCGAACCACTCAGCGGATCTGTTTTCGCTGCGTGTCTCCGACCGGTTCGGCGACTACGGGTTAGTGGGTGCGGCGGTTTGCAAAGAGGGCGAAATCCTCGGATTTGTTCTGAGCTGCCGCGTGCTGGGGCTCGGAGTGGAACACGAATTTCTGAAGTACATCATTCATGCAGTCAGAACGCGATCGAACGCCGTGACGGCACGAATTGTTGAAACCTCGCGGAACATTCGCGTCCGCAATATTTATCGTGACAGCGGCTTCCGCGAGACTGAGCCGGGCATGTGGCGCCTGGAGACGGCATCCGCAGCCGACTGCGATGCGCAGTCGCTGTGCCAAATTGAAGTTCAACTAACGGATCCGATTTAGGGCCCACGTATTTGCGGCTTCCGGTGGGGCAGGCCCTCGGCCTGCGGCGGCCTCCCAGGCCGCCTGCACCGGGCCCATTGCCGCATGGCCAGGCGGCTATCTTGCGCGACCTGCCGGGCGAATAGCGTCCAACATACACCGCGACGGCTACTCTTCGCCCTACTCCTGGCGCAGAGTCGAAGCGGGATCTACGCGAAGGGCGCGCAAAGCAGGCGTCGCGGCAGCGGCGATAGCGGTCGCGAAAAGTAGAATCAGCATGATGCCGGAGGACCGCGGATCAATCGGCTCCACGCCGTAAAGCAAGGAGCGAACCCATGTGCCTGCTGCCGCCGCGATCAAGGCGCCCGCGATGATTCCCCCGCATACTGGCGCAGCCACGCGCTTCGAAACCAGCCAGATCACCCGCGCTCGCGGCGCACCCAGCGCCATGCGCAATCCAATCTCCCTCCGCCGCCCTGCCACGAAATGCGCGAGGATTCCATAGATTCCCACGCCGGAAAGCGCCGCGCCGAACACGCCGAAAGTCGCGCCCAGCACCGCGAGCGTCCGCTCCTGCCACAATGATCGATCCACCTCCTCCGCCACCGTCGCGACTTGATACAAGGGCATCGCCGGATCGATGGACTGCACAAGCGTGCGCACCGGCCCCATGATCGCGCGAGGGTCGCCATGCGTGCGGACGTGGAGGATGAATGTATCGGGAAATTGCTTGGGGCCTAAGTTGTACTGATAAAAAATCGGAGGTGGGATTTCGCGCAGAGAGCGGTACTTGGTATCGTTCACCACTCCGACGATTCGGAATGCAGGCTTCAGGAATTCCTTGCCTGTCGCGAATTCGCGCCCCAATGGATTTTGATCTTCGAAAAATTTGTGGGCGAACGCTTGATTCACTACCACGCCGGTGACTTGGCCTTCTTCACGATCGCCTTCTTCCAGCTCGCGGCCGGCGAGGAAACGAATTCCCATCGTCTCGAAATATCCCGGCGTTACGAAATTCATGCTCGTGTTGATAATGCCGTCGCCGCGCCGGCCCGGAAAAACCACGGAAGATCCCAAACCGATGCCGCGCATTAGCGCTCGACTCGCAATGGCGGCAGCGTCCACGCCGGGCAAGTTCCGCGCGCCTTCGAGCAGCCGCTGCTGGAAAGCCCACGTTTGCGGCCCGTCATAGCCGCGAACGTGAGCGTCGAGGGCGAAAATCGCCACACGATCGCTATCGAAGCCAGGATTGAGCGAGCGCAACTTCGATAACGTCCGCCCCATTAGTCCCGCGAAGATCAACACCACCGTGCATAGCGCTACTTGAATCGCGCACAAAACGGATTGAAAGCGCTGGTGGCGCCTGTCGGAGATGGCGGTCTTCAAAGCCAGAGAGAGATCGTGGCGCGCGGCGCGTAAGGCCGGAGCAATCGCGGATAAAGCTGCGGCAAGCGCGCAAATGCCAATGGAAAACGCGATTACTGTTAGATCGGGGTGCAGATCCAAAGACCACGGCCGCAGTTCGGCCGGATCATTGCCGAGCCCGCGAACCGGCGGCAGCCAGCGGATCAACAGTGGCGCGCTCGCGTAAGCCACAAGAATGCCGGCCGCGCCGCCGGCCAGCGTGATGAGAGTGCTTTCCGCCAACCATTCCCGGACGATTCGCGCGCGAGTGGCGCCTACAGCAAGCCGCACGGCGGTTTCTCTCTCGCGCGCGGCGACGCGCGCGAGCATTAGCCCTCCGATATTCGCGCAGACCATTAGCATCAGCAGTCCGGTTCCCGCCAAAAGCAGCGCCAGAGCCGTGCCGGACTGATCCCGCATCGGCGAAATTCCTAGCGAGATGGATCGCGCTTCCAGGCGGCCGTTTATGCGGCCTTGATGATTCGCGGGATGCGCGATGGCGTCGTCTTCCATATAGCGCGTCCACAGCGCTGCCGTTTCCTGTTCGGCTTGCGCGCGCGACACGCCGCGCCGAACCCGCGCGATAATCTCAATCCCGTAATTGTCGAGATTCGGATTCTGGGAAGCGGAGAATTGCGTGATGTTCGAGTAAGGAATCCAGAGGTCCGGAGCGCTGTCCACGACGGTTCCCGTAAATCGCTGCGGCATCACGCCGACGATTTGGAATGGACGCCCTTTCAATCGAACCGTCTGGCCGACGACGCGAGGATCGCGCCCGAAGCCGCGTTCCCAATACGAGTAAGAAAGCACGGCCTCGCCTTCATCGCCCTTTTGAAGCTCGCGGCCAAGAAGCGGAGCGACGCCCAAATCCGCGAAGAAATTGTCCGTGACGGCATGCGGATAAACGCGATCTACCGCGCCCCCGCGCTCCAGCGGAAGAATAAGCTCCCATTTGCCGGCGATCTGGAACAGCGTCGAGGAATCGCTCTGCAGCCGCTTGTAGAAACGGTAGTCGAAATACGGATAAGCGGGCAGTTTGGGCCGAATTTCGAGCCTCGTCGGGGGAATCTGTGGGTGATCTGAGCGTCTCAGCGGGTCTGCTGGGTGAGGAAGACGTGAAACTTTCGGCAGGTAGCATCGAGGGAGCGCTGTAGTGGCTCTTCCGATTCCAGCGCGTAGACGAGCGGGCCGC